>UQWP01000086.1 GCA_900544825.1 uncultured Prevotella sp. | reverse complement strand
ATATAAATACATGATAAAGCCTTTAGACAGAGCTTATTATCCCGAACTGAGGTATCATAAGGAGAATGGCGATTGAAAGATACTTTTTCATTTTCATGACTTTTCGTTTTTGATGTTATTTAATTTCATTGTATTCATATCCACATGTGGACATGTATCAACTTCTATATGTATATATGTATCAACGTACACGTGTATCATTGTATTCATGTGTACATGGCTACACGTCCACACATTCTACATGACTTCCCGGATGGTTTTAGTCCTGATTTTCTTGACCTTACCATATTTCGACTCATAAGCTTCAACACCTTGTTTCATGACGTATTCCATGAACGAGCGGATGGTAAAGCCTTCCTTTCGGGCGATGGTCTGAACCTTGTCAACGAGTTCCTTTGAGCAGATAAAGGAGAAATGTCGCCAAGGGTCTTCATCAGGCGAATCGCTCTCTGTCTGAGGGTTGGGAGCAGAAATCTGTTGCTCCTGAGGATTCCCAGGAGACTTGTCAAATCTGTCCTGCGGATGAATGGCAGCCTTACCGAGAATGTTGCCAAGCAGAATGTCCATATTCTTCTTTGCCATAGTCTTTACTGATTACGTGAAATAATTTCTTCTGTCAATGCCTGATAATCCTTCGCTCCGTTCGACTGAGGGTCGTACTCGAAGATGCTCTGACCACTGCCTGCCGATTCTGCCAGGGCGATGTTTTCACGAATGCGAGTCTGCATGGTGATAGTCTCGTAACGGGACTTCACGGCTTGCTCAACCACCTTGTTCAATTTGCGATGGTTGAATCTGGCGATAAAGACTCCACCCAGTCTGAGGTTCGGCTTCACTCGCTGCAAGGTCGAGACAAAGGAATCGAGCATCCTCATTCCTTTCAGAGGAAGCAGTTCGGAAGTCATCGGAACGATAATTTCATCAGCTGCAAGGAAAGCATTTGTCGTAACGATTCCCAAAGATGGAGGACAGTCTATGAGAATGTAGTCATAGTTCTGCTTCACGGGTTCGAGCAGTCGGCTCAGCAGCTGTTCTCTTGCCAGGAGATTGGTCAAGGCAATCTCTGCACTTGCCATTTCGAGGGAGGAAGGAACGAGGTCGAGGTTCTCCCTGATGTGCTTCACTGGCAGGGGTACGCCATCAACCAGAGTGTCAAAGATGCTTGCCTGCACCTCATCTTCATTCGGGATGAAATACAGGGTAAGATTTGCCTGACCGTCAAGGTCTATGAGCAGGACTTTCTTGCCCATACGTGCCATACAAGCCCCGACGGAGGCTGTAGAGGTGGTCTTAGAAACGCCACCTTTATGATTGGCGAATGTAATGATTTTCAATGACATAATATAAATTCTTTTGTATATATGTATTAACGTATTCATGTGTACATGGCTCCACGTGTACGTGACTACATGTATTAACGTGTACAAAGGTACGGGTATCTGGCGAGAGTTCCTTCACGCTTCCCCTAACAACCCAAAGTGTCAGGGGAAACGTCAGGATTTGATGTGTCATTTATTCAAATGTGAAGGTTCTGATGTAGAAATAGGTGTCATCGTCCTCATACTCATATTCATTGATGAAGTCCATCATCTGCTCATCGGTTCGCTCTCCCTGCTCAATACCGGTCTTGGATGTCCATTCCTTGATGGCTTCCCCAATAGTGCCGTAAACATCATCGCAACAATCCTCGAATGGTTCGCCGGATGCGCTGACACAGCATTCTTCGGGAAAATAATCGCCTTCATCGTGGGTGTAATAGACCTCACATCCACACTCGCAGCATCGGTAGGAAATGCTCAGTTCATCATCCAGGAGTCGGTTTATCTCAAAGAAGAGGTCATTGCAAGCGTCCCAGGCAGTTTCGGTCTCGAAGGAAAGCAGACTGGTATCTTCATCCTCCTCATACTCTGCCCAGTAGATGTGCCCACGCACACAGATGTGCTTCTTCTGATAGTCGATTCCATAGTGCTTGGCAAGGTCATCCAGCCAGATGTTCCTGCTGTTCACCTCCATGCACTGAAGGGTGTTCCAAAGGTTGCTTACTGCCTTTTGGGTTCCTGTAACCTTATAGGTTGTTGTTGCCTGATTTGCCATTGTCTTGTATATTTATTTGATTACCATTCTGTATAATAACTCTGGTCGTTGGATTCACATTCCTCTGCCCATTCCTCATCTGTGAAGTCGCTATGCAGACATTCCTTGCTGCAATAGTAGGCTACTCCCATGTCAGCGCAATAACCCTCACGCATCAGCTTGCCACATTCCGAGCATCGTCTGCAAGCCCTGTCGGTGTTCCACCAATAGTCCACAAAGGACTCTGCCACCACGTCCTCGCTTGTATTTTCATCCCACTTGTCAAGATAGAATGAAGCAAACTTGTTCAACTCCTGCTCACTGAAGAGTTCCTTGTCTGTGCCGTTCACCGCCTGGGTTAGTCGGCTGAGAATTGATTTCATTGTTGTCATAATGCCATCTGATTTTATCTCCCTTTCGTAGATCAACTACTTCTGGGATGGTTAAAAATTATGTTGCATCCAGAAGGTGTTATGGCTATCCATACAAGGTTTTGTCTGCAAAATACTACCCGAAAGGTGTGGAGATTTTTCAGCAAAGCAACGCCCTGACCTTGTAAAGATAAGACAGAACCGTTACCTTCGCAACAGAATTCTTACCGATTCCCAGAAGTCGATGAATGAAATCCTCCTATAACAAGACTATCTTTTCAGCAAGGAAAAGTATAAGCATAAAAAAAAAGCGACCCGAAGGCCGCTCTTTATAAATACACTGATTTTATATTTTACTTATGCTCAATTGTCAGCACTACATATTCTGACTGAGTGCCAATGCGGAATTTTCCACCCCAGATTCCCAAACCCGAACTGATGTAGTATTGGGTGTTTCCTTTTTGAAGTGAGCCATAGGCTTTCTCGTATAAAGCATCGGTAACCCAGGAGACAGGCCAAACCTGTCCGTGATGGGTGTGACCACTAAACTGGAAGTCAATGCCGTTTTGTTCTGCCTCTTCCAAATGATAAGGCTGGTGGTCGAGAAGAATGAAAAACTCATCCGAAGATTTCCCATGACACAAGTCAGAAACAAAGCCCTTCTTTCTTGCCTCTTCCATAATCATAGCCAGGGATTTACGCTGTATATTCGTGCGGTCATCCCTGCCGATGATGCACAGATTACCTACCTTTGCCACACTATCCTGCAGCAACGTAATGCCAGCTTCACGATAAAATCGCCTTGCCTTTGGTTGGTTGCTGTAATACTCATGGTTACCAAGACAAGCATAGACAGGGGCTTTCAGACGATGAAACTCTTCAGCTACGTTCTCTTCCATCAAAGGACGGACGCTGTTGTCTATGATGTCTCCAGCTATCAATATGAGGTCGGGCTGCTCAGCATTGATCATGTCCACCCATTTCCTGAAGTCAGAACGGCGGTTGTGATAACCGAGATGAAGATCGCTAAGGAGTACTATCTTAGTACTCTTCTTATCTAAGCTGATAGCCTTACCAGTCTTGATATCTATCTGTTCTCTCACCTTATTATTATAGTGTATGCTGCCATAGCCGAAAATCAGCAGCATGAAGGCAAAAATGCCGATGGAAGTATAGCCATTGTCAAAGAGCCAAGCTTTAGGCACAATATGAACAAGACGGCCAACGTCGAGCACGAGGAACAGCATCACCAGATACAACAGGATGAAGATAAAGGAAAAGCTCACTTCATAAACTGCAGTTGCCGCAAAAAGTGGCATTTTCTCTAACGCTCCCGAAAAGGCGATGAATATGGTGCTGAACCATACAACTAAAACTCCCACTGCCACCCATTTCATGGCAATGGAAAAAGGCAGTAAATGCCACATTCGCCAAGCGGTATAAAGAACACCGACTATCGGCAATATCAGAAAGATAATCAACCAAATATATTTCATTGTTACTATATTGCTAAGCCGCATCACGGCTCTATCTTATATTTTACGTATATTTATGTAAGTACAAAAATACTATTTTATTTGGGAAAAACCATGTTTATCTCAAAGAAAATCTGGTTTTTGCATACATTTTAACCTTTCTGCATAAAAAATGCAAAAAACTTTGGTATTACCAGTTTATTTTAATATATTTGCATCGTTTTAATAGGATATTAAAATGAAGCAGAATGATTAAAATGAGAAATGATGTCATCATATTAGGAAGACCTATACAGCTGCAAGAACGGAAGAAGGCGCAGATGAAAGGTGTCACCATTGGAGATTCACTTGCATACAAGTTCTTCGATGGCGAATACCACGGTATGTCCTTACTTTTCGCCGAACCTAAAGGAAAGGTAGCTCCACCACGAAGTTTGGCCATTACAGCAAGCAATCTCGCTTCACTGTTCCAGCTTCCTGTCGTATTCCTTCTGCCAACCTGCCCAGCTTATGAAAGGCAGAGACTCATAGACAAAGATGTTTATTTCATTGTCTCGGACAAATACGTTCATTTGCCTATGCTTCTGGCTAATGAGCGCATCCGCAAGACCAAACAGGCTAAGGCTCTGTCACCAGTAGCCCAATACCTGCTTCTCTATCATCTGCAGATAGAGAGTATTGAAGGATTGGCTGCACGTGACATGGAGGATAAGATTCCATATTCCTATGCAAGCATTACGCTTGGAATAACCTGCCTTGAAGACTTGGGACTTTGCCAGAAAGTATCCGATGGATCTAAGCGAAAGGTCGTTCACTTCGACAAGAAGGGAAAGGAACTGTGGAAACAAGCCCAGCCTTACCTTCTCAATCCTGTAGAAGAACGCATCTTCTGTGACGATCTGCTTTCTAACGATTCTTTCCCAAGATGCGGAATCAATGCACTTGCACATTATACATGGCTGAATCCTGATTCAGAAAGGATGATCATGATGCCAGTCAAACAACTCCGGGAATTCAAATCATCAGGAGCCTTGGTGCGTCCTAACGAATTTGATGGCAACATCATCATTGAGGCATGGAAATACCCACCTGTCACCGCCATTGGTACCAAAGCCGAATGGGTGGACAGATTATCATTGGCCATTTCACTGAGTGAGGATGAAGACCCACGAGTGGAAGGCGAAGTTGAACGTTTAATGAATGAAATAGAATGGAAGGATTAGAGAAATTTCGTGAGGCTTTTGAAGCCTATTCAGATAACTACGTCATCATCGGTGGAACTGCCTGTGACATCACCATGACTGGAACAATAGTACGTCCGCGTGCAACCCACGATATTGATATGATAGTTGTTGTGGAAAAGATGACTGCTGACTTTGCTGAGCATTTTTGGCAATTCGTACGGGAAGGCGGTTATCGTCCGGAAAGACGCAAGCAGGAGGAAGGTGAAACACCAAAATACGAACTGTATCGTTTTGTCAATGGAAAACCAGACTATCCAGAAATGATAGAACTGCTCTCACGGCATCCTGACATTCTTGGTGAGCCAAAGGGACTGACTATAGAACCACTTCCGATTGATGAGGAAACATCAAGTCTCAGTGCAATCATCATAGATGATGATTTCTATCACTTCACCATCCAGCACAGCAAACTGACCAATGGGATTCGCCATGCGGATTCTGCTGCACTCATAGCTCTGAAAGCACGTGCTTATCTCAATCTGTTACAAGACAAAGCTAACGGAAAGCATGTCAACAGTAAAGACATCAAGAAGCACCGGTCTGATGTTCTGAAGAATGTGGTCATCATGGAAAACAGCGAGATCACTGCTCCAGAACCGATTGTTGCTTGTATAAAAGAATTTGTCTCCTCAATCAGAAACGATTGGGACAAACTGTCTGAACCTCTTGCCAGAGCTCTTGATCAGAATTCATCATTCATCGAGGCTTTATTGGAACAATTAGACGATTTATTTACAACAGAACAATTATGAAAATACAATATGCATCTGACCTCCACCTGGAATTTGCCGACAACTGGAGATTCCTGAAGGAGAATCCCCTGCAAGTAACAGGTGATATTCTAGTTCTGGCTGGAGACATCGGCTACCTGGGAGACGAGAACTATTCCAAGCATCCCTTCTGGGACTGGGCTTCCGAGAACTATCAGCAAGTCATAGCCTGCATGGGCAACCATGAGTTCTACAAATACTATGACATTGCCAAGCTTAACGATGGCTATTGTCTTGAAATACGTCCCAATGTTCACAGCTATTACAATGCTGTTGTACACATAGGAGACATCGACCTCTTCATATCAACATTGTGGTCTAAAATTCCACTGAAGGAGGCATACTATACAGAACAAGTCATAAGCGACTTCCGACGCATCATCTTCAATGGAGATCTTCTAACGTTTGCAGACTTCAACCGTGAACATGAAAGATGCCTGTCTTTCTTGAAAGATGCTGTTTCATGCAGCAAGGCCAGAAGCAAGATAGTTGTCACACATCATGTTCCGTCCTTCCAGATGCAATGTCCCAAGTTCGCAGACAGTCAAGCCAATGGTGCCTTCACCGTGGAATTGGAAGACTACATCAAAAATAGCGGCATAGATTATTGGATATTCGGTCACTCTCACTACAACGTGGATGTGAAAATAGGCAATACCAACTGTGTGTCAAATCAGCTAGGATATGTCTTTCATGGCGAACATGAATCATTCAATCCTGGAAAATATATTGAAGTATGAAACAGATAATCTTGAATCATATAGATGTTGAAATCTGGAACAATCTACACGTTCAGTTTCAACCACATTCTGATGTTAATATCATTATGGGAAGCAATGGAAGTGGCAAAACCACATTCCTGAGAAATCTATATCAATCTTTAGCTGAAGATAAAGAAAGCAAAGATCATATAATCTATCTTCCTTCCATTGACAACATTGCAATGAGAGACAAGCGCAAGACAAGCAATGCTCTATCGCAGGAGTTGGATTACTATATATATGACATGAAGACCGGACCTTCACTCATGAATCTCCGCATGTCTATGATAGATAGTACAGATGAAAGGCTGATAGAAATGAAAGCCAAGGTTGCTGATTTTCAGAGAGTCATAAACGATTTCTTTGCCATGACGGGCAAACGCATCGAAATAGAAGGCAGCAAGTTCTCTGTCCATACAGACACTGGAGTGTTGCCTGTAGAAGCACTGTCTTCTGGCGAAAAGCAAATTCTATTGATTTTGCTGAGAGTGTTCCTGCTAAATGGAAACGAAGCCATCGTAGTGATAGATGAGCCTACGTACTCACTTGATATTGAATGGCAATTCAAGTTAGCCACTACGCTCACTCATCTCAACAACAAGGCTCAGTATTTTATAGCATCCCTCTCTCCTGCTCTCTATGGCGAAGGATGGGGAGATAAGGTTTGGTATATGGATCAAATAACAAAATAAAAGAGTGAATGACAAGATGCTGAGGGATTATCAATCCTGCAAGAATCTCCTTATAACAGGTCTTCCCTTTCAGCAAGGAAAAGTATAAGCACAAAAAAAGCGACCCGAAGGTCGCTCTATCATCTGGAGAGAAGAATTTACTTATCCTTCTGGGTCTTGCCCTGCTGAGAATCAGGAGTGTTCTCCTTCTCTACAGCTTCATAGAACTTGGTGGCTACGAGAATCACTCGGTTGTGCTTGACTCCCTCGGCATCCTGCCATTCCTCTGGCTTGAAGTAGCCCTCTACAGTGAGGAGTGCTCCCTTGACCAGACGGTCGAATGAAGAGGTGTTCTCGTTCTTGCGCCAAGCCTCTACATTCATGAAGGCAGAAGTGCGAGAGTTTTCATCGCCATTCTTCTCATTGCGGCTGATGGCCAGTGAGAAGCGAGCTACGCTTGCTGTTGTAAACTGATGGATGCTTGCATCCTTACCTACGAAACCAGTTACTGCGAAAGAATTTTCCATCTTTTTCATAATTCAATATTTTTAGAAGTGAAACATTTATTTTTTACGATGCTATCAGAGTTAGCAAGGAAAACATAGGAAGCAAGGAATTATCGAATTATTTCACCCTTGGGCAGGAAAAGTTTTTTGGATGAGCAGCAGACGGAAAAGTTTTTGAAAAAAATCAGAGAATAAGGCACCTGGTACTTGCAGAAATGTGGCTTGCACTAACTTTGCAGCGGAAAAAGTAAGTGTGGATGCTTCGTCCAAAAATATGAATGAAAAGGATGAATAGAAAATATCTGCAGTTGGTTGGGTAAAGGAAAGCTGCATCCTCCTCGATGTTTGTTCAAGCAAACTGGTTGCGCAAGATGGCTTATAAGTTCAAGAGACTGGCAGGAAAACTCAAACTTCATCATGAATATGGCTAAGTTAAGGAAAGAACAATCAGACCTACGACTACCAAGGGTAAGCATCTGTATGTAGAGGGAAGCTGATCAGAGAAGCATGAAGCCTGAGACAAGTGGCAAGCTCAACCTATATCTCTTGGCAACAAGCTAAACTGAAGAGAAGGACTACAGAATTTCAGCAAGAAGAAGAAGGCAAAGCCCTGAACCGGCTAAAGAGCAGCCAAGGCAAAGCTTAGGGCGCATACAAGTTTAAGGTTTAAGTTTACCCATGTATATATACATGTTCTTTCAAACTCAAATAGTAAACCTCTACCGATTTTTAACCACTCAAAACAGGAAGTTTACAAGTTTAAGAAAACCATATATGTATATATGCCGAAATAAACTTGTTTATTATCATATAGTCAAGGATTTCGAGAGAATCTATTTTTCCTTGCTGAAATACAAGAATAATTATACGAAATGGAGAGGGAAACTCATCCATATTAGGATGAAAATCGCAAAAACATGCCGATAAGTCGTGGAAATCTATCGATTTTCAATAGATTTCCACGACTTATCGATATATTTTAGAGGTTTTTGCAGGATAAATGTATTTTTATACAACCAGTAACTTCTACAAATAGCGACAGCTTTTGACAAGCAAAAGGCCATAAATCAGCTAATTTGTATTAATTATGCAACGCTTTTGCAAGTATTCGACATCAACAAACACATTTTTCGAAGAAAAAGCTTATCTTTGCATCAGTATTAATAAGAAAATGACATTGTTATGATACTTAGAGCTACATTTGAAAATATATATTCCATCAAGGATGAGACTCAAATCAGCTTTGTGGCAGGTAAGAGCAACGCACATCCTTCTCATGTTTCCCGTGCAGAGAAGCGTGACGATATTTCTGTGCTGAAGGCTGGTATCGTTTATGGAGCCAATGCTTCCGGAAAGAGCAACGTTATCAAGGCCATTGCCCTGTTCCAGCAGATAGCCAATGGAAACTTTCCGCAAAGCAAGATGGAACCTTTCAAGCTAGCTGATACCGAAGAGAAAAACTCTAAGGTAGAAATCGAGTTCAAGACCAAGGGTAAGTGCTTCGCCTATGGCATGGAGTTCACCATCGGAGGAATCAAGGAGGAATGGCTGTTTGAAATCAACAGCCGTACCGACAAGGAAGTTTTCACAAGAAAGGTTACAGCTGACGGCAACGAGTTCACGTTTGGCAAGGTGGATGGAAACGAAGAAACATCCATGCTTCTGAAGTTCATCGCCCACAGTACTCCTTCTGATTCCAGCTTCCTTTCAGAGTATGTGCGCAGAAACGGCAAGGGACTTGAAACCATACGCATGGCCAAGAACTGGTTTGCAGACGGCTTGAAGATCATCTTCCCAAGCACACACCTGCAGGGAATTTCTTTCCTTACTGAAAACAATGACGAGCTGCAGGAAACGACTCGCTCGCTTCTTGCCTACTTCAACACGGGCATTTCAGACGTGCGCCTGTACAAAATCAAGAAAGAGGATGTGAACTTATCTTCCGATTTACTTGACAACATACTCAGCAAGGCCAAGAACGGCAAGGCGTACAGCATGGCTGCCACAGTTGGAGGCGAAATGCTTCTTTTCGAGGTAAATGCCAACGGAGGATATGAGATTTACAAGCAGAAGGCTGTCCACCGGAATCTTACTTCCGGCACAGAGGTTGTTTTTGATCTGAGCGAAGAATCTGATGGCAGCATCCGGTTGCTTGACTTCATCCCAATGCTCATTGATTTGAAACAAAATGAAGTTGATTATCTCATCGACGAGATTGACCGCAGTATGCACCCTATGCTCTCGCAGAAAATCTTAGAGTGCTATTTTTCAGGACTGGAGCCTGGAAGAGACACTCAGCTCATCTTCTCCACTCATGAATGCAACCTGCTCAACCTCGACCTTATCAGAGCTGATGAAGTTTGGTTTGTCGAGAAGGGGAAGGATGGAGCGTCTCATCTTACATCCTTGGCAGAATTCAAGCCTCGTGAAGATGTCCGCAAGGGTTATCTATTAGGACGCTATGGAGCCATCCCGTTGCTTCCTAAGGAGGCTATGAAGTGGTGATGAACGGAGAATAACACTATTCACACTCTCTCGGAGGGTGTGACAGAAGTTCTTTTTGTACAAACACTCCTTTCTCGAACTTCCATTTTCCAAACTCATAATCAACGGCAGAACCACGGCTGAAAGATTCAATAATCTTTTCTTTTTCGTTAAGCGTAGGATTGGGAATTTCACGGAATGATGGAACAAACAAGAACTTCTGCTTAACTTCATTCCAAACATAAGCATCCCAATATACCACACCTTGATTTCCGAATTGTCCCAAATATACCAACAGGTCTTTATTGCCATCAAACGTCACATCAGCCATCAAACAGCTATCCTTCCGACCACCATTTGGGTCAAAAATATCGTCCTTTGGATAAGAGAAAGGTATAATTTGTACAGTTTTCTCCCCTCGCATAATAAATACTTCAAAATCGAAATCCTTGGACTTGGGAGATTGTGTTCTTATAACAGCGTTAAGCGTATCTTCCGATGCAATATCTTGCTTGGTAAAGACTTTGCCCGAAATCACACTATCGGTGTCAATAGACATGCTGTCTTTGGTAGGATTTCCCTGCCCCACCTTACTTTCCTTACAACCGAAGATCAACATCAAAGAAAGTATTACTAATGTACTATCGATAATTCTTTTCATTGTCTTTAAATATTTTGATCATTTCATTGCGTTATTTTTCTTATATAAGATAAGAAGGTACTACTATGACATAATTCAAGCACTCTACTCAACCCCTATTCTTTTGGATCAATATCAAATGGAAGCAATGGAGTATCATCATCATTGCCACTATTGAATCGGTCGAAATCCGAGATATAGGAACGGTCTTGAATAACCTTATATTTCTCATACTCAGAATAAGCCTTTTCTCTGGCTTCTTCTTGCGAAACCTTACCTGCACTACTCTTAGCATCATAGTCCATTGTTTCAAGCAACAGCTTCAGGCGATTCTTCCAATCCTCCATAGTAGTAACGATGTGTCGTCTTGCACGAGATTCTGCGAGGTCCAGGAAACTTGTTGTTATTGCGTTGAGCTGAGACAATTCTTCATCAGAAAGATAGTTCTTTGCCACTATCGTATCAGACTTTTGAACTCTTCCATCCGGTGCTTTCTTCCATGTAGTCAATCCCATGTGAGGCATTTCCGCATCAGCTCGCTCATAAACAATCTCGGCTGCCGTATGATTGGTAACCGCCAGATGCATCATATTCTGCACCATCTTGTAGAAAAGTTTGGTACTTTCAGCCTTTGCGTCATAATCAGCACTACACTCAGCATAAATATCAGTTATCTTCTGGTAGTATCTACGTTCTGAAGTGCGGATTTCACGGATGCGTTCCAGCAAATCGTCAAAATAATCCTTGCCGAAGTGCTTACCTTGCTTCAAACGTTCATCATCCAAGACATAACCCTTAATGATGAACTCCTTCAATACAGAGGTTGCCCATATACGGAATTGGGTTGCCTGATAGCTGTTCACTCGATAACCAACAGCAATGATTACATCAAGATTGTAGAACAATGGAGCACGCTCGACATCACGCTCTCCCTCCAGTTGAACTTGTTGAATTTTTCTACAAGTTGCCTCTCTTTGCAATTCACCAGACTCATAAATCTGAGAAATATGATAAGTGATAGTTGCTCTATCAACACCAAACAAAGCAGCCATCCTTTTCTGTGACATCCAAAAAGTTTCGTTGT
>UQWP01000085.1 GCA_900544825.1 uncultured Prevotella sp. | reverse complement strand
GGGCTCGTTAGGGACTTGCACCCATTAGACAACACACATGCTAGTCAAACAAAAACTCCCTTGAGACTACCATATCCGTCAGTCTCAAGAGAGTCTTTCTCTTATCTTAATCCAGTTCTATCATCATAGATTATTCCTTATCTTCTGCAAAGGCAGCTGCCTCGGCGGCTGCGATGATGTCCTCGCGGCTCATTTCCTTTGGCTCTGCAGAGATATCACTCAAGTCAAACTCGTCTTTGCTTTCCTGAGTGGCTGCAGTGGTTATTTCTTCAGTAACAGTAGAAGCAACAACATCTTCAGCCGAAGAATTCTCTGTATAGACTTCTTCCTTGAAAACATTGACGTGTTTTTCTTCAGACTCCTGTTTTTCTGTGTCTTGCGAGATGATGAAGTCATTCTTCACCTCGGTGGTTGGCACAGCCAGCACAGGTTCTTCTTCCATCTTCGTACGGTTTGCCTTGGCAGTAAATACAGAATCGATATACTGCGGTTCCTTGCGCAATCGTTCCAGGGTAAGCTTGGAAGCCAGCTGCTGGCTCTCCTTCTTGGAGTAACCCTTGCCTTCTCCGCCCTTTACACCTTCCATCACCACCTGATAGGTGAAAACAGGGCTTCCGTTCTTGTCTTTCTCCTGTCCCAGCATCACGAACTCCAGCTTCACGCGGTTCTTCTGACTCCATTCGATGAGTTTGCTCTTGAAGTTCACCTCCTTGTAAGCCACCTTATCGATGTTTATCATTTTTGCCAGGATGCGCTTCTGCATGAATTTCATGCAGGCATCATAACCACGGTCCAGATAAATGGCACCAACCAACGCTTCGAAAGCATTTCCTCCCACATAGCTGTTATGAGAAGAACTGTGTCCATTAGATAAAACGAGTTGATTGATTCCCATCTCCTGGGCGAGTTTGTTGAGCGTATCACGCTGCACCAGCTTGCTTCGTGTATTGGTGAGGAATCCCTCTCGCTTGCCAGGAAAGTGCTGATACACGATATCACCCACTACAGCATCCAGTAAGGCGTCACCCAGAAACTCCAGGCGCTCGTTGTTCACAGGCTTGCCTTTGGAGTTGCGGTGCATGATGCTCTTGTGCATCAGCGCCATCTTGTAATAACTGATGTTGTGTGGATAAAAACCTAGGATTTCGTACAAAGAAAAATAAAGCTCTTTATCCTTGCGGAAAGAGAGCTTTATTCTATCTATAAAATTATTCAGCATACTTCTTGAATACTACACAGCAGTTATGACCACCGAATCCGAATGTATTGCTCAATGCAGCACGAACCTCACGCTTCTCAGCTTTGTTGAATGTGAAGTTCAGGTTGTAATCGAGCTCTGGATCGTTGTCACCCTCTTCGTGGTTGATAGTAGGAGGAACGATATCGTTCTTCACACTAAGAACACAAGCCATAGCCTCTACTGCACCAGCAGCACCGAGGAGGTGACCAGTCATTGACTTAGTAGAACTGATGTTGAGCTTGTAAGCAGCATCACCGAAGACAGCCTTGATAGCCTTAGCCTCAGAGATATCACCTACGTGGGTAGATGTACCGTGAACATTGATGTAGTCAATGTCCTCTGGCTTGAGGTTAGCATCAGCAAGTGCGCGCTCCATTACGAGCTTAGCACCGAGACCTTCTGGATGAGAAGCTGTGATATGATAAGCGTCAGCGCTCTCGCCTTCACCTACCATCTCAGCATAGATCTTCGCACCACGAGCCTTAGCGTGCTCAAGCTCCTCGAGAATCAAGCAGCCAGCACCCTCGCCCATGATAAATCCATCACGGCTTGCGCTGAATGGACGTGAAGCATGCTCAGGGTCATCGTTACGAGTTGACAACGCGTGCATGGCATTGAAACCACCTACACCACAAGCGCAGATAGCAGCCTCAGCACCACCACTGACAATGATGTTTGCCTTGCCCAGACGAATCAGGTTGAAGGCATCTGCCAATGCGTTGCTTGAAGAAGCACATGCAGATGTTGTGGTATAGTTTGGTCCGTGGAATCCGAAGTGGATTGAAATCTGACCAGATGCGATATCTGCAATCATCTTAGGGATGAAGAATGGGTTGAACTTAGGACCGTTCTCCTCGTGAGTAGCGAAGTACTTCACCTCATCCTCGAAAGTCTTGATACCACCGATACCTACACCGAATACAACACCAACGTTGTTCAAATCTTCAGTTTCAAGATCAATGTTTGCATCCTTTACACCCTGCATAGCGGCAATCATAGCCAACTGGGTATAACGGTCGAGCTTGCGAGCCTCCTTACGGTCAATCCATTCATTGATGTTCAGATCCTTTACTTCGCAAGCGAACTTGGTCTTGAAATTTGTTGTATCGAAATGAGTAATAGGGGCAGCACCGCTCTTTCCAGCGAGGAGGTTCTCCCAAGTTTCCTCAGGAGAATTACCTACTGGAGTCACAGCACCAAGACCTGTTACTACAACTCTCTTTAATTCCATTTATAAAATTTTAGTTGCTAATTTACTTAGCGTTCTCCTCGATGTAAGCGATAGCGTCACCTACAGTAGCAATCTTCTCAGCCTTATCGTCTGGGATAGAGATAGAGAACTCCTTCTCGAACTCCATGATCAACTCTACAGTATCCAAAGAATCTGCACCGAGATCATTTGTGAAGCTTGCCTCTGGCTTAACTTCTGCCTCATCAACACCGAGCTTATCTACGATAATTGCCTTTACTTTGCTTTCAATTTCTGACATAATTGTAACCTTTAAAATGTTTATAATTCAATTTCTAATTAAAAATCTGGGTGCAAAGGAACACTTTTTTTTTGATATAAACAAATATTTCAGCAAAAAAAGTGCTTTTCGGTGCACAAACACCCCCTAATTGTGCATCTTTTTCGCCTTTTTTCCCTTTTTTGTTGGCTCTTTGAGATTATTTTGTTACTTTTGTACGGTATTAAATCAAATAGTTCAAACCGTATGACATTTACAGAAAACGCTAACAAGATTTTTAATCAGGCGATAGCCGATTATCACATCAAAGACAACATTGATACTCCTATCAATAATCCATTCGAGGAAGGTACCATCGAGAACCGTCTCTACCTCAAGTGCTGGATTGATACCGTTCAGTGGCATTTTGAGGATATCATCCGCGACCCTCAGATCGACCCTGCAGAGGCACTCGTCTTGAAGCGCAGAATCGATAAGAGCAACCAGGACCGTACTGATCTCGTAGAGCAGATTGATTCTTATTTCCGCGAGGTTTACAAGGATGTAAAGGTGCTGGATGATGCACGCATCAATACCGAAAGTCCTGCATGGGCTGTTGACCGTCTCAGCATCCTTGCCCTCAAGATCTATCACATGAAGGAGCAGGTGGAGCGCCCTGAGGCTTCTGAAGAGCACAAGGCTAAGTGCCAGGCTAAGCTCAACGTACTCCTCGAGCAGCAGGTGGATCTTTCTACTGCCATCGACCAGCTCCTGGAGGACATCGAGGCTGGAAGAAAGTACATGAAGGTTTATCGACAGATGAAGATGTACAACGATCCTTCTACCAACCCTGTACTCTACAAGAAGTAAACCCGCATCAATCAGAATAGGAGCAGAGTAGGCTTTGTTTTTTACCATAAAAAACGAAGCCCGCTCTGCTTTACACCTTATTATATATATAAAGAGACTAAAAAAGATGAAGACAGAGCATATTCTCGTTATTAGATTTTCGGCCATGGGTGACGTTGCCATGACTGTACCTGTGATTTATTCATTGGCAAAGCAGTATCCTCACGTAAGAATCACCGTGTTAAGCCGTTCCTTTGCTCGTCCGTTCTTCGAGAATCTTGCCCCGAATGTCGGTTTTATGGAGGCTGACCTCAAAGGGGAATATAAGGGTGTAAAAGGTCTCAATGCACTCTATCGCCGACTCATCGCCAAGCAGTTTACCGCGATAGCCGACCTTCACAGCGTTTTGCGCTCCAGCTATCTGCGCATGCGCTTCAACCTCTCCAACTTCAAGGTGGCACATATCGACAAGCATCGCAAGGGAAAGCGCAAGCTGGTGGCTTCGTCCGGCAAGGTGATGGAGAAGCAGCCTTCTTCCTTCCAGAATTACGCCGATGTCTTTGCCAAGTTGGGTTATCCTGTACAGATGGACTTCACTTCTCTCTTCCCAGAAGAAGGAGGAGACCTGAGTCTGCTCCCTGAGCAAGTTTTCCAGGTTACTGTTGATAACAACAAGGATAAATCCACAGTTATCAACAAGGATGCTCATAATCCAGCGGAACCTTGGATAGGTCTGGCTCCATTCGCTGCCCACGAGGGTAAGATCTATCCGGTGCAGCAGATGGAGAAGGTAGTAGAGCGCCTGATTCACAATCATCCTCACTGTCGCATCTTCCTTTTCGGAGGCGGACAGACCGAAACTCCGGTGATGGATGCCTGGGAAGAGAAATATCCACAGGTAGTGAATGCCTCAGGCAAGCTCCACGGCATTTCCGACGAACTCATCCTGATGAGTCATCTCCGCCTGATGATCAGTATGGACAGCGGCAACATGCATCTGGCATCTTTGGTCAATATTCCAGTGGTAAGTATCTGGGGAGCCACCCATCCATACGCCGGTTTTATGGGCTGGCATCAGAGTCCCGACAATGCCGTGCAGCTCGATATGCCTTGCCGCCCATGCAGCATCTATGGCAACAAGCCGTGCATGCGTGGCGACTTTGCCTGCATGAAGAACATCTCGCCGGAGCTGATTGTGGAAAAGGTTGAGAAAGTATTAAATGAAAACGCAAAGAAGAGCCACTAATGACTCTTCTTTGCGTTTATTTCTAATCAGTTATCTACCAAATTTTACTTTTATTACTTCCACCTTGCCAGCCTGCACCTGCAAGTATCCATCTCCTTCAGCCTTCATACCACTCATACTTATATCCACATAATAGTTACCAGGATTCAACTCTATATCTGTGGTTCTACTACTGCCTATTTTCGAACTTTTAATGCATACTAATTTACCAGAGGCGTATTGATCTGCAAGATAGATATAAACATCACCAGTTCCCACAGAACTAGACCAACTAGGAAACTCAACTCTAACAAATCCGGTTGTAGGAATATCGTCATCATCTGATGAACAACCTACAAATGTAAACAGGCTCATAATAGCAAAAGCTAAACTAATGAGCATACTCATTTTCTTTCCCATAACTCTATTTTTTATCTGTTAATTACTACTGCCCAATAAAAAATGGCAATTCATACTTTGAAACTATTATTTCTTGACGTTGCAAATATACGATAATACTTTCATACATCTAAGTCTTTTTTCGTTTTTTAACACGAATATTACACCTTTTTAATAACTGTTTCTTGATTTTACCTGATAAATCAGTAAACCTCTAAAAATAAAGAAAGCATTTCTACTTCTGTTATCAAAATAACCCGTGGATAAGTATATGGAAAACTCTATTAATAACTATTTAATAACTTTGTGGATATCCACCGCTCTCATCCCGAAACCCGAGGAATAGGGATATCCACAGGGTTATTAATAAGTTTTTAGAAACTTTTTCGCAGTTTTTGACGGAAAAAAGATATAAACTTATTAACTTTGCACCGAATTGGGGAAATGTTGATAAAAGAGCTAATCCTTTAAAGACCAAGAAAAAGATTTCCAAGTCGAATACGGATAACTCTGCATAAGATATGGATAATGAAAAAAGCAAATTTTGAAGGTGTTTTTTATCCACTTATCCACGACATATCATCATCCTTATAATCTCTTTTTAAAAATAAGAAATAAAAAATATAATATTAATGTTATGGTGAAAAAAGAATGGATTGAGAAAGGTTACGTGGATGAACCGATCGACGAGACCTTAGACTTGAAAGCTGAAATCAGAAAGCTTTGCAAGGAGAAAGATGCGATTATCCTGGCGCACTACTATACTGTTGGCGAGATTCAGGATATTGCCGACTTTGTGGGTGATTCTCTGGCTTTGGCTCGTAAGGCTGCTGAAACAGAAGCTAAGGTAATGGTGATGTGCGGCGTGCACTTCATGGCTGAGACCTGCAAGCTCTTGAGTCCAGACAAGATTGTGCTCTGCCCTGACCTGAATGCCGGCTGCTCGCTTGCCGACAGCTGCAAGGCTGAGGATCTGAAGAAGTATAAGGAAGAACACCCAGGCTACCAGGTGGTAAGCTATGTGAATACCACCGCAGCCGTGAAGGCTTTGACCGATTGCGTGGTGACCAGTGGCAATGCCAAGAAGGTTATCGACAGTTTCCCACAGGATGCGAAGATTATCTTTGGTCCTGATTACAACCTCGGCAACTATATCAACAGCGTAACAGGCAGAAACATGCTGCTCTGGAACGGTGGCTGCCATGTACACGAGAAATTCTCGGTAGAGGCTATCATCAAGTTGAAGCAGGAGCATCCTGAGGCAGTTGTGATGGCTCACCTGGAGTGCAAGGCACCAGTGCTTGCCGTAGCCGACGTAAAGGGTTCTACCGCCACGATGCTGCATTATGCCCAGGAGCATCCTGAAATCAAGGAGTACATCATCGCCACAGAGGCAGGTATCCTGCATGAGTTGGAGCGCAACTGCCCTGACGTCATCTTCTATCCTGTACCACCAGAGGTAAGTGAGGGTGGAGTAGGTTGCAGCTGCAATGAGTGCGAGTATATGAAGATGAACTCATTGAAGAAGATCTACAATAGCCTGAAGTTCGGCTGGCCTACTGTAGAAGTGGCTCCAGAAATAGCCAAGGATGCCGTGAAGCCTATAGAAAAGATGCTTTCGCTCTCATAGGAAAAAGGTTATTGACTGATTGGAAAAAGCTTATAGACTGAGAGGAAAAAGGTTATAGGCTTATAGAAAAAGGGTATAAGCCTTAATGATTTTTTATATTCAGCGACATTGAATCTCCGTTCAACGACGTTGAATGCACATTCAACGACGCTGAATGTACGTTCAACGTCGTTGAACGGAGATTTTCTTTAATAGTATCAGCATTTACCATAAAGGATATTCCTATTTTCCTTTAAAGGTGTTATTATTTTCCCTTAAGGATATTTCTATATTCCCTTAATAGTATGCCTATTTTCCCTTATGGGATTGAGCCGTCATTAAACTACTCATCCATCCACATTCTGAATCCTTCGCCACGAAGGGTATCCAGGTGGATGGAGGCATCCTTGGCGAAATATCGGCGCAAGTTGTACATCACATTATTGAGACTTTCTTCGCTACAGTGTACACCTCTCCAAACTGTATCCTTTAGGTCTTGGCGTGGCACGACTTCGCCCTTATTGATCCATAATAGCTTGAGTGTGGCAAACTCGGTATTGCCCAGCGTCTTCTCGTTGCAGCCACGGAAGCTGAGCACATGGCTATCTGTATCTACGGTGTAGGCTCCCATGTTTATCATACGAGAATTACTGAAGTCTTTGCGCTTGGCATAGCGGTTTACCCATCCCAGGAACTCACGGCTGTCGAAAGGCTTCTCGATGTAAATCATTGCACCATTGTTGGCAGCCTCAGTTTTGAGTTCTGGATCATGTAACGAAGATACACACATGATAGGGATGTCTTCTGCGGCAAGACGGATGTCGTTGATTCTTTCCAGACTGTTCTCTTCTCCTATCATCACATCGAGGATGATGAGGTTGGGAGACAGCTTCATGATAAGGCTTTCTACTCCAAACAGCGTGTTTTGAAAATAGACCTCATAGCCTGCTTTTTTAAGCAGCAAGACTGCAGTGTTGCCGAAATCCAGGTCATCATCGACCAATAGTACTTTTATCTTTTCCATATTTCTTGTTTTATAATGTTCCTTTAATTACGGTTGTTGCTTTTAGTTGAGCGGCAATGTGAACGTAAAGGTGCTGCCCTTGCCTAGTTCGCTCACCACCTTGATGGTTCCGCCATGTGCCTTAACGGCATATTTTACCATAGCAAGGCCTATGCCATATCCGCTCTTATGGTGTGTGGCTGGTATGCGATAGAACTGCTCGAATATCTTCTTCTGATATTTCTTGTCGATGCCTACGCCGTGGTCAGACACGCTGATGATGGTGAAATGTTCATTCTGTTTGATGTTGACTTCAACATTTGCCTCCTTGTCAGAGTATTTAACGGCATTCTCCATCAAATTGTGCATTACATTTTCTATCAGGTACTTATCTGCATACACCAGAGCATTCTCTTCACGATGGTCGTGGATGCCGATGGCATGTGGCTTGCTGGCATAGTTGATATCTATTTGTTCTTGCGCTTGTTTCGTCAGTTCGATGATGTCAATTTGTTCTTTGTTGATAACCAACTTGCTTTCACTAGCCTTAGAGGTAATCAGTATCGTCTTGATGGTATTGGCAAGATTCTTGATTTGTCTTTCAGAAGAAGTAATCATCTCCTGCAAGTCAGCATCCTTGATATAGTCTTTGATGAATCCCAACTTTAGCAAGATGCTTGCCAATGGAGCTTTCAAGTCGTGTACAGTTCCATGAAGGCTTACCTCACGATTCCTCAGGAGGTCTTCCTTGTATCTGATGGCAGTCATCTGGTATCCTACGCAAAAGACGATGATGATAGCTAGCAGTATGGTAGAGATTAGAGTCTCTATAGAATTTATGATAAAAGAAGATGGAGTTATATCCACCACTGCTTGAACGAAACGGACAGGTTTGAGCCCGATGGCGATAGGCTTGCTAGCCTGCCAACTCTCAATGTCCTTTGTTTGCCCATAACTCTTAATGACCTTTTTATTCTCATCTAATATTAATAAGGTATAGGTAAAGCCCTCATTTAAATTCTTCTTGAATATTTGAGAGAGTTTGGCAAGGTTGATAGGATTACCTTTAGTGGTAAGAATATCTTTGCTCAATAACCCCATAGCTTCAGCTTCTGTTTCGGCAATATCATTGTCTCTAAGATTTTGAATATTGATTTCGTCAAAATCAATAATATCTTCTTTCTTTGGCTTTGCTTTAAGAAAGTCTTCTTCTGTCATAGACTTATAGTAAACTCGCTGTTTCCCATCATTATGTGAGTGCTTGTTCTTATGTGCTCGTATTGCATATTCTTCATCGATGGCAATTCTTAGTACAGAATTTATCTTGTCTGTTTCATTGAAGATATAATTTTTGTGTTGCAGGGAAATGTTATATCCTTGCAACAATGTGATAATCATAATTGCTAAAATTGTTATATAATAATACTTTTTCATGCGTTATACTTTTGTAGTTACACTTTTAATATGCAAAGGTACGCTTTTTTTTCTAAAAGAGCGTACATTCTTACATCATTTTTATATCATAATCGGGGGGTAAAAATGATGTGAAATTTGATGTAAAAAGTTTGGTGGTTTGACCAATTTGCCGTAATTTTGCACCCGGAAATTTTAATTAATATAAAGAGTAACAGCTATGGATATATTGAAAAAACATGAACAGGGCAAAGTCCTAGGTGGAGGCTATGTGGTCATCAAGGACAATATGAATTGTTGGAACATCGTATAAAAGATTATTGTTGGCGAGTCATTAATAATAAAAAACTTAAGAGATGAAGTACATTTGGGTAGTGTTGATGTTATTTTTGTTTCCTTTCACTTGCTTAGCGCAGGTGAGAGGAAAAATTGTATCTGTATCGGATTCTTCTTGTGTGCCTTTTGTTACAGTTTCTGCTTTTGATAAAACAAATCGGTTTCTGGGTGGAGTGCGCAGTATGGAAACAGGAGAATTCTCTTTGGAGAGCAAAGGAAACATATATAAATTGTCTTTCCAGTCGATAGGTTTTGAAAAACGAGATACTATATCTCCTCTTGGTTTCAAGGGCGATATAGGTGTTGTTGTATTGCAATCAAAGGTGGAAAACTTAAAGGAGGTGGTAGCTGTGGCTGATATGGTGAGTAGAAATGCATCTAAAGAAACTGTATTCATCACCGATTCCCTTCGAAAAGGAACCACTAGTGCTATACAGCTATTAGCAAAAATTCCAGGTATAACAACAGATTGGGGAACAGATGAAGTGAATGTAGGAAAAGATAAAAATGTACCTGTAATTATCAATGGCAAGGAAGTAAAACGAGAATATGCCATCAGCATAAACCCAAAGCGCATCAAAACCGTAGAAATTATGCGTTATCCTGCTGGTAAATATTCAGAATATCCAGTAGTGCTTAATATGGAACTGGTTAATGACTATACTGGATGGGATATAAGTGCGTTCTCTCGCAATTTGTATTCTTTCAGAAATAAGCATTCCAATAGGGAAGTTATGGGTGCAAACTTTACCTATACATTTCCAAGAGTTAATCTGTATGGCAGCCTAAACTTTACGCATCGTCAGAATTATGATGTATTAGGTTATGAATATAGTAACTTGGGTGATGTGACGATAAAATCAAAGGCTATTGATTACAGAAAACCAAACATGAGTACTGGGAGCAATATTGGTAGTTTTAGTTTGGGAACAGATTATAAATTGTCAGATAATCAAACACTATCTGTGCAAGCTTGGATAGAGACAAAGGGAAGTAAACAAAGTGATTTCTTTTCTGTTTCTAATAGTGACGAAAAATATGAATCAAATAGCCTAGATGATTTCAATACAGATGATTATACTATTGGATTGTTTTATAAGGGAACGCTTCTAAAACATTTAAATTTATCTTCGGAACTCATATATAATAGGTATGATATTCATGAAGATAGATTTTATAGTGCAAAAAATGATGTAGCTCAAACCCCTTACAAGGGAGATAAAAACTATTGGCGTTATTATTTGTCTGGTTACTATAACTTAGGCAGCAAGGTGTCTTTGTGGGCAGACTACACCCAAATATGGAAAGATTATTCTAATTCTGACCGAAATGAGAATGTTCTGTTGTATAGTAGCAAGGAAACTCGAAGTAAATTGATGGGAGCAATATCATATCAGCCATTTAGAAATTTCAATGCTTTGCTAGGCACTCATTTGTTGACTGTCAAAGATGAAAACCAATTGAAGGCAGTATCTGAGAAACATACATCTTGGATGCCTTTGTTTAAAGGTTATTGGAAACCTATTAAGTGGATGTATTTGCAATATAATTATTTTTGTGATGTGGAATATCCCAATCTTGATCAGTTGTCAACGGTAAGATGGCAAGTGAACGATGTGCTTTGGCATAGAGGCAATTCTGAGTTGAAACCTAGAATTATGCATTATTCTGAAATTACGGTCAACTTTGTCAATATAGTCAAGATTGACTATATGTACAAGCAGAGCAAGGATGAGATGATAGACTATTATCAGCAAGAAGAGGATAAAACTTATCAGACTCAAGCAAATTGTAATTACAGACATAATTACTTGGGAATGGAAGGTGATTATAATCTTGGCAAAGGCATAGAACTATCATTTGTTGCAAATTACCAATGGTATCATCGGTATATGAAAGATGACACGAAGCATTTTGGCAGAACCTGGTATCTTGATACACAGCTTCTTTGGAATGTTCCAAATACAAAATTGAGTTTTATGGCTAGCTATTTCCTTCGTCACGACAAATTGCCGTTATTGCAAGGTAAACAGTATGATGAAGAGGAAAAGTTGTTTGTTGGAACTTCTTGCTCTTTGTTAAAAGGTAAGTTGCCAATATCTTTGGAAGTAAGCATACCGACGTCCATGATTTCCAAGAAGACTTATACGAAAGTGAGTCTTCCAAATTTTGCTTATCAAACCTATGGAGATAATAGAGTAAATGCTTTTGTTGCCCTAATCAGTGTTAAGTATAGTTTGGGTAAGGGGAAGACAACAAAGCTAAATAATAGTAAGAATTTAGATGTGGAAAAGTAAATGAATAGATTTCCTGTTTGTTTTCAGCATGATAGTATGCTATGCGGTATCACCTGCTTGCAGATGATATGTAGATATTTCGGCAGGGAGTACTCCTTGGACTCTCTGTCGAAGATTTGCTTTGCAACAACGGAAGGTGTTTCCATGCTGGGCATCAACGAGGCGGCAAAAATATTGGGGTTTCAAACGGTTTCGGCAAGGGCCACAATAGAGGAACTTAGCGAGACTCCGCTCCCTTGCATCCTTCATTGGAACCAGAACCATTTCGTGGTATTATATAAGGTGAAGA
>UQWP01000084.1 GCA_900544825.1 uncultured Prevotella sp. | reverse complement strand
ACGGAAAATTATAGATAGAAAAAGGGTGCGTCATGGACTTATGACACACCCTCCTTTTTTTGTGATTACGTATTCATATATACCACCATTTTTTGAAAGACAAGAAGAATTATCCCATAGGTAAATGCGTAATCGTTTTCGTATTATTTATATGATGACAGCATCTGTAATCGGCAAAAATATTGTAACTTTGCGATTCAGAAATACAAGCCTAAAAATTTATGAATAAAAGAATGATCAGAAACATTGTACTCATAGTACTCATGTTTGTTCCTTACCTAAGCAAGGCACAGACATTTACAGGTATGGCTGCTGAGCAAAAAGCACAGAACACACCTGAAGGTTGGACTGCCGTGGAATTGCCACAGCTGCCGGAAATCACATCGGCAAACACGTTCAACATCAAGGATTACGGAGCCTCTACATCCGCAGAAGACAACACAAGAGCTATCCAGAAAGCTCTTGATGCAGTCCCTGCTACAGGCGGAATGGTCGTAATACCAGCCGGTACATGGATGTTTGGCAGCAAAGACCAGATGACAAGCCAGACAGAAGTGTTGAGCATCAAGTCGAAAACCATCCTCCACCTGAGTGCAAATGCTACATTGAAACTAGTGGAATATGGCAAGGCTCCAAACACCAAGATTGTTTTCATTGGCTGCAAGAACAGAGGAAAAGGCATCACGGATATTGTCATAGAAGGTGAAGGAGAAACATCTGTCATCGACGGACAGGGTGCCCGCTGGTGGCTTGCAAAGGAGAATAAGGAGACCTTCAACCCAGGAGCAATGATCCGCTTCGAACAGGGCAAGCGCTTCTTGCTTCGCAACTTCAAGATTCAGAATACTCCCGGTGTAAACATCACCATCAGTAATGGTGGAAAGGCAAGCCATGCCACCATCCACGACGTTACAATCAGTGAGCCTGCCTCAGAAATAGGAAAAGGAAAAGCTTCTCATAATACGGATGGTGTTGCCATCTGGGGACCATACGTCAACATCTACAACTGCAATATCAGTAATGGAGATGATAACGTGGTTTGCGACAATGATGCACAGTACATTCATGTATGGGATTGCTATTTCGGAACTGGTCACGGTGCTTCCATCGGCAGCTATACCCACAACATCAAACATGTATGGTTCGATAATATCACGATGAATGGTACTACCGCCGGTATCCGCCTCAAGACTGGAATTAATTCGGATGGTACCCTCCGTGGTGGTGGCGAGGAAGATTTCAGGTTCACCAACTTCACCATGACCAAAGTGAAGAACCCTTTCTCCATGGATTGCTTCTACGACAAGAAGTATAATAGCGACCCACAGGTAGATAAGGAGAATGCAAGAGCCGTAGATAGCACTACCCCAACCTACAACGGCATCTTGCTCCAGAATGTAAAGACCACAGATGTATGTGCGGGAAATGCTATATTCCTGATAGGCCGTCCGGAAAGCCATATCAAGAATATCACACTCGACAATGTGCAGATTTCTGCAAAGAAAGGTATCGACATCCGATTTGTGGATAATCTGATATTCAAGAATAATTCCAAAATCACGGTCAGCAGCGGGTCTCTATGGCTCAAGGATTTTGATTCGTCCTGGGATGATCAATGCAATGCCGTAGCAACAGGTATCGAGAATATCACTACAGCCAGAAAGGAAGCAGACCATCATGTTTACGACCTGGGCGGACGACTGATAAGAACCAATTCGCAAACTGAAGATATCAAAGGACTCAATAAAGGTATTTACGTTTACAACAACAAAAAATACGCAGTCAAATAAGTAACCAACTATTTAGCATAGATAACAATGAATATCAAATCATCATTTATGTGTGTGCTTGCAACAATGGCATTGAGCACACCTCTTTCTTCTCTAAGCGTAAAAGCACAGGCTCCATCCAAGACATGGAATCCTAATCTGAAGAACGGAATGTATCGCAATCCGGTCATTGATGCCGACTATTCTGACCCAGACGTATGCCGTGTGAGCAACGACTACTATATGACCTCATCCTCCTTCCAGTGTTTCCCTGGCTTGCAGATTCTGCACAGTACAGACCTGGTAAACTGGGAGATTATCGGTGCTGCCTTACTCGACGACTATCCTGTCTTGCCGGAGTATAAAGGCACAGACCTGGATTGGCGCAAGAAAGTACAGCATGGCAATTACGTATGGGCACCATCTATCCGCTATCACGACGGATGGTTCTACATCTATTGCGGCGACCCAGACCAGGGGCTCTTCATGACCAAGACCCAAGACCCTCGTGGACCTTGGGAACCTATTACCTGGGTGATGAAGGGAAAAGGTCTCATCGACTGCTGCCCTCTCTGGGACGAAGATGGCAAGGCTTATCTTTCTCATGGCTGCGCCGGCTCAAGAGCAGGAATTAAGTCGGTGCTTTTCGTAGCTCCGATGTCACCGGACGGCACCAAAGTGATTGGTCCTTCCCGCATCGTATATGATGGGCATGAAGACCAGCCAACCATCGAAGGCACCAAGTTCTACAAGCGCAACGGCTATTATTACATCATGAGTCCTGCGGGCGGCGTGAAGTATGGCTGGCAGGTAGAATTGCGTTCCAAGAATCCATACGGCCCTTATGAGGAGTATGTGGGTATGGCTCAGGGAAAGAACAAGAAGGTAAACGGCCCTCATCAGGGTGCCTGGGTAGATACACAGAACGGAGAAGACTGGTTCCTCCACTTCCAGGATAAACACGCCTACGGACGTGTGGTTCACCTGCAACCATCCAAATGGGTAAACGACTGGCTCGTCATCGGAGATGACAAGGATGGCGATGGCTGCGGTGATCCTGTTCAGCAGTGGAAGAAGCCAAACCTGCCATCAAGCGGTAACTTCCAGCCTAAGGAATCCGATGATTTCAACAGCGTAGATCTCGGTTTGCAGTGGCAGTGGAATGGTCCTTACAGTCAGTACTGGTACTTCTGCGATGCCAAGAAATCGAAGCTGCGTCTATATGGCGTACAGCAGGCAGAGGATGTGAAGAATCTGTATGATCTTCCTAACCTTCTGCTCCAGAAGCTCCCTACCGAGAACTTCACAGCCACGGCAAAGGTGAAGTTCATCCCTAACCGCACAGAAGCCTACAAGGAGAATGATAAGATTCTCGGCGAAAGTGCAGGTATGATCATGCAGGGTATGGACTATGCAGCACTCAAGTTTGTTGATACCCAGGAAGAAGGTGTTGTATTGCAATATGTAACTTGCGAGAAGGCAGAGAAGGGCAAGGCTGAGAAAGTGGTGAAGCAGGTAGCTATCAAGACCAGCAAGCAGCCTCAGCCATACACTGTGAAATATGCAGTAGATGACATACCTTCATCCCGCATTGCCACTCAGGATGTATGGTTGCGTGTAAAGGTTCATAGCGAGGGCATCGCCAACCAGATACAGGGCATTGCAGAATGGAGCTACAGTCTGGATGGCAAGAAGTTCATCAAGATAGGCAATCCTTTCACGATGCGTGAAGGCAAGTGGATTGGTGCAAAGCTCGGTTTCTTCAATACCCGCACCGCCAAGAAGAACGATGCTGCCTTCTTCGACATCGACTGGATTCATTTCGAAAAATAAATCATCATGATCGATAGATTTTCTTTGTATTCTTGAGAAAATAGCTCAAAGTTCATTATATCCAGTGGATAGAGAGCTACTTTCAAAAATACTCTTCACCACTCTTCACCTCTCTTCACCATCCTCAATTTTTGAGAAAGAGGGTAACTAATAAACAAAGGTTGAGCCATCAATGATGATCAACTCTAGCCATCAATGATGCCCAACTTTAATCATCTATGAAGACCAGCTCTAGGCATAAATGAAGGCTGAGCTTGGTGACAAGAGGTGAAGAGAGGTGAAGAGTTGTGAAGAGTGAAGTACTACTCTTCACCTCTCGCAACCCCAGTGTTTATCGGGGTTTCAGGCAAATTGGTGAAGAGTGAAGAGTGAAAACGAGAGTAGTGTTTTTCTTTGAAACGAGAGTAGCAATTTTCTCTCCCGACATATCGTTTTGTGCCTGGCAATGGCAAGAATTTGCCCTGGTAAAGGGCAATATTGTGCCATTGCCAGGCAATAAGTGAAACAAGCCTCTTTACATCCCATCAGGACTATCATGATGATCTCTCAGTGACGCTCTGACACCCTATAAGTATCCACAATCTATTTCTCCCATAAACAGAAGAATACAAAAAGTCCCCCTCACTGCTCAACACGAGCCGCAAGGGGGACTAAAAGTTATGAGTAATCTAAAATTCTAAGCTTACTTCTCTTCTGCAGCCTCAGCAGGCTTAGCTGTCTTCTTGGCTGTAGTTCTCTTGGCTGGTGCCTTCTTGGCAGCAGTCTTCTTGGCAGCTGGCTTCTCAGACTTCTCTGCACGAAGCTTGGCTACCTCCTTCTCAATCTTCTCAATCTTAGCCTGGAGACGGGTAATCTCCTTGTCCTTCATCTCGATTTCCTCATCCTGGTTGGTGATGGTGGTGAGAAGACCCTCCAATTGATCATTATCTACATCAGCAGGATAGAGATCGTTTACTCGGTTGATGAAGTCACCAAGAATATTCATATAGTTGGTGAAGGCATCGAATGGGCTGGCATAGATACCTCTGTCAAGACCTACGTTGCTAGGCTTGGTGGTCATGAAGCGGAAGTTATTGCTAGCCTGGAGATAATCCCAGTCCTGATTGATACGTGGATCATTGGCGATACGTACACGGTCAGCTACGCTGTAAAGCTTGTTGAAAGCCTCGCGCTGCATTGGGTTACCGAGCCAAGAACTTACGTCACGCTCCTCATCTACCCAACTCAATGTATCAGGTACATTGATCTCGCCTACAGACTTGATCTTCTTGCAGATTTCTGTAGGAGTAGAGAAAGTAATGCCACGCTGCTTAGCGCACTCTGGCAAAGCCTTCATAAACTCAAGGATATTGCTTGACAATGGCTGAGCAATACCAAGAGCCGACAACTCCATGAAGATATTGATAACCTGCTCCTCCTCTGGGAATGAAGCAATCTCATTCATATAGTTATCTGCGAAGAGTGGATAACCCTCCCAGTCGCTGTTGGCGAAGCGCAAAGAGATATCATCGCTCAGACGTACATCACGAAGCAGGAGCTTGAGCTTTGGATTCAGCGCACAGTGATATACATAGTGTGGTGACTTCCAACCCAATACGTGCTTAGCACCTTCGGTAAGCATACCCACGAAGTCCATATCAGCTACAGTAGCACCAATCTCATCACTGTAAATGAGAGAAGAGTTGCGGAGTACGGTAGGCTTCTTGCCGAAGTACTCTTCAATCTTTGTGCACTGGCGCTTCACCTCAGACTTGAAGGTCTCCTCGTTAACGAGAGAAGAAAGACCATGAGAATAAGGCTCTGCGAGGAACTCTACGCAACCGGTCTGGTTCAGTTCCTGCAACTTCTCCAAAACCTGAGGAGCGTGAAGCTCCAACTGCTCCATACCGACACCAGAGAGCGAGAAGGCAACCTTGAAATACTGACCGCTCTTCTCAATCATCTCCTGGATAGCATTGAGTGCAGGCATGTAAGAGCGCTCTGCAATGTCGTTGATGCTACGCTCATTCTCATAATCATCATAGTAATAATGATCAGTACCGATGTCGAAGAAGCGGTAGCGTTTCAGATGGGTAATCTGATGTATCTCGAAATATAAACAAATTGTTTTCATACTTTGAACTTTAAATTTTGAACTTTGAACTTTATGATTAGCCATTTAACATTAAATATTAAACATTACTTCCATCCTAGAGTCTTGAGATAGAGGTCCTTGATGCGGGCTCCCACTTTCTCCCAGGTAATCTGATCTACTTCCTTTCTACCTTCCTCTGAGAGATAATCGAAGAGACTCTCGTTGTGGCAGATGCTGTAGATTGCATCGGCAAGGGCATGGATATCCCAGTAATCTACCTTGATACAGTTGGTGAGGATTTCACCGCAACCACTCTGCTTGGAGATGATAGTAGGTGTACCACACTGCATAGCCTCCAGAGGAGAGATACCGAATGGCTCACTCACGGATGGCATTACATATACATCACTGTCCTTCAGACACTCATATACCTGCTTGCCTCGCATGAAGCCAGGGAAGTGGAAACGGTCGGCAATACCTCTTTCGGCTGCCAAATAAATCATCTGATCCATCATATCGCCCGAACCTGCCATACAGAAACGCACGTTGCGGGTACGATGCAATACCATGTTGGCTGCCTCTACGAAATACTCAGGACCCTTCTGCATGGTAAGACGACCCAGGAAGGTTACCACCTTCTCCTTACCCTTATGGTCTGGGCGTGGGATGTCCTGCCACTCCTGCTTCAGTGGATACACCGCATTGTGCATGGCAAAACACTTGCGTGGATCCTGGTGATACTGGTTGATCACGGTCTGACGGGTCAACTCAGATACACACATGATGCAGTCGGCATTGTCCATACCGTCCTTTTCAATAGAATATACGGTAGGGTTCACCTTACCACGGCTACGGTCGAAGTCGGTAGCATGTACATGGATGCACAATGGCTTGCCACTCACTCGCTTGGCATGGATACCAGCAGGGAATGTCAACCAGTCATGGGCGTGGATAATATCAAATTCTTCGCTACGGGCTACAACGCCAGCGATGATGCTGTAGTTGTTGATCTCGTCGTGGAGATTAGATGGATAACCGCCGGCAAAGTCCATACAGCCGAGGTCATTCACGTTCATATAATTAAAGTCGGCATAGATGTGGTCACGGTAGCGGAAATAGTCATCAGGATTCATGATGTTGCCCACACGCTGCTGCACATAGTCATGATTGACGTCGCGCCAGGCGATAGGCACACTGTTCATAGCCACAAATTTACATGCACTGCGGTCCTCATCACCGAAAGGATGAGGCAGACACAATGTAATATCGACATCTCCCTGGGCGTGCAAGCCCTGGGTGATACCAAAGTTGGCAGTAGCCAAGCCACCAAATACGTGAGGAGGATACTCCCATCCAAACATTAATACTTTCATATAGCGTCCTCCTTATATTAATATTGATACTTTTCTAGTAATTCGAGCGCACGGAGAATCTCAGCCACGTTCATGGCGAAAGATATGGCGCCGCGACCTGAGAATGGTGGGTTGCCATCGAAGAGCTCACTGATAGTACCAAGGCAGTGATAAGACATTTCATCGTCGTAACCTACCATCTGGCGCTCAACGAAGCTCAAGCGGGTACGCTTGTAGAGCTTCAAGCTTGCCTCCATATAGAAACCACCCAGCCATGGCCATGCTGTTCCCTGATGGTAAGCATAGTCGCGCTGTGTCTGAGGACCTACATAGATAGGGTTGTAACCGCCACTCTTAGGTGAGAGTGAGCGCAATCCCTTAGGTGTAAGGAGTTCGCGGGTACAGATATCGAGTACCTTCTTTTTCTGGTCTTGTGACAATGGAGAATAATCGAATGCCACTGGGAAGATCATATTTGGTCGAACGCTCCAATCCATCATGTTACCATCTACATAGTCGTAGAGATAGCCATACTCATTGAGGAATGTATCAACGAACGACTTCTTGGTAACCTCAGCCTGAGCCAGCAATTCCTGCTGTGCATCCTCTTCGCCTGCTGTTGCTGCCAAAGCGGCACAGAAGCACAGAGCGTTATACCACAGGGCATTGAACTCTACGATATATCCGGTACGAGGAACTACAGGGCGCCCATTAGCCGTAGAGTTCATCCAGGTAACAGCCTTGTCCTTACCATTGGTATAGAGCAAGCCGTTCTCCATCAACTCCAGGTTAGGATGCTTGTTATCTCTGATGAACTTGATGACATCCTTGATAAACTGGCCATACTTCTTGTAGCACTCCTCCTTAGAGGTCTCCTTGGCATACTGCTGAAGAGCCCAGACAGCCCAAAGAGGAACGTCAGGCATCTCGATTTCAGTAATATGAGTGGTAAGAGGCTTTCCCTCCATGAACTCATAGTATCCGCGCATGGCAGTCTGCATCACCAGCTCGAAGTAATAACTCTCCTCGATAGAGAGAGTAAGACCTGGGAGCGAAATGAATGTATCACGGGCACGGCACTTGAACCATGGATAACCAGCCTGAATGTAGCGGTCGTCGTTCTTTTCACGGCGATGGAACTGATGTGCAGCATTCACCAGGCAATGGAAGAAATTATCGCGAGGTGCACGTTCATCCACCTCTTTATCAAAGAGTTTCTTCAAGCCTGTAGTCTTGATTTCAGATGTAGCTGCAGCAAAGACGATAGACTCTCCTTTCTTGATATCCATCTCAAAATATCCTGGCACATAGAGGTCTTCATTAGAAGCATAACCTCTCTCCTGCTCCTTAGGATATTCCACACCACGATACCAGTCTGGGCAGAATTTAAACTCGTTCTTCTTTGAGAACTGCATGTAGAGGTCTGGATAACCAGCATACATACATGTCTTAATTCCGTTGTCAACACCAGAGTAGTCACGAGATGCGGTTGCATTCTCATGGGTAAACTGACGCACGCTGCGGAACGCCAAGAAAGGACGGAAACGAAGTGTAGTGGCAGAATGACCGTCAACCAGTGTATAGCGAATCAGGATTCGATCTTCATAATGCTGGAAAACGACCTCTTTCTTGAGGATCACACCACCCACGCGGTAAAGTGTAGTAGGCACCTTATCGCAATCAAACTCACGAATGTACTTATGGCCCAACGGACTGAAGTTGTTGCCCTGGTACTTATGCAGACCAAGATTGAATTCAGCACCATGCTGAATCACCGTAACATCCAGAGAACTCAGGAGAACATGGTTGTCGTCGTCCAGTTCAGGAACCGGTACAACCAGAAGTCCGTGATACTTACGGATATTACAGTCTACTATCGTTGAACACGAATATGCACCCGAACGATTAGTCCTTAACAACTCTTTCGGCAATGACTCTTGTAAGTTGGTCATCAGGGCCTTTTCGAATTTTAGATAACTCATAGATCTATATTAAGGTTTTAATATTTGTTGACTATATTTATTGCATTCAAAGGTACGGCTTTTTTGCGGGAAGACAAAGGAAAAAGTGACACATTTTTAGAAAATCTTACTTTTGTATGTTATAAAACATATTTTTAGCGTTTTTTGTTGAGTTATATCAAAAAAAATGTGTAATTTTGCACCCGATTTAAAGAACTAGTGCATAAATAGAAGAACGATAATGGTTGAAAAGAAGAAAGATGCGAATAAAGCTAAGGTAGCTCGAGAGATTTCGAAAATATGGGGCGGACTCGACAGCGACCAGATTGCAACATTGAAAGAACATGTTGAAATCACCAAATACAAGAAAGGAGAAATGATTTATCAGTGCGATGAAACTCCCACAGATGCGATGTGTCTTCTCACTGGCAAAGTGAAGATATTCAAAGATGGCATCAACGGAAAGAGCCAGATTATCCGCGTCATCAAGCCGAACGAATTCTTCGGATTCCGTGCTTATTTTGCTAACGAAATCTACAAAACGGCAGCCCAGGCTTTAGACACTTGTACCGTGGCACATTTCCCACTTCCCGTACTGATGAAGCTGCTGCAGAAAAGCTACAAGATCGGACACTACTTCATCAAGTACCTGAGCGTGGAGATTGGAAAATCGGATGACCGCACGGTCAATCTCACACAGAAGCACATCCGTGCCCGCCTCGCAGAAGCACTCATCTTCCTGCACGATTCTTACGGACTGGCTAAAGACGGAGTCACACTGGACTGCAGCTTGAGCCGCGAAGATCTCGCCAACATATCCAATATGACAACGAGCAATTGCATCCGCACCCTCTCTGCCTTTGTTTCAGAAGGACTCATCGAAACAAATGTCAGAAAAATCAAGATTCTCAATGAAGAGGAAATCAAGAAGATTGCAGAAGGATAATCTATCATCATAAACGCCAATGAGGGTGAGTTCTAATCGTAGAACTCACCCTCATTGGCGTTTATAGCAGGAGCCAGTAGCTTTTATGCAGGAATCAGGAAATTGATGACTTCCTGGATAACAGTAATCCTATAAGGCCCTACCGGCGTATTCATCAACCTGCCATCGATACCTATCAAGGCATGGGAAGCCTCCTCTACCTCCACCTCGCGGGTACGGTAAGGATACACACTCTTATGATTCAGGAACTTTCCCTTTACAAAGAGATAAATACCCTCGAAAAGTTGGGTCATCTGCGGATGATAAACCACAGAGACATCCAGCAGGCCATTATACGGGACGGCATTTGGCGTCTGACCATAACCAGCCGCATTGCCTACACACATCGTCATCACTCTGCGCTTGATGACATCAGAATTGATTTTGATATGCATTTTGTAGTCGAGACGCTGGAAAATCATCAGAATGAACGAGAAGATGAACGACAGCGTACGGGAACCGAAAACATGACGGGTCTGGCGACGCAGATTCATGATCGCAGCAATAAGTCCGATGTTCACACAGTTGAGGAAATAGCGCATACACTTTTCTCCCTTCTTGTTGGTGTATCGGATGCATCCCAGGTCTATCTTCCTCACCCTACGTTTCTTGAGCCAAGCCACCGTCTGCTCCACATTACTGTCATCGAATCCCCAGAAACGGGCAAAATCATTCATCAATCCGTTAGGAATCACTCCCAAAGCCACTTCATTACGCTCTGAAGCATCCATCTGCATCAGACAATTGACGGCATCATTGAGCGCAGAATCTCCGCCAACAATCACTATCGTCTTATAGCCATTGTTGACAAACATCTTCACCAGTCGCTCAACGCTCTTCTGGTTTTCGCTCTGCACGAAGTCGTAATCCACGCCCTGCTGCTTGAGCACCTTTTCTATCTTTTCCCAGCGCTTGGCACCGCGCCAACCGCCACGGGGACAATACAGGAGTCCCCACTTATTTTCATTCACTGCCATGATTCTTACTTTGAACTTTTAACTATCTCCAGCACCTGCTCCACTTTCTGCTCCATCGGCTGCAGGGCATCTATCCAATGAATGGTAAACCCTCTACGCTCCATACCGCGGAACCAGGTCATCTGGCGCTTGGCAAACTGATGGATGGCTATCTCCAGACCTCTGAACATTTCGTCATAGGTGGTTTTGCCAATCACATATTCGGTGATAAACTTATATTCCAGACCATAATAGATGAGGTTTTCTGCAGGAATACCCCTGTCAAGCAAACCTTTGATTTCATCCACCATTCCTTCCTGGAGTCTCTGATTCAGCCTTCGGGTAATCTTCTCTCTACGGGCATCACGATCGATACTGACACCTATGATGAGTGAATCTACCGCAGGCAATTCCCGTTCCGGCATAGGATGCTCCAGATTATAGGTTTCTATTTCGATAGCTCGGATGGCTCTCTGTGCAGTATCCACGTCTGTGCGATTGTGCATATTGGAACCCGTCTTGATCTTCAACTCTTTCAGCATCACCGTAAGCTCATCCAGGCTCTTATCAGCCAGCCGGTCTCTCAACTCCTGATTCTGCGGCACAGGCGAAAGATGATATCCCTTGAGCACAGACTCGATATACAGTCCTGTTCCGCCGCACAGGATAGGCAGCACGCCCCGCTTCTGGATATCAAGATAGGCATCATAGAAGTCTTGCTGATATTCGAATAGGTTATACTTGGTTCCCGGTTCACAGATATCTATCAAGTGATAAGGTATCAGCTTACCGTCCACGGTATAATCTTCCAGGTCTTTTCCCGTACCGATATCCATGCCACGATACACCTGGCGACTATCGGCGCTGATAATCTCCGCCCCCTGGGTAGTTCCACCCCACGCCGCCGCATCCAAGCTGTTGATCTTGGAAGCAAGCGCTGCGGCAAGACTCGTCTTTCCGCTCGCAGTAGGACCTAATATGGTAATCATCGTCTGTTTCATGCCGCAAAGATAAAGGAAATAATTGATAATACAAAATAAAACGAAAAGAAATTCTCACATCAAGACAATCTGAGCAATCATTTGTGAGTTTTTGAACAAAAAGGGAAGTTTATAGATAGAAAAGAGAAGTAGGTATATAGAATCGAGTAGGAGGTAAACACTAATCATAGGTGTTTATCTCCTATTTTCATGT
>UQWP01000083.1 GCA_900544825.1 uncultured Prevotella sp. | reverse complement strand
CTTACAGCGTATAGCTGCTTAGCACATTATTGAATTATTAACGAACTATTGTTATGAAGCAGTACATACTTTTACTATTCATCATGATACCACTTCTCTCCTATAGCAAGACCGATATGGAAAAGCTATTGGAACGGGTTGACCATGCTATCGAAATGGATGACTACTACCAACAACAGAAAGAGAAGAAACTCAAACGACTGAGAAGAGAGGCAGTCGATGCCGTCACTGCCGAGGAAAAATTATGTTATCTCGACAGCCTCTATCGTGCCTATAGTACCTATCGCTATGACTCGTCATGTGCCTATGTGAGAAAAGGACTCCAACTAGCAGAGGCTACCCATAACACCTTTTATATTACTCACTTTAAGATACACCGGGCATCCGTGCTGTCGGTGGGAGGATTCTATGGCAAAGCGGAAGACATTCTGGAAACACTCAACCCTAAGCAAATGCCCTACGATCAGAAACTGTATTACTACTTCACCTATGCGTGGCTATTCAATTACTGGGAATCTTACGCTGCCAAATCGGAATTTCTGAACGAGTTCAAAGCCAAAAAGAAGTACTATATGGGAATTTTGCTTGAAAACTTCAATGAAAAAGACAAAAAATCCGCTTATTATCAATACCTTAAGGGCGAATATTTATTTCTCAGTTTTCCTACTCACAAGAGCGTTTTAGACTACTATCTCTATGCTTTCAAGCTGAGTTCCAAAAACGATCGATTGCATTCTATGATTGCATACGGCATTGCACGTTATTACAAAGATCTCGAACAGTCAGATCTGTACGTGAAGTATCTGGTTGAAGCCTGCATTTCTGATGAGATATGCCAACTCAAGGAAACTGCTGCACTGCAGAAACTTGCCTATTATCTCTATCAAGCAGATAAATCCAACATCAAACGTGCCACCATATATATACAGCATTCCATGGAGGACGCTCAGTTTTTTAACAACCGTCTTCGCATGATGGAGATTTCAAATATCCTGCCAGTGATTGCTACAAGCAACCAGCAGGCAGCAGAACGTTCCCGTACCCGCATGGAGATTGGACTCATCTGTGCCTGCGTCATCTTAACCATCATCCTGATTCTTACGGTAGTCAATACTAAACAGAAAAACAGTTTGAAGAAAAACCGAGAGGAGATTGCGGTACAGAACAAACAGTTGGCTGAACTCAATCTGCGACTGATGGATACCAACAAGCGACGCGAAACCTACATGAGTCTCTTTATGGATATCAGTGCCCTGTATATCCGCAAGTTGGATGATTACAGAAAACTGGTGAGCAGAAAGGTAAAAGCCAAGCAGACAGACGACTTGCTGAAGAGCATCAACAGTTTTAAGCTGGCAGAAGAGGAATCGGCTATGTTCTATATCCGTTTCGACAAGGCTTTCATGGAACTGTATCCGAATTTCGTCCAGGAACTGAATACGCTTCTCAAGCCTGAGCACCATATCGTGCTGCCATCTCCTAATGAGTTGACAACCGAAGTAAGAATCTATGCCCTGATGAGACTGGGCGTGACGGATAGCCAGGAAATAGCAACCCTGCTGTACTACTCTACCCAGACCATCTACAATTACAAGTCGGGAATGAGAGCCAAAGCGCTCAACAGGGAAACCTTCGAGTCGGACATCAACCGCCTCTGCCACATTATATAATAAGTAAGTTCCGCACGCCCTGAGGGCGTACGGAACTTACTTAAAAGATTAGTCGCGATGGATAACTGTTCCGTTAGCCTGATGGGTAGCAAGAACCAGAACTTCTGCAATCTGCACATGCTCAGGAGCACTGGCCGCATAGAAAGCCACATCCGCAATATCATCACCATTCAATGGTTCGATACCCTGATAAACACTGGCAGCACGCTGATTGTCACCATGAAAACGGACATTAGAAAAATTCGTCTCCACCAAGCCAGGTTTGACATTGGTGACACGTACCTTGGTATGAGCCACATCAATACGCAAGCCATCGGTAATTGCCTTGACGGCAGCCTTGGTTGCACAATATACATTACCACCAGCGTATGCAGCATCACCAGCCACACTACCTATATTAATAATGTGTCCATGGTTACGCTTCACCATACCAGGAACAATCAGACGAGTCATGGTGAGGAGTCCCTTGATATTGGTATCAATCATCTGATCCCAATCCTCGAAACTACCCTGGTACTCAGGTTCCAGACCACGAGCCAGGCCGGCATTATTGATCAGCACATCAATATTGCGCCAATTCTGCGGAATATAATCCACAGCCTTTCTTGCCGCTTCACGGTTACGTACATCGAAAGCCAGGGCAAGGACCTGTACACCCTCAGCCTCCAATTCTTTCTTCAGATTTTCCAGTTTACCGGTATTTCTACCCGTAATGATCAAATCGTAGCCACCTCTTGCAAAGCGGCGTGCACAACCCTCGCCTATTCCGCTGGTTGCACCTGTGATAAGAGCAATTTTCATATACTTTGAACTTTGATATTTGAACTTTGAACTTTATGATTAGTCTTTGTTTTTGAGAGTTCTTCTTTTTTAAAAGTATCAGAACTTTCTTAAAGTATCAGAACTCTCACTTCGGCATTCGCCATTTTCTCTATCTGATTCATCGGGCGTTTGTAATACACACTTTGAATCGCCTTGTTGATGATACCGTGACCTACAGCCAGGATGGTCTTGTCAGGATACGCCACCTTCAGCCAGGTGAGGAAGTTCTGCGCCCTCGACTTCATCCGCTCCAGAGATTCGATATTGTCCGGCCAATCCTTCGGGTCTTTGGGAAGAGAAGGAATGAACTTACCCGTAAAGTCACCCCAGTCACGTTCTCTGATCAAAGGAGTGGTCTCTATTTTCTGGAGAATATCATCTTCCGTCAAGAATGCGGCAGCATCTCCACTACCCTTCAAGTGCATTTCTGCCTCCAAGTGGGGACGGGCAATGATGGCACAAGTCTGCATACTGCGATACAGATCACTAGAAACGAAGACATCGATGTGATCATTTGCCATTTTCCTTGCCACTTCCTCTGCCTGCTGAATACCCACGGCATTCAGTCTGCCCGGAGTCTGTCCCTGCATGATCTGGGCAGCATTATCCATGGTCTCACCATGGCGAACTAAATATAGCTTTGTCATATTGAATATTTATCATCATCAGATGGTCATTCAACCATCTATTTTATTTTTGCTTACAAAATTACTGATAATAATTGAAATGAAGGAATAAATTGCGTTAAATATGATATAAAAGCAAGAGAAAAAACTTGTAGTATCAAAATTCTTTCGTACTTTTGCAATAGAAAGGAAATACTTTTCAGGAAAAGGAAACGCAATATTGCAATACAACATTTTAAATCAATTGATATGAAAGTAATACAAAGTTCATTATTTCGAGCCTTATGCGCCATCATTGTAGGTGCCCTACTCATACAATACAGAGAACAGACAGTCACCTGGATTACCATTGCCATCGGTGTATTGTTTTTCCTCTCGGGCGTATTCTCGTTACTCAGTTATATGAGTGCCAAGCGAAGTGCGGAGAAAATGAAGGGGCAGTATCTCTATGATGCACAAGGCAACCATATCATAGGTATGCGACCTAACTTTCCTCTTGTAGGACTCGGTTCACTCATTTTCGGTCTGATACTGGCACTGATGCCAAACGTATTCATCGCCTGGCTGATGTTCATCCTCTCGGCAATACTGATTATGGGCGCCCTTACCCAAATGGCGAACCTGGTATCTGCAGCCAAGATGGGCAGAGTGGGTATCGTATATTGGCTGATGCCTACACTCCTGCTGCTGTTGGGTCTGTTTACTCTCTTCCGCCCATCCTCCATTGCCTCTGCCCCACTGCTGGTTATCGGTTGGGCTATGCTGGTATATGGCGTAGTGGAAGCCGTCAATGCCATGAAGGTTTCCAACAACCGACGCAGATGGCAGAAAACACAGGAAATACAAAAGAAATAACAAAAAAGCTCCTATCATGGGATCCATATCCGAATGATAGAAGCTTTTATGGTTTTAATCTACCAATCCCTCTACATATCTGCAGAGAATACCGATACCGGTAGCATTCTCGCCGCCCTGAGGAATGATGATGTCTGCATAGCGCTTGGTTGGTTCGATAAACTGTTCGTGCATCGGCTTGAGCACCTTCAGATAACGATCTACCACCATAGAAACCGTACGACCACGATCGATGGTATCACGCTGGATGTTGCGGATCAGGCGTTCATCAGCATCTGTATCCACAAACACCTTCAGGTCCATCAAATCACGCAACTGCTTATCCACCAAAGTCATGATTCCCTCGATGATGATGACTGGCTTAGGTTCTACATGAATTGTTTCCTTCTCGCGGTTACACTTCAGATAACTGTAGGTAGGCTGCTCGATTGCCTTACCGGCACGAAGGTCGGCAAGCTGCTGATGAAGCAACTTCCAATCGAAGGCATCCGGATGATCGAAGTTGATCGCCCTACGCTCCTCCTCGGTCATATCCGTCGTATCATTATAATAAGAATCCAGAGGAACAACTGCCACGAAATGAGGAGGCAACGCTTCCACCAATCTCTTGACTACGGTAGTCTTACCGCATCCGGTACCACCAGCGATACCGATCACTGTTACTTTATTTTCTGCCATATCTCTTATTTTTCCAATATATCATTAAACATTTTCCGATAATATTCCGCCTTCTTCTCTACAGCCATCGGATAAGCCCTACTGCTGCTAGGCATACGATAGAGACGGAACTTGCGGTTTTCGAACTCAAACTCCACAAATCCTCCCATCTCCGGCTTTTCCTTGATACCGAAGTGATCGGAGAAGACTTTGGTTGCCAACTGACCAGCCGTAAGTACCGCCTTACAGTCGGGCAGAGAACGGAGCATACCATCCAGATCGGAAGGCTGAACCACCTGCAAGTCTTTATCCGAAGCCGTATTCTTGGTGCGGATTACCTGCTGGGCAGTATCATAGATAGCCACCCCTTTCTCCTTCAGGAACTCCTTGATGGCATCCAGGCGATACGTCTTGTGCTCCACATCTATAAAATGCAGCTTGTCATCAAAGTAGATGATGCCGAAGATTCGCCACATATCATTCTGGAAATTAGGATAATACCAGGGCATACACCAGCGCTTTTCTGCCGGTGGGAAGGTTCCGAGCATCAGCAACCTGGCATTACCCGGCAACCATGGCTCAAAAGGATGAGACTCTAACATGGAACTTTGATCTTTGAACTTTGAACTTTGAACTTTGAACTTTATGATTAGTAAAGCTGTTGAAATTTTCACTAATCAATAATCCCTACTTCTTTTTTACCAGATACAATACCACAGGCAGGTGGTCGCTGTAGCCATTCAGCCATTTGCCGCCAGCCTTGGTACGCAACGGAGCCCCCCTGAAAGAGCCATCCAGCTGGAGCAGATAATCTCTGCGAAACACCTGTTTTTTCCAGAACTTCAGGCTGGCATAGCCCTTCTTCTTTCCATCCTTGTTCAGAAGATTAGGAGTCAGCACAATCTGATCGAAGAGATTCCATTTTCCTCTGTAATAAAGGGTTCCCTTTTCTTCCTTTGCCAGGATGTTATACCAAGGATTATACATATCCCCCTCACCTACTGCTGATATTTCCGGTTGGGCACGAAGAACCTCATACATACTCTTGTTGGTAGGATCATCGTTCATATCACCCATTATAAACACCTTCATCTCAGGATTCAGGCGAAGCAGGGAGTCTTTCACTACCTTGGTCTGACGGGCGCCACTCTCACGATAGAAGGAATCGGAGAAACGACTTGGCCAGTGACAAACGATGACAGCCACATCATCCCCCGCCATCTCACCTCTCACTGTAAGGAAACCACGGGTATAAAAGGCAGAATCCTTTGCCAACTCCTGCACATAAGGAACCAGCTTCACGTTCTTCACGGTAAAAAGAGCCGGATTGTAAAGCAGAGCACAATCGATGCCTCGCTTATCCGGACCTTCGATATGGCAGAACTGCATATTGCGAGCCTTCAAAGGAGACTGGGCAGTAAGGTCTCTCAGTACATTGGCATTCTCCACCTCGGCAAGACCGATGAAGGCGCAACCAGCATCAGGCAGCACATCGGTACCCATATCCGCCAAGGCGCGAGACATATTCTTCAACTTACTCGTATATTTCTCGCTATCCCATCCTTTAGCAGGCAGATACTCATAATCATTCTTGCCGGCATCATGACAGGTATCAAAGAGGTTCTCCTGGTTGTAGAAGCCAACGGCATAGACCTGGAACTTTTTAGGGTTGAAATTCTGCTGCGTCTTCTGCGCCCAAGCACCCAAGCCAACCATGAGCAGGGCTGCCAATAATAGCATTTGTCTTTTCATTCTTTTTCTCGCTTTAAAGTTATAACTATATGATACATCATCTGATGTTCTCAAACTAATATGCAAAGATACCGCATTAATTACAATTATCACCATAAATGGGAATAAAATTTTGAGTTTTCATTCATTTTTAACACATCCGGCGCCCTTTTTACCACTCAAAAAGATCATTTTCCACCTTATTTATATATACACAGACACCTAAATCCCCAATATTTCTAAAAAACAAGGAGAAATATTTGGTGATTTCAGGAAAAAGCAGTAACTTTGCACCCTGAATTAGGTAAAGGCTATAATGGGCATGCCCTGAAGAGGGACATGAAATGACGTGAAAGCGTCCCCATAACGTCTATTTTTTAACAAATTAATAATAAATAAAAGAAAAATGAAAAAAGGTATTCATCCAGAGAACTATCGTCCTGTAGTATTTAAGGATATGTCTAACGGCGATATGTTCCTCTCTCAGTCAACATGCAAGACTAACGACACTGTAGAGTTCGAGGGCGAGACTTATCCAGTTGTTAAGATTGAAATCTCTAGCACCTCTCACCCATTCTACACAGGTAAGAGCAAGCTCGTTGATACTGCTGGTCGCGTTGACCGCTTCATGAGCCGTTACGCTAAGTTGAAGAAGTAATATATATACCTTTTTTAATAAGGATATATAATATCGAAAGATAGAAAGTGCATTCCAACGTAGTTGCATATACGTAGGAATGCACTTTTTGTGTGTAAATACAAGTTAAGGAGTTAACTCTTAACTCCTAAACCTATCTTCTCTTGTTCAACTGCTTCACTGTGCCAGCCATTGGCTTCATGGTTGCTCCACTTCCGAATGAAGTGACAGCTGATGCTGAGCGGGTAAGCTTCTTGACATAACCGGTAGTAGAAACCTCAGAAAAATCGAAGTAGATGATATCACCCTTCACCTTACCGGTACCTATCATATAACCACAGAAGGTATTATAATTCTTGCCCTTCTCAGCGCCGAGATGGAAACCATACTGGCTAGCCCCTGCATCCAATACAAAGGTTGCACCACTGGCGTACTTCAGGTAGATATCGCCATTGTTATCGATATACCAGGAGAATTTCAGGGTCTGCTGATCGGCAACATTTCCCTGATTATCAAAAACCTGATCTATCTCTACACCACTTCCACTCAGGGCATCGCTCTGGTTTCCGCTCTGATAGAATATTATATTGGCATAAAACTCGTCATAGCCTCTTGACATACCATCATCCTGGATATAGGAATACTTCACCGGACCATACCACTCACCAACCAGAGTCTTCGCCTCATCGACCAGATCATCATCATGTGACCCCTGTGAACCTTCATACCAATAATCCTGGTTCCATCCCCAGCCACCATGGTTGTAATCATCGTACCATCCATAAGGATCATCCCAATAATCATCGTCGCAACTGGTAAACGTAAAGGATACCGCAGCTATCGCCATCAGCATCATGAAAAGTCTCATTTTTCTCATATCGTAAGATTTTTATTTTATTGTTAATATCCGTATAGAGCCAGCCCCTTAACAGATCTGGTTCCTTGAATGATGGTGCAAAGATAAGGCAATTTTTACACCTTGCAAAGGGAAAAGAGGAATAATCTAGGGGAAAATCCCTATTATATAATAGTTTTTCCCTATAAACCCTTGTCATTCTCAAAAAAATACACTATCTTTGCAACAATATTTACGCGTATTTACCAAACAAGGACTGACGAACAGAATGACAAGAACGGTTAATATGATTAAGAGAGCCATTTATTGTACCCTCCTCATACTCATAGCCTCACTGAAGGTTATGGGCATACCCTACTGCGACGTCCGCAAATTCTCCATCATCGACGGACTAGCCGCCAACACAGTTTCAGGCATTGACCAGACACCCGACCGCCTGATGTGGTTCAGCACCTGGAACGGAATCTCCTATTACGACGGAAACTCCTTCCATACCTTCCGTGATGATGCAGACGACATCGATTTTCTTTCCACCAACCGTTTCATGGGTATCTATGCCACAGCCGGAAACAACGTGTGGTGCATCACTGCGGACAGACGTCTCTATGCCTATGAGACCCAATTGTGTACTTTCGTTCCCGTAGGTGACAACATCAATAAATTATATAACATCGACCTGCGAGTAGATAAGATTTTTCCTATCAAACAAGGCAACACTTGGGTAACTTCCAAGTCTGGCGATTATATGGTACGTATCAAGGGACTCCAGAGAGAAGGTCACATTCCGGAGCTCATCAAGGTAGGACAAAACGGACTCCGAAGCGGACACGTATAGCATATCTGGTCGGACAAGAAAAAACGCGAATGGATTCTTACCGACAGGGGAACCACCATCTACCAACATCAATTCAGCACCCCCATCCCTTTCAAGTGGGTAAGAGAAGTGGGCGATAACATCTTCCTGGCAACAGTAGATGGACGACTCGCCGTATTCGATGAGAACAACAAGCTGAATATGATACCACTCCCAGCCGGAGTAACCCGCATCAACCAGCTCAAGAACACAGGCTACCAGCTCCTGATAGCTACCAATCTGGGAATAATCATCTACAATCCACGTACCTTCAAGACTGAAATCATCAACGTACAAAGCCCTAGCCAGCCAATGGCAGAGGTAAAGAATATCTATACGGATGACTTCGGTATGGTATGGGTATTTACCGATGGTATGGGTGTAACCCTGGTAAATCCAAAGACATCAACCAAGCAATAGCTGTTTGCCGACCAGCAAGATCCAATGGATCGCACCACATCCGACAGCTTCTTCATCACCCAAGATGAAAGCAAGACTCTGTGGATTGTGCCGAATGGAGGAACATTCAGCTACTTCGACCGCAAGGCAGGCAAACTGATACCCTATCTCCTGAGGAGTAATTCTTCGGGCAACTTCCGTGTGCCCGTAATCGGCAAGCATTTCCTTTCCGACCAGGGAATCCTCTGGATAGCAGGCACCCACGACCTTACTCAGGTAGCCTTCAAGAACCATACGTATCGCTTAAACAGACTGGAGAAGGGTGAAGCAGAAGTGCGTGCACTTTGCAACACTCCTGAAGGATACCATTGGACCGGTTATGCGAATGGTATCGTACAAGTAACTGACAGTAAGTACCAGACTGTAGGTTATCTGGCTCCAGGCGGTCAGATTGTACCTACACAGGTATCATTCTGTCCATATCCCGTATTTTCTATCTTCTGTGATACACGGGGCAGGATGTGGATAGGAACCAAAGGCGGCGGACTCTACGTTCGTTCGCATGAAGGCATAAACCATTATGAGCACAACCCAGCCAACAAGACATCGTTACCGAATAACGACATCTACGATGTGGTAGCCGACCGCCATGGCAGAATATGGGTAGCCACCTATGGTGGCGGACTGGCTCTTATCCAGGAAGGAAATGCAGGTTTATTCTTCTACAATATGAAAAATGGCATGTCATGGCCTAAGAACCGTTTTGCCAATGTACGACGCATATTCTGTACACCTACAGGAGAAATTCTGGTAGGTACCACAGATGGTCTCATCACTTTCGGCGATAACTTCAAGAATCCGCAACAGATCAAATTCTGCAAGACCACCTATATTCCCAATGATACCACATCATTGACTGCCAACGATGTCAACTTTATCATAGAGCATAGCAATGGCAAGACCTTCATCTCTCAGTTAGGTGGAATTTTGGAAAGCATCGTTAACAAGAAACTGCTGCAGGACAACTTGAAAATGAAGTATTTCAAGAACATCAACAATAATGAAGGTATCGTGCAAAGCATGATAGAAGATAACGAAGGCAATCTGTGGGTGATCCGTGAGTCGAGTATCGACAAATGTAATCTGAAGACAGGAAAGACCACCGTCTTCGGTCCGAACGACTTCGATTACAACATCTCCTTTACAGAGGCTCGCCCTACCCACAATCCAGCCACGAATGACATCTCCGTAGGAACTCCATTCGGCTGGCTGACCTTCAATCCTGCGACTCTGAAGAAGAGCCAATACCAGGCTCATGTCATCTTCACTTCGCTGCACTTTACCGGCGAAAGCGAGTCTATCCCTATCCTGCATAGCGAGAAGATCGTGATTCCAGCCAACAAGCGAAACCTGACCATCAGCTTTGCATCGCTCGACTATTCACGTAAGTACCAGATGAAATACCGTTATCGCCTGGAGGGACATACTCCTCCAGGAAAATGGATTGAAAATGGTAGCAGCAACACTGTCGGCTTCAACCGAATCTCACAGGGAGACTATATCCTTAGGGTATCAGCCACCAACTCCCATGGTGTATGGAGCAAGTACATTGCAGAAATACCTATCGAGGTGCGCCCTACCTTCTGGGAGAGCATCTGGGGCAGACTCACCATGCTGCTATTGCTTGCTGCTGTAGTGGCAAGTATATTCTATTCCTACAACAGAAAACAGCGTGAGAAGCTGGAGCACGAAATGAGTCTGATGAAGAACGACTTCTTCAGCGATGCCAGTCATAAGCTGCGCACCCCACTGACCCTGATAGGCGGACCGCTGCAACACGTACTGGAAACAGAGCATGGCATCACCCGAAACGGTAGGGAAATGCTCGTCATTGCCCTGAAGAACTCAAGAGAAATGCTGAATATGCTCAACAAGGTACTGAGATTCGATGACAATGCCAACTTCCTGGTCAACGGCGGACTCAACGAAAACGTGAATGAGGAAGGCAATGAGATGGAGAAAGTTGAAGGCGAAATAGATGACTCCACCGTAACCAAGTACCTGAAGGAGCTGGAAGAGGAAAAGAAGAAAGAAAAGGCAAAGCACGAAGAGGAGGAAAAACAGAATGGTACCGCCCCTAACAAGCCAAGCAAGGATCTCACCATTCTTGTCGTGGAAGACAACACCGACTTGCGCCTGTATCTCAGCAGCGTACTCGAAGAAAAGTACAATGTGATTCTGGCAGAAAACGGCAAGGTGGGTCTCTACAAGACCCGCACCGAGATGCCAGACTTCATCCTCACCGATGTAACCATGCCTGTGATGGATGGTATCACGATGATACGTGAAATCAAGCAAGACCGTACCATCTCACATATACCTATCATCATCCTCTCGGCAAAAGCCAGTGTGGAAGACCAGCTGAAGGGATTCGAGCAGGGAGTGGATGGCTATCTCACGAAGCCATTCTCTACCTCTTATCTGATGGGACGTATCGAGGCTGCCATCAACAAACGCAAGGCTACGCAGACTGACCTTGCCAAGATGACGAAGCAGAACGGAAATATAGGAAATGCAGGATATACTGGAAATGCCGGAAATACTGAAGCGGCTGAAATCTTCCAACCAGCAACTGAGCCAAGGAAGACGCTCAGTGAGCTGAACTTCGATATCCAGGAAAAGGAAAGACTGGCAGAGGAGAAAAAGTCGGAACTGAAGAGCTATGCATTCATGGAAAGTCAGATCAACGACAAGACCATGGGCAGAATCCTGAAATACGTGACCGACAATATGGGCAGTCCAGACCTGAAGATAGACGACATCGCTGATGCCATCGGTATGAGCCGAAGTGTACTCTACAACAAGATCAAGCAGGCTGTAGGTATGACACCAATCGACTTCGTGCGCCATATTCGAATCATGAGAGCCTGCGAATTGCTGCAGCAGACCAACGATCCGCTTACCAGCATCGCTTTCGAAGTAGGATTCAGCGATCCAAAGTACTTCTCCAAGGTATTCAAGAAAGAACTGGGTATTGTTCCTAGCGAATATCGCGAACGAACCAAGGAATAAAAGACAGAGAACTGTCATCTACAAAGCTACACAATAAAATGAGGGTGTGTCATAAGTCCATGACGCACCCTTTTTCTATCTATAATTTTCCG
>UQWP01000082.1 GCA_900544825.1 uncultured Prevotella sp. | reverse complement strand
CATGAAAATAGGAGATAAACACCTATGATTAGTGTTTACCTCCTACTCGATTTATATATCAACGTAGATTGTAAGTAGAATTATTTGCTGAATGTAATGTTATCCACGTGGTCGTTCACGTAGATATTCGCCATATCTGCGGTCTTGTACCACTTTGGCTTTCCTGGCATGTCATCCGAAATCACCTTGCCGTTGATGGTGAAGTTCTCGAAGCGGATGTTCTTCACCTTGCGGCTCTGGTCGTAACCGGCGATGATGCCCATGTTGGGAGCTTCTCCGGTGTAGGCGATGTTGCGCAGGGTGATATCCTCGATGCCTCTGCCTGGCGCAGAACAGTACTTCTTGTTGAAGCATACACGCATATTGAAGAGCATACCCTTGCGGATGTTGTCGATGTGGAAGTTCTGGAAGGTAACGCCCTTTACCAGGATGTTGTCGCCATTGTTGATGCCGATGCAGCCCTGATAGTCTATCTGGTTTTCGGCGTGCTCCAGGATGTCGATGTTATCATAGAGCACATTGCTGATTTCCTCGTTCTCAGGCGTCTCGCTGTGCAGACCTATCATGATAGGGTGAGCCACGTCTGCCCACATCACGAAATCCTTGATGGTGATGTTCCTGCAACCACCATGATATTTCTTGCGGGTGCAGTAGATGGTAGAGCAGTCGTCGCTGGTACGGGCGAAGAGATGCTCCTGATAGATGTTGTTGCTGGCAAAGATGTTGAAGCCGTCGCCCCAGCCATACCAGCTCATCACCTTGGCATTCTTCACGGTCACGGAATCGCTGCCGCCGATAGGTAACTGGGTGGTGAGAGGACCTTCGATATACACGTTCTTGCTGTATCTCACCATGATACCCTCATGATGACCCGGCATTACTATGCCGTGACCGAGAATCTTTACGTCCCTAGAGCCGTAGGTGGATAACCAACCCTTGATAACGGCTCCGTTATCAATGAAAACAGTCTTGCCTGATGCGATGTGGATGGAATCGCCCTTGAAATCGTGAACACCCGGTCCGAAATACATCAGGTCTTTCTTCTTCTTTACCTTTGGTTTTTCTAAAATATTGTCTGCGAAGATCTGGAGATTCTGGTAGATATTGCCGTTGATTTCTACGGAGAGGTAGCGGGGGCGGTCGAGAGAGAATGTCAACGTGTTGCCCTCCTGCTTAGCCTCAATTCTGTAGGAGTTAGGACGAATCTTGAAACTCTTGATATCTTGAGCAATGCTCTTTACCTGTATTTCAACTTTTCCTTCAAACTCAAACTTAGCCACGGATGAGACCTCCACATTGTGCTTGGCATTCGCCACCCTATCTACCTTGAAGGCGTAGGTGTCGATGGCTTTCCATTCGCCGTTTGCGATGCGGGCTTTTACCTCGAAGTCTTTCTTGAGCTCGATGCCAGCAGGTGCTTTGGCAATTACCAGACGGTTATTCGCCGCCGTATGCCCCTTGGCTGTCATCGATAGGGCGATGAGGCACAGCGTTAATGTTGTTAATATCTTCTTCATATAGAAAGAGTATTTCTTGGATAATGTATTTGTTCTTATCATTACTGAAAATCTCCGTTCAAAAGTTTTGAATGTACGTTCATAAGTTTTGAATGTGTATTCAGAACTTTTGAACATAGGTTCAAAGCTTATGAACGAAGATTTCTCTTACCCCTAGAGACTTTTCTCTCTAGGGCTTTTTTATTTTTCCATTCGTCTGCGTTGTGATTTTACCAGCCAGGGTTCTGTGTCAACGCAGGGTTCAGACGGATCTGCTGCAATGGGATGGCATCAAGATAGTCGCGCTGGGTCCAATGCAGGTTCTCTGCGAGTACTGCGATGGTACGGCCATAGTCTGGGTCATCCTTGCTTACGCCGGCACTCTCATCATACAAACCATACTGGGTAGGATACTTCTCTGGGTAGTAGCAAGGCTCGCCGAAGTACTGGTTGTCGTTACACTTGTTGGTGGTGTAAGCTGTATTCAATACGTGGCGACCCAACTTCTGTCCGCGGAGGTTGATCTGTGCGATACCCCAACGCTTCAGGTCATTCATGCGGAAGCCTTCTCCGAAGAGTTCGCAGGCACGCTCACGGCGAATCTCATCGAGCATGGTCATCTTGTGGCAGACGGTCTTGTTGGTTTTGTAATCCCACCATCCTGCATCCCATACATCCTTGATGAGGGCATTGCTGAGGTGAGCTACACGGGCACGGTCGCGGAGCAGATTGATGGAGATGTCGAGATCAGCATCAGAAATCTGACCGTTGCCCAGCTCGCAGGTTGCTTCGGCATAGTTTAGGTATACCTCGGCAAGGCGAAGGATAGGCCAATCAGGTGACTCCGTCTTGTCTGCACGGGTTCCTTCCGGATTGTACTTGCGGCTGCCATATCCATAGAAGGTGGTATTGCCACGGAGACTTGGATAGAACACACCACGAACGCTGGAGTAAGCAGGGTCTGACGAATCGTATTCATCATTGTTCTTCACTACCAATGGCTCTGGGTAAGGTTTGCCGTCAGCCTCTGCATGAGGAGTGCTGTATTCCGGGCGGTTACCCCAGCTTACACGGTCAGGACACCAGGTGCTGCCTACGAATCGGTAGTCGCGGTTGTGGTACTCGCCTGCGAAGGTTCCCCATCCCTCAAACTCTGGGTTGTTCTGGGCATCCTTCATGTCGCCTGTGTAACTGATGCGGATAGGCAATCCGTTGCGGCAGAGGAATGACTCGCCAAACTGGGTGCTGATGCCAACGCCCTGCCAGGTCTGTACAGTATGACCGATGTTCTTGCCCACGCGCTTCAAGTCGTAGTCATATTTCTTGTAGATGATGAACTCCTTGTTGGTGCTCTTTCCCTTTCCCCAAGGGTTGGATACGTTGCCACCCTTGTCATCTATATTAAAGAGGTAGTAGTAGCTCAGCGAGTCGCACTCGTTCCAGAGGGCATAAGTGCCATTGTTCTTCGCCTCATCCATCACCGCCTTCGACATGTTCTTTGATTCGGTCAGCATGTCGGTAACAGATGGATAACCCTGAGGCTTGGCTGTACCTGCACCCTTCTCGGTGCCGTCACCATCCAGGTCGTAGTTGATGGTTGGTACGTATTTCTCCCAAGTTGCCTCATAGAGAAGTACTCTTCCCAGGTAAGCCTGAGCAGCCTCCTTGCTGATGCGTCCCTTGTCGGCAGCTGCGATGGCTGTCTCTTTAGGGAGAAGTTCGATGGCTTTGCGGAGGTCGGCTACCAGGAAGTTGAATACCTCGTAGCGGCTCTTGCGAGGACCATAGAGTGCCTCGTCGTTTACATCGAGTACATGGTCGATGACAGGTACACCGCCAAAGTGCTGCAACAGTTCGAAGTAAGCCATGCCACGGAAGAAGTAGGCTGTACCTACCGAGGCATTGATGGCTTTCTTGTCGCCGGTGTATTCATCTGCCTTTTTCAGCAGGATGTTGTATTGGCGGATGTTGTTGTAGTTGTCACTCCAGTTTCCGCTGTTCTCTGGAGCAGAACCGCCGCCATTGGAACCGAGACCTGTGATGTCGGTACCGCCATCCCACTTATTGTAGTCCCAACCACCCATCAGGTCAACAAAGCGGTCGGCAGCCTGCTGGAACTGGGTTGCATTCTTGAATGCGATGGCTTCGGTAGCGCTGGATAATGGTTCCTTTTCGAGGAAGTCGCTACAGGAGGTCACACCTGCTACGAGTGCTGAAGCCATCAACAATTTTGTTATATTTGATTTCATAATTGTTTCCTTTTAAAATAATTGTTTCTTTTCTTCACTTTAGAATGTCAAGTCGAGACCGAATGTAAGCTGGCGGCTGAATGGGAAGGTATTGTTGGATGCTTCACCATATTCTGGATCGTATCCATCCTTTACCTTGGTCCACTCCCAGAGGTCATCGCCAGAGAAGTAAACTCTCAGCTTGTTGATGCCAGCCTTTGAGGTCCATGCCTTTGGCAGGGTATAGCCTACAACGAGTGACTTCAGACGGATGTACTTGTTGTTCTGTACGCTCACGTCCTTGTTCTGATAGTTCCACCTGTTGAAGGCCGCGTCGCGAGAGGCTATGGCATATTCGGCATTCGGGTTTTCCTCGCTCCACATCTTGCCCATGAAGGATACATTCTGTCTTGTATAGTTTACAACCCATGGTGCATACATATTACCTGTGCGCAGAATCTTCTGCTTGCCGATGCCCTGGAAGAATGCGCTGAAGTCGATACCCTTCCACTCCAAGCCTGCCTTGATACCGAAGGAGAGGCGTGGGGCAGCATCGCCTGCATAGTAAATATCATCACGGGTGATGACACCATCACCATCGAGATCAACCACCTTGCGGGCTCCAGGACGCAGAGTATTGGTCTTCTGCTTACCAGGAGCAGGGAGGACGTTGCCTTCCTTTGGACCTGTGTGGTCAGCGTTCCAATAATATTTATCGTAGTATGCATCTACTTCTGCCTGATTCTGGAACAGTCCGTCGGTCTTATATACGTAGATGGAGTTGCGAGGCTTGCCTATCAGTCTGTTGGAGTTCAAACCTGCGTTTGGCACATTCTCGTTGTTGGTGAGTTTCTTCACCTCAGAGCGGGCATCTGCAAGGTTGAAGCCAACATTGTACTTCACTTCGCCAATCTTGTCGCGCCAGTTGATGGCAAACTCCCAACCGCGGGCACCAAACTTACCATCGTTTACCTTAGGAGCGCTGGCTCCGAGTACCTGAGGATACTCTACGCTGATAAACATACCCGTATTGTTCTTGATGAAGTAATCGAACGATCCACTCAAGCGGTTGTTCAGCAGGGTGAAGTCGAGACCGAAGTTATGGCTCTCGATGGTCTCCCAACTGCGCTGGTCGCTGGTCATACCGCCCAGCCACATGGTGGTATGTGCGCTAGGATTGATACCGAGGATGGTGCTGCCGGTAGAGAGAGTTGCATAACGCTCGTAGTTGCCGATGCCTTCCACGCTACCCGTCTTACCATAGTTGTAGCGGAGCTTCAAGTCGTTGAGCCAGGTGAGGCTCTTCATCCACTTCTCGCCAGAGATACGCCAGTAGCCTGATACAGAGTAGAAGTTCTTCCAGCGCTGGTTGGTTGCCAGCTTGGATGAACCATCTCGGCGACCCAGGAACTCGACAGCATAGCGATTGTCGTAATCGTAGTTCAGACGGGTGATGTAAGATACCAATCCCCATGAATTCTTGCCACCGCCTGCGCCGTTGTTGTCACCTCCCTGGAACATATCTAAGTCTTCCAGACCTGAACCCTCGAAGAGAGGTCCCTTGTTTCTGGATGCGGAGAGACCTTTGTAGGTTTCCTGTTCTGCGGTCATACCCAGCATGGCTGCCACGTTGTGTACGTTGGCAAAGGTATTCTTGTAGTTGAGCATAGCGCTGAGGTTCATGTTCTCCCAACGCTTGTTAACCTGATCCATGCTGCCAGGACTCTTCTTGTTACCGGTAGGAGTTCCTACCCAGTCGTAATACTGTACCTTGTAATAGGTATGCTGACTGTTCTCTTCTACCATCTTGTAGGCGGCGTTACCAGTCAGGGTCAGTCCCTTGAGCAGCTTATGGAAGTCGTAAGTACCCTGCACGTTGCCACGCAAGGTTGTGAGATAGTAGTGATAGGTACCACCGTTGAGCAAGCCACCGATAGGGTTGCGGTTTCCTGAGAAGGTATCGTATGGGTCACCGTTCTCATTGTAGATAGGCCAGAACCACTGGTCCATCCATCCCGCTCCCAGGTCTTGTGAAGGAGTCTGACGATGACGCTTCTCGTATGCGATATTGGTAGAAAACTTTAAGTCTTCTGTTGCCTTGTAGTCGGAGTTGAGTCGGGCACTCCACTTGCGCTGACCATCGTAAGCAGGTTTCAACTGTGATTGTGCACTCTCGTATCCCAGGGAGAGGTTGTAGCCGAATCGCTGGTCTGCGCCCGAGATGTTGACATTGTGCTTCTGCGAATTAGCTTGTCCATAGAGGGCATCCATCATATTCTGGTTGGTATCCCAACGTTCTATCTTGTTACCATTACGCAGAGTCAGTACCTTGCCGGCACGGAGCGCATTGAAGAGCTTCTCACCCTTATAAACGGTAGGGTTGCCAGTCTCTGGATCGATATCGGTCTCGTCGAGTGTTGGACCACCGAAGCTGTTGAATATCCACCAGTTGATGTTCTTGTGGATCATCTCTGGGTCCGTAGCGCCTGAGGTAACCTTGGCATCGTTATACTGAGCCTCGTAGAACATGTCGAGCCATTCGCTGGTGTTGGTCAATGGCGACTGAATACCATTGATGGTACGGCTGAAGGAACCATGATAGGAAATCTGTGCCTTGCCTTCCTTGCCACGCTTGGTAGTAACGAGGATAACACCGCTCGCAGCACGTGAACCGTAGATGGCTGCGGAAGCATCCTTCAATACGGAGATATTCTCGATATCGTTGCCGTTCATAGAGTTCAACTCGTCGATGGAACCCGTAACACCATCAATGATGATGAGTGGAGAGGAGTTACCATTGATGGAAATATCGCCACGAATCTTGAAGGCTGCACCTTCATCACCCGGACGGGTAGAGGTGCGGGTAACGGTCAAACCAGGAATCTCACCCTGAAGGGCTACGGCTGTAGAAGATACGGAGCGGTCCTTGAACACTTCCTCACCCTTGATCTGGGTGATGGCGGAAGTAAGGGATGCCTTCTTCTGCTGTCCGTAACCTACTACTACGACATCCTGCAAGGCATTGTTATCCTCAGAGAGCGTAATCTTGAGGTTGCCGCCCTTAGGATTCTTGAGGGTCTGAGTCTTGTAGCCAATATATGAAATCTCCACATTTCCATTGGCATTAGTGAGTGTAAACTTGCCATCGAGATCGGTGACGGTACCATTCTTGCTACCTTTCACTCTTACCGATGCGCCGATGACAGGCTCACCGTTTTGGTCAACTACAATACCCTGTATGGTATTGCCCTTTTGCTGCTGGATGCTCATGCTGAGCGTCTCCGCTGCAGAAACCTGAAGCGATGGGCTTGCTGCCAAGCACAACATCGGCAAAACTAATAGCTGTTTCTTCATCTTTCTTGTAGGTTTGAATGTTTGTAATTGCGTTTAATTTTGCCTTTGGTACGTATGTGCTGCAGAATATACTTACGTAAAAAGCAAAAAAATGTGTCTTTTTCTAAAAACCTTTTGGTGTAGTTTGCGAAAACCATTATCTTTGCAGCGTTCTATTCAGCAAAAGGGTGTATATCCTTTTGCCATCTTAAAGATAAAAACAAGAATAACGACAAGATGAAAGCATTGCGCCTATACCTTATATTCATTGTATTTTTCGTTAGCCATCTTCTGGCTAGCGCCCAGTCTTCTTTTCGCCTCATCAATACGAGCGCTGGTTTGCCGGATGATGAGGTGAAGGCTCTCTTCTGGACTTCTGATGGCAGATTGGGCGTACGAACATCCTCCAGTCTTTCCTTTTTTGATGGGTGCACCTTCCATTCGGTTCCTCCGATGGGTGATGAGGCTTATGCTGCCGATTATGTATCGGCGCTTTCCACGGCGTATGTAGATGCCAGACAGCGGGTATGGATCAAGGAACTGGGAAAGTTTCTCGTGTTCGATTTGACGAAGGATGCCTACGTGCGGGATGTCAAGGGGCTGCTGGCTTCGATGGGCATCAGGGAGAGAGTTCGTGATTTCTTCATCGATTCGGCGAAAGACCTTTGGTTTGTCACCGCATCGGGCAAGATGCTGATGGTGAAAGCGTCTAAGATTGGAGAGCAGGAGAATCCATGCCGGCAGATGAAGATAAGAACCAAAGGGTTGCGCGATGTCTGCAACTTCAATGGAAACCATTGGTTTCTTTATGCAGATGGCTGGGTGAAGGGGATGAATGCAGCCATGACCAAGACGATTTCTGTCGAGAGGGTTTGGCAGGGAGAGGTACCTGTACGCGACTTCATGCAGTTTGCACAGAACAAGCATCAGCTTTGGCTGATGTGGAACCACGGCGTGGCTTCCTATCAGGCTTCTTCGACTGCCACCCATCATTGGCAGCATCGGTATGAGAATGAGGCGGCAGCGTTGGTTGTGCTCAGTATTGCAGAAGATGGAACGGCGTATGCCAGCATCCGACAGTCAGGTCTTCTGATCATCGCTCCCAATGGCAAAACCTCTCTTCTTACTGAAATTCATACCTTGGATGGCGAGACCTTGATAGATGATATCCAGGGCATCGCCTGTAGTAGAGGTAATCTGCTGCTCGGATTATGGAGCAAGGGACTCTGTCTCCATCATCCCAACATGCAGCAGTTTGCCTATTTCCCTTTTGTAGCCATGGGTCTGAAGATGAACGGCTATCGCATCAACGATTTGCCGAATGGCTTGCCGTTGCTATCTTCTGATAAAGGCTTGTTTGCCTTGAATGCTCTGAGACATCAGGCTTCTCCTATCTCTTTGGGTGGCTCCGATTATATCCGGAGTATGATGGATAGCAAGGGCAGACTTTGGGCAGGAACTTTCCGCCAGGGCCTGTTCTTGCGAGAAAAGGGTATTGTCCACCATATCATGCAGGGCGGTATTCCTGCCAAGGATATCAACTACGATATTGTGCGTGGATTCCTGGAAGATTATGAGCATCGCATCTGGGTGAATTACCATGGTGGCATCGGATGGTTTGATGAGCAGAGTAGGCGCATCGTGCCTTTAGGAAATAAGGCGCTGGAGAAATATAAGGTGGTTAACGATTTCAAGGAAGATAAGCTGCATCGCATCTGGGTGGCTGCCACCCAGGGCTTGTTCGTGTATTCGCCAGCCACCCGGCGTGCCCTCTTTCCTAAGGACCTGGTGAAGGATGAGGCTACGCAGGTGAAGCTTAACGGACCTTGCAAGGCATTGCTCATCGACCGTCAGGGCTGGGTATGGGTAGGTACGCTCAACGGACTCTTCGTCATCAATCCAAAGGATAAGTCGTCCCGCTTCTTCGGAAAGGCGGAGGGAATGCCTAACGAGATGATCAATGGTTTGGTAGAAGACCGATATGGCAATGTATGGGTTACAACGCCAAATGGTCTTTGCCGGTTCCAGCGCTTGCAGGATGGAGAAATGAAACTGATGGTATTCGATAGCCAGAACAAATTGGGAAAGAGTAACTTCGGCTGGCTGACAGTGGGGTATCTGGCAGGGGGCAACCTGTTCTTCGGTACGCAGGATGGATACTACATCGTGAATCCTGCCGATGTGAAAGAGATGAAATATACGGGTCATCCTATCTTTACTTCTCTCTGGGTGAACAACCAGGAGGTATCGCCTGGCAAGGAGGTAGATGGCAGAACCATCCTGACTTCCGTCTTATCGGCAACAGAAAAACTGGTATTGAAACATCATGAGAACTTCATCACCATCCTCTTCTCGGGCTTGAACTTCGATATGCCTTCGCATACCTATTATAAATACAGGCTCAAGGGAATGAGCGACAGATGGATAGAGATTAATCCTCAGGATGGAGTGGGCAGAGCCAACTTCACCGATTTGGCTCCGGGCAGCTATGAGCTGGAGGTGTATTCTGCCGGTTTCGACAAGGTGTGGAGCAAGCTGCCAGCCAAGCTCCTAATAGAGGTGCAGCCACCTCTGTGGGCTACCTGGTGGGCGAAGCTCATCTATCTTCTGTTCTTCATTGCCATCCTGACATGGGGATACCGCAGGAAGATGGAGCAGAACCGCAAGCGTATGGAGGATGAGAAATACAAGGAACTGGAGGAGATGAAGTATCGTTTCTTCACCAACATCAGTCATGAGTTCCGCACCTTACTCACGCTCATCATCACGCCTATAGGAAGTATCCTGAAGCGCACCACGGATAACGAAACCCGCCATCAGCTGAACGATGTAAGCAGGAATGCAGGCGATTTGCTGCAGCTGGTAAACCAGCTTCTCGACTTCCGCAAGATGGAGATGAATGGAGAGCGCCTGAACCTGCAGAGTGGAAATCTGAATGAGTTTATCCAATATACCACGATGAAGTTTATGCCTTTGGCTGAGCAGAAGAACATCCGTCTGACGTTCGAAGACAAGACCGAGGGCTTGTTTATGTATTTCGACAAGGATAAGGTAGGCAAGGTATTGACCAATCTTCTCTCCAATGCCTTCAAGTTTACGAAGGCTGGCGGCAAGGTGAACGTTTGTCTGGAGAAATGCATCCTGGATAGCAGAAGATGTGCCCATATCGTAGTGGAAGATACGGGCTGCGGCATTCCGAAGGAAGAGCAGGGGCATGTGTTCGAGCGATTCTATCGCACGGAGCAGGATTCTAGCTCGCAACAGATAGGTTCGGGCATTGGGCTGAATATGGTATATGAATACATCCAGCTGCACGAAGGCAAGGTTTCGCTGGAAAGCGAAGAGGGTAAGGGTTCCCGCTTTATCGTGGATATTCCTGCCGACCTGAAGCGTGAAGTGCAGCAGGAGGCTTCTGAGGAGAACTGCATTGCATCGCCTGTGATGGATGATGTGGTGGATGGTGCCGTAGGGGTACAGACTTCCCGAAAGATAGAGAAGACTGTGCTGGTAGTGGAGGATAATGAAGACTTCTCTCATTTCCTCTCTCAGGAGTTAGGTCGTATATATAATAAGGTGTTGACGGCGAAAGATGGAATAGAAGGCGCCATGAAGGCTGAGGCTGAAAATCCAGACATCATCGTGAGTGATGTGATGATGCCAAGAATGAACGGCACGGATATGTGCCGTCGCATCAAGGAGAACATCGAGACCTCGCATATTCCTATCATCCTGCTCACGGCATGGAGTACAGACGAGGGCAGAGCTGCCAGCTACAAGGCAGGAGCCGATGCCTATATCGCCAAGCCATTCGATATGGAGGTTCTCCTGGCTCGTATCAGCAACCTGCTGGAAAAGCAGGAGAAACGCCAGCGAGACTTCTCGCACAGCATCTCGCTCGACCCGAAGACGGTGACCGATTCTTCGCCAGACGAGGATTTCCTGAAGGAGGTAATCGCCTGCATCGAGAAGAACATCGACAACTCGGAATACACCATCGATTCGCTTTCTACTGATGTGGTAATGTCGAGAATGAGTCTCTATCGCAAGATGAAATCACTGACGGGTCAGACGCCTGCCGACTTCATCAGAACGGTGAGACTGAAGACGGCAGCGAAGCTCCTGAAGGAGGAGAAATGCACGGTCTCGGAGGCATGTTATCGTACCGGTTTCGCCTCTCCGCAGAACTTCTCCAAGCATTTCAAGGAGATGTTCGGGGTATTGCCATCGCAGTATTCTTAAGAAATCAGGTAGTGTAAATAGTTGATAATCAGTAGTGGAAAAAGGTTGGTACGTTTCACATATATCGTTGGTACGTTTGATACATCTGTTTTAAAAGGTTTGTGCTACCTTTGCAGCAGAAATCAAAACAACTATCAAACGATTATGGAACAGACAACAAATAACCAGGCGCAAATCATTGCCGCTTTCTACACCGTTCATCAGAATGAACTCGTCAATTTCGCAACTTCCCGCTTGGGCAACCGTGAGGAGGCTGAGGATTTGGTACAGGATGCTTTCATCAAGATGATGACCTTCGAGGGCATCATCAACGAGGCAACCATCAAGTCGTTTGCCTATACCATCACCGCCAACAAGGTGAAGGATGTTCTCCGCCGCCGCATCTTCCGTCATCAGATGGAGGAGAGCAAGAAGTATGAGATGGAGCTTCAGCATAGTCATGCAGAGCGCCTTGCCGAGTATCATGATGCATTGAGAATCGTGAATGCCGGTATTAGTCGTCTGTCTCCAGCCTGTGCCAAGGTTTATCGCATGAGTCTCTATGATGATATGACAGTTGGTGATATCGCAGAAGAGCTTCAGGTGTCTAAGCGTACCATAGAGTCTCAGCTCTTCACTTCCCGCAAGCAGATGAGAGCGATGATGCAGGAGGCGATGTAGTATTATATATAATATAAGGTGAAAATATGAACTTAGATAGACTTTTCTTACGACTCCGTTACCTATGGGCGTTCTATAAGAGCACGCTGTGGGTTACCATACCTTTTGCTTTGGTGACAGGTTGTATCGTCTTTAGGGAAAAGGGAATAGAGGAAGCCGTCAAGGTCTTCTTGTATTTCTACACGATATGGGGCTTGCTGCTGGATGCTATAGGCAAGTTGGTGTTCAAGAAGTCGGTGTTCTTCTTCTATTATAATGCTTCGTGGACCATTCCTAAGCTTTATGCAGCGTCGTTTGGCATTTCCGCCACGCTTTGTTTGAGTATTCACTTTTTATTGAAATGGCTATGTTTTTGGTATTAGAGGCTGATAGTATTTATTATGAGATAGACGGCCATGAGATATTGAAAGGTGCTTACATCAACTGTAAGCAAGGTGAGGTCGTGGGCTTGCTGGGGCGTAATGGCTGTGGTAAGTCAACGATGCTGGAAATTATCTTTGGCACCCGTCGTGGTGCCCATTCCTTTGTGCGGATAGGTGGTAAGGTTTATACGGGTAAGGCTTTTCGTAGTGGAATGCTGAGGATGCAACCGCAGTTTGAGTATATTCCGAGAGGATTGAGAGTCTCTACCATCTTGCGAATGGAAGGTTATCATAAAGATGATATACAGGATGAATTGATACAAGACATCTACGACTGCAAGGTAGGAGAGCTATCGGGTGGACTCTTGAAGTATTTCCAAATTTTTATATTCCTTCAGTCGTCAGTTCCTTTCGTGATATTGGATGAGCCTTTTGCGGGTTTGTCGCCTGTGGCTGTGGAGCATGTAATCGACTTGCTAAAAGAGGCCAAGAAAACGAAGGGCATCATCGTTTCCGACCATAATTTTGCAGCCATCGACCGAATATCTGATAGGTTGATGTATATGGAGAATGGGCAAACGAGGGAGGTTGCCAGCTTGGAAGAGCTGAATGGATTGTATTATCGAATGTAAGTCATAGAGTTTATAATAGTTAATCATTGATTATGGAAAACTAGACGAATAAAGACATTGAATATGAACTATAATAATAAAAATGAATACGGTTAACGAAATTTAGCATAAAT
>UQWP01000081.1 GCA_900544825.1 uncultured Prevotella sp. | reverse complement strand
GGCTCGTTAGGGACTTGCACCCATTAGACAACACACATGCTAGTCAAACAAAAAATAGGACCTGTTTCACAACAGATCCTACCACATACTTACTAAAACTAAATTAACCACTAAAAAAACTAATATTTTTATTCCCCAATACTTCTATGGGAGATTCATTATCTTTTTTATGAGTTTATTCAAACTCTTCTTTTTTACACCTGCAAAGATATAGCTTTTCTGCGAAACGACCAAATTTTCTAGCCTTTTTTTACTTAAAAAAACGAAGAAAGCCTTGTTTTTTGCATTCTTTAAACCTTCGGCTTATTTTATACCTGTAAAGGCTACAGATACCAACAGGGCTTTGCCACTAGAACTTGTAACCTACCGTAAGCAGGAGCTGATGGCGATTGTTATCTACCTTACAAGAAGTAGGGAGATTGTCCAATGTAGCATCATCCTTATTCACGTAGCTCATAAACGGATAGAAATCACCCTTCTGGGTAGCATACTGATAAGCTACATCAATATTCAGGTTCTCGTAGTTGAAACCCACACCGCAGGTGAAGCGATTCATCGCCTTCCAGTTGGTATAATCGGTAGAAGTAGCAATATCTACACCATTGCTGCCAATCGACTGATCACGATAGGCATTGTCTCTGAACATCGGCGATACATAGTTGTAACCGAAACGGAGAGAAAGCATGGAGGTTGGCTTGAATTCAGCTCCCACCTTCAAGGTACTTACACCCTTCAGGTTGGCACGGGTATCTGCATTCATCGCATCATCGCTGCTGCTTGACTCGTAATAATCACCCCAGTAGTAATCATAATAACCACCATCCTTCACACGGTTGTCAATATGATCGTACCAGGCATACTCGTAGGTTGCGCCCAGAGCAAGATAATTGCCCACGGTATGACCCATGCTGACACCCACCTTCCAAGGAGTGTTCAAGCGGAAGTCGTAATCCACAGACTGTCCCTTATCACCCATTGTATAGCAAGGCACATTGACGGTATTGCCGGCAGCATCCTTATCCTGGAAAGTAGCAGGCGCATTTTTGCCATACATACTCAGATCGTGGGCTGCGCTGAGCGAGAGATCATAGAACACCGGAGAATTGACGTATGCACCGATGCGGAAAGGAGACTCCTCTACCGGACGGAAGATGATACCTGCCTTCACGTCATATCCAGTACCCGTAATCTTGATCTGCTCGTAGGAATCGCTCATGTTGCCATCTACGAGATTCTCAGCATAGAGGGAATTACTGTTGTAATGAACATCGTGCAAGCCAATGGTAAGACCGAGCCATACCCTATTGCCGATAGAACCGCTGATATTGAAATCGTAGCTGCCGATGTAGCCATGCTGATACTGTCCGAAGAGATAAGAGTTGGCTTCGGCGTAAGACAAGTAGCCATTAGAGGTGAGGTTGAGCAGACCATTCTGATACTTGCCACTATTATCCTTGTAACCGCCGAAGTTTGCATCTACGGCGCTCCATCCATCTACCCCCTCGGCATTCTTGGCTGCAGTGAGCTTGTTCTGCGAAGCATTCGTGAGCGAATTGGCAGCGGTAAGGATCTGACCGAAGTCGGTACTCTTATGATAATTGAACGCCAGATTGAGAGAGCTGGAGTTTCTCATCTTCGTTGACCAGACAATACCTATCTGATCAAAGGTAGGATGACTCTTCTTGCCATCGAAATCGATGGTATATTTGCCAAAGGAAACACTGTTATCAGCACCGCTCTGGGCGATGACGCCAGCAGTGAGACTGATCTGATTCTTACGGAAGAGACCCACACCGGCAGGGTTGGTGCTGATGGTTGAGATATCAGCTCCCAGAGCCTCCATCGCACCACCCATACCTACATAGCGGGCTGTACCCGTGAGTTGGCTGGCAGCCAACTTGGTATCCTGATAGGTTTCCTGCGCAGCAGCGCTCATGGAAGCCACGAGGGCGCTGGCAAAAAGTATATGTTTTAAATGATTCATATTATTTTCTAATTTTTATTGTTTAATAAAGCTTTTGCCCTTTACCTTACCCTTCGGCCGGTGACCGTTGGTTCAGGGCGTATTATCGGCGACCTCCGAAGCTACCGCCGCCTGAGCGGCCGCCGCCTCCAAAGCTGCCACCACCAGAATGACCGCCGCCGAAGCTGCCACCTCCGCCTACGCTGCCGCCACTGAAGCTGCCTCCGTTATTGCCGAAGCTGGAATTATTGCGCGTTCCGAAGTTGGAGTTGTTGTTGAAACCATTGTTCTCACGGCGCTGACCGAAACTGCGGTTAGAACCGCTTCTGCGGGTATAGGTATTGTTATTGCCCTGCGATCCGCCATACACATATCCATGAGAAGCATCGATGCGTCCCGGATTGTTATATCGCTTGCCACCGGCAAAACCACCATAGCTTACATGACCAATCATCGGACCACCCCAGTACCAAGGGCCATACCAGCCACCCCAGCCATAATACCATGGGTCGTACCATCCACCATACCATCCGGCATAACCATAATACCATGGATCATACCAAGGATCAAACCATGGGTCGTACCAGCCCGTATAGTAGCCGTATCGCCAAGGATTGTGCCAACCCCACATGCGGGAGCGCCAATAATATGGACCATAGCCATAGTAGCCATAGAACCAAGGATCGTAGTAGCCATCCCAGCGACTCATACGGCGGGTATTGCCGAAATCCTCCTCCTCGTTGATATACTTCTGTGCGAAGTAAGCATCATCGTAGATGCTGTCGGGTGCCACGCCCTTGCCTACATGAAACTGGATGATATCGTTACCAAGTGAATCAGTACCCACCTTCTCGTAATGGCTCAGGAATCTGCCACCACGGTTATACTCATCCACATTCCGGTTGCTGCCGCTCCAGAAGAGGGCATAGATACTGTCACGGCGTGCCTGCATAGCCTTGTACTCGCGCAGTAACGCAGCTTTTCTCTCAGCCTTCTCCTTCGCCTCCTTCTTCGGGTTGAAGTAGAGGTCGTCGTCCTGTGCCATCGAAGTGAATGGCATTGCGGCTGCCATCAGGACTGCAAGAAGATACATTTTCTTCATTGTATATTTCTCCTATCTTTTTCTGTTCTTTATGCAAAAATACCACTTATTTTGATGCAAAATTACAGAATTTCCCTAAATAATTGTAGGTTTTCCCCTATTTTTTTATAATTTTGCAGAAGATTTAAAGGATTTCAAACTTTTTTGAACATCCGTAAGCATTTTTAGGATAAAATCAATAGAAAAAATGATATGAAATATTTAGTAGCGACATTCAAAATCGAGACATTGGCCGACTTGATGCAAGCCTGCCAGGACCTGCTCGCCGACGGTGCTGCCGAGGCTGGATTCGAATCGTTTGAAGAAACCGAAACGGGGATGGAGGCATACGTGCAGAAAGACCTCTTCGACAAGGAGGTGCTGGATGCCTACATCGCCGACTTCCCTATCATGGACACCCAGATAACCTACGACATCCAGGATGCCGAAGACAAGGACTGGAACCAGGAATGGGAAGAGCAGGGCTTCGACCCTATCTTCGTAGGCGACCAGGTAGTGATCTACGATGCCAAGCATCCGGAACTTTATCCGGATACAAGCGACCGTCCCGACATCATCGAGATCGGCATCGAGGCAAAGCTGGCCTTCGGAACCGGCAACCACGAGACTACCCGTATGATCATCGCACAGTTGCTGGAGATGCCTGTCAAGACCAAGCGCATACTAGACTGCGGAACGGGTACGGGCATCCTGGGGCTCACTGCCTCGAAGCTCGGCGCCAAGGATGTGGTGGGCTACGACATCGACGAATGGAGCGTGGAGAATGCCAAGCACAATGCCGTGCTGAATGGCGTAGATAACATGGAGGTACTCTTCGGAAACAGCAGCGTACTGAACCACGTGAGCGGTGTCTTCGATGTGGTGATGGCCAACATCAACCGCAACATCCTGCTGGAAGACATGAAACTCTTCCGCAGCGTGATGAATATGGGCGGTACCCTGATTCTGAGCGGCTTCTACGAGGAAGATGTGCCTGTATTGCTGGAGAAGGCAGATGAGCTGGGACTCCACGAAATAACAAGACAGGTAGATAACAACTGGACCTGCCTGGTACTTGGAGCGTAAAACCAGCAAAAAAGAATAAAACCAGCTGTAAAAAACAAAGCCCGAATATTCGGACATCATAAAAAAATAAAGCTTGATCTTTCCCCTTTGGAAAAATCAAGCTTTATTCTTCATCATCATCCCACAATTTCTTATCCTTGTCCTTGCTGCCGATACAAAGCTGGCGCAGATCGTAGTAGCTGCCGTTGTAGATATCGAAATCCACATAGCCCTTGATGCCCGGAAGCTTTCCTGCATCCGTATGCTGCCAGAACTTCCACTTGCCCTTGTACTGCACCTTATCTACATAATAATGCGCTATCCAGTAAGGATAGTCATCGAAGACGGGCGCACTGAGATACTGCTCCTTGAACTTGTAATAGGTATAGATGATCGGTTTTACATGATACCTATCCTCTACGATATGCAGCCACGTGAGCACATCACGCTGAAAATCCTCAACACTCTTGTCATCGGGCTTATGCTCGATATCGAGTACGGGCGGAAGATCGCCATCCGTAAGATGCACCTGCTCCAGGAAGTAATACGCCTGTTCGCGAGCCGTGGATTTATTGCTCCAGAAATGATACACGCCACGGATGAATCCGTAATCGCGAGCCTGATTGAAGTTCTCACGGAAATTCTCATCCAGGCTGCTGGAACCCTCGGTACTCTTGATGATGACAAAGCGCACAGGACAGCCCTTGATCATCGCATTGTTGAGCTGCTCCCAGTCTATCTTGCCCTGATAATGAGAGATATCAATGCCATGAATCTCGTAGCCTTCGGGATACACCTCGTCGCCATAGAGGGCACGCCATCTGAAACCGGTTGGACCGACGAAGAAATGATAGAACAGAAAAACATACAGCACTACTACCGCCGTTCCACCCATCCACCATGCCAATCGGGGATAACGCTGAAAAACAGAAGACGAACGCCTTCTGCCACCAGAGCCCCCACGCCGAGAAGAAGTCTTCCTTCTCGCCACAGTACCCTTTTTTTGTGAAGAAGCCGTTCGTCTTGTTGACATATAAAAAATATGATTTATTTCTTATTACTTAGCCTGCTCCAACTGGAGAGTCTTTGTGGTCTGATCGCAAACCTCAGATGGACCCCAGTACTGGATAGGACCTGGATAAACATAAGCTGTCTCCTTAGCCCACTGCTCACGCTTAAAAGCGAAGAACTTGAATGGAGCACCGTCGAGCTCTACGAGAGCCTTGCGGATAACAGGCTTGTTAGCACCGTTACGACGCTCGATGTTCATCATCATTGTGATAGGCACACCACCGGCAATCCACTCAGCAGCAGGAGCTGTGGTATTCTTGATGATTGACATGTAACCAGTCTTGCCGTTAGCGATGAGGCGAGATGCGTTGAAACCGAGTGAGTAGCAGTAGTCAGCATCGTAGTTAGAAGGAGCTGCGCAACGTCCCTCGTAACCGAAGAAGTGGTGCTGAGCAGAGAACTTACCTACGTACTTACCCTCCTTCTTCCAGGCAGCCAACTTGTCAGCTACCATGCGAGAGAGCAACTTCTCTGTCTCGATGAGAGAAACCTGTACGTTTCCGTGAGGGTCACGGTCGAGGCAAAGCTGGCGAGCTACGTCAGCTGGCAAAGACTCCAATACAGCGAGGTTGTCCTTAGCGATAGCACCCTTAACGAATGCAATCTGCTCCTCAGCGCTGGCAAACTCACGGCTCTCGCCTGTTGCAGGGTCTGTAAGAACCTCGTTCAACTCTGCGATGAGCTTCTTGATAGCTGGGATGAACTCGATCAAGCCCTCTGGGATGAGAACAGTACCGAAGTTGTTGCCATCAGCAGCACGGTTTGCTACGGTTGTAGCGATGTATGTTACAACATCATCCAATGACATCTCCTTACCCTCAATCTCCTCAGAAATCAAGCAGACGTTTGGCTGAGTCTGGAGTGCGCACTCGAGAGCGATGTGAGAAGCTGAACGACCCATCAGCTTGATGAAGTGCCAGTACTTGCGTGCAGAGTTACAGTCGCGCTCGATGTTACCGATGAGCTCAGAGTAAGTCTTGCAGGCTGTATCGAAACCGAAAGAAGTCTCGATCTGCTCGTTCTTCAAGTCACCGTCGATAGTCTTAGGGCAACCGATTACCTGAACGCCATACTTCTTGGCAGCATAGTACTCAGCGAGAACGCAAGCGTTGGTATTAGAGTCGTCACCACCGATGATAACGAGCGCCTTGATACCGAGCTCACGGAGAATCTCGATACCCTTCTCAAACTGGTCTTCCTTCTCCAACTTGGTACGGCCAGAACCGATGATATCGAAACCACCAGTGTTACGGTACTCGTCCATAATCTCAGGAGTAATCTCCATATACTTGTGATCAACGAGACCGCCAGGACCGAGGATGAAGCCATAGAGCTTGTTAGCTGGGTTGAGAGACTTCACACCGTCGAAGAGACCAGAGATCACGTTGTGACCGCCAGGAGCCTGACCACCAGAAAGGATAACACCTACGTTGAAAGCAGGGAGTTCCTGAGCCTCGCCAGCCTCGAAAGTAATAACAGGCATTCCGTATGTGTTAGGGAAGAGAGCCTTGATTTCTTCCTGGTTACCTACTGACTGAGTTGCTGCACCCTCAACTGCCTTTACAGGACCCTGAAGCGCCTTTGGCAACTTTGGCTGATAAGCAGCTCTTGCAATCTGCAATGCACTTTTTTCCATAATTCTTTTATTAATATTTAATTAGTTGAAACTTCAAAAACACTGCAAATTTAAGGTTTTTCTACGAGATACGGAAAGAAAAATGCTAAAAATGAGTTAATATCGATATTTTTTTTGATTTTCTATTGCTTTTCCAAAGAAAATGATTATCTTTGAGCCAATGTTTTTAACCAATTATTAATTTAGAAATAAGAATTATGGCTAACAAAAGAGATTTAAAACGCACTATCAACTACATTACCAGCGAGCTTTTCGCTGAGACTGTAGCAGCGTCTTTGTACAATGGCAATCCTTCTCAGGAGGACGTAGATGGCATCCTTTCATCTATCGTAATGGTCAATAACGACTTCATCAAGCGCGTTTCTCACCCTGAGCCTGGCATAAAGCCGGGAGCATACTATCAGAACCTGATTCATGACTTCAACAAGCAGGTGAGCGAGATTATCGACCAGATCTCCAATATGGGATAAGCCCCAAGAAACGGAGAAGAACATCCATTATACCTATAATATATATAGAGAACAGATTAAGAAGAAATGATCAAGGACATCTGTCAGTGGATATTATACAAGCGAATGGGATGGAAGAAGGAAGTAACCATCGACTTTCCCAAGAAGTACATCATCTGTCTTGCACCACACACCAGCAACTGGGACTTCCTGATAGGACAGCTCTACTCCAGAGCTGAAAACATCAAGAGCAACTTCCTGATGAAGAAGGAATGGTTCTTCTGGCCGCTGGGACCTATCTTCAGAAAGATGGGAGGCGTACCGGTGTGGAGAAGCAAGCATACCAGCATGACCGACAACCTGGCTGAAGAGGCCAAGAAGCGCGAGAGTTTCGGTCTCTGCATCACACCGGAGGGTACCCGCTCTCTCAACCCGGAATGGAAGAAGGGATTCTATTTCATCGCCCTCAAGGCAGGCATCCCTATCCTACTCTACGGCGTGGATTACGAGAAGAAGGTGATACAGTGTACCAAGATGATCATCCCTTCGGGAGATGTGGACAAGGACATGCGCGAAATCAAGCTGTACTTCAAGGATTTCAAGGGAAAGAAACCCGAGAAGTTCTCCATTGGAAATATCGACTAACAAGCAAAAAGAAAGGAGTGTCGCCCCCCAGGCTGAAAGGCAGGGGTGCGACACTCATCATAGAAGAAAGTGAAAAAAACGAGTTTTATAAAATATGGGCTGATAAACAGTCTGCTTATCTCTTCCGGATTCATGCTGCAGGCATTCGATGAGGGAAACAGTCATGCATGGGGAAACATCGAATACGATGAAGATCCGTGGGTGTTCAATGCCTCACGCCCCTACTTCGTGACTGCCGGACTGCAGAACCGGCATCTCTCACTATGGGCATCGCACGGAAGATACTGGGATGCTGAAAGAGGATGGAAATGGCAACGTCCTAGCCTCTTCTGTACCACGGAAGACCTCTTTACCCAGACCATTGTGGTGCCTTATCTCATCCCGATGCTGGAAAATGCCGGCGCCATCGTCTTCACTCCCCGTGAACGCGACTGGCAGCAGCAGGAGATTGTGGTGGATAACGACGACCGGCACTCCATCGCCTACCAGGAATTCGTGAATGGCAAGAAATGGAAGAACTGCGACTCCCTGGGATTCGCCAACCTTCAGGCTTCCTATCAGGATGGAGAAAATCCGTTCCAGATGGGTACCGTGAGACAGGCAAAGGCTACCAAGCGAAAGAAGAACAGTATGGTAAGCTATCAGCCTAACTTCCAGAAAGAGGGTAAATATGCCGTTTACGTAAGCTATCAGACTCTGCCCAAGAGTGTGCCCGATGCCAAATACATCGTCTATCACAAGGGACAGGCTACGGAATTTACCGTCAACCAGCGTATGGGTGGCGGCACATGGGTATATCTCGGCACCTTCGAGTTCGGCAAGGGATGCAATGAGTTCAACCGTGTGGTCTGCACCAATCACGCCTCCCGCAGAGGTGTCGTAACCACCGATGCCGTACGATTCGGAGGTGGTATGGGCAACATAGAGCGTGGCGGATTCGTAAGCGGACTGCCCCGCTGCCTGGAAGGAGCAAGATACTACGCCCAGTGGGCTGGAGCACCCTATAGCGTGTATGGCGGAAGAAAGGGAAAGAACGACTATGCCGACGACATCAACACCCGTTCAATGATGACCAACTGGCTGGGAGGCGGCAGCGTATATATGCCGGCTATCGACGGCAAGCGCGTGCCGATAGAGCTTTCTCTCGCCCTGCACAGCGACGCAGGATACAACCCTGACGGACAATCCACCTGGGGCGCACTCGCTATCTGCACCACCGATTTCAACGATGGCATGCTGAACAGCGGTATTTCAAGATTTGCTTCAAAGGATTTCGCTAAGGCTTTGAGAGATAATCTCGTAGAAGATCTGACCAACACCTTTGGTTCATTCGGCAAACGCTATCTCTGGGATAAAAACTATTCGGAGACCCGACTGCCGGAAGTACCATCGGCTATCATCGAAATGCTCTCTCACCAGAGCTTCCCGGATATGCGCATCGCACAGGATCCGATGGGCAAGTTTACCATCGCCCGCTCCATCTACAAGACCATTCTCAGATTCGTGAGCAGCAACCATGACCAACCGTATGTGGTACAGCCACTGGCACCCAACCACTTCAGCGTGGAGGTGGATGAACTGGGCTATGCCAGCCTCACCTGGAATGCGCAGCTTGACAAGACGGAACCTACCGCCAAGCCAACCAGCTACATCGTTTATCAGGCAGAAGGCAAAGGCGGATTCGACAATGGTACGATGGTTCGCTCCAACATCTACAACGTGAAGCTGGAGCCAGGCAAGCTCTACAACTTCCGGGTAGCAGCCGTAAACCAGGGTGGCGAAAGCTTCCCATCAGAAACCCTCTCGGCACTCTATAACCCTACTGCCACCAACAAGATTCTGATCGTGAACAATTTCCATCGCCTCGCCTCACCGCAGGTGGTAGATAACGACACTATCCAAGGCTTCGACTTCGACCAGGACCCAGGCGTAAGCTATGGTCTGACGGCGGGATGGAGCGGCAAACAGCGGGTGTTCGACATCCATAGAATGGGTATCGAATCATCCAGCGGACTGGGATACAGCGGCAATGAGATGGCAGGACAGTTTGTGGCTGGCAATGACTTCAACCACACCGTGGAGCATGCCCAGGCCATCGCTTCCGGCAACAAGTACAGCATCGCCAGCTGTTCGAGCGAAGCCATCCTTTCGGGAAGAGTGAAGATGACCGACTATCAGGCGGTGGACCTCATCAATGGTCTGGAACGCTACGACGGTTATACCCATCAGTACTACAAGACCTTCACCCCTGCCATGCAGAAGCGCATCAAGTACTATGCCCTCAACGGCGGAAAACTGCTTGTGAGCGGCTCCTACAACGGCAGCGACATGCAGGATGAAGAGGAGAAATCATTCATGGGCGCTATCCTGAAGGTAAACTATGAGCCTAGCGGCACCAAGTTTATCGTGCAGGACATCAATCCGGAAGATTCCACCATTACCGAGCGAGACAGCATCGTTACCACATCGCCAACGGTAAGCGGTCTGGGCAAGGAATTCAGCTACTATCATTCGCTGAATGCCAAGCATTATGCAGCCACCCATCCGGAGATTCTCAAGCCAGTGGGCAGCACAGCCTTCTGCGCCATGCGTTATCTTACAGGAACCAGCGCTGCAGTTGCCTACAGGAGTACCAGCTACCGCACCTTCACCATGGGATTCCCACTGGAGTGCATCAGCGACGAAAAGACCCGCTACAGCATCATGCAGGGTATTCTGAAGTTCTTAACAGAATAGTAAGGAATAAAAATATAATAACAAGAAATTGAGCAAACTTTGCTGATTATAAAGTTCAAAGTTCAAAGTTCAATGTTCAAAGTAAAAAAGGATATGTATAAGATTCAAGCAAACCAGTCTGGCACACGCTCTATCGAAGTGAGCGACCAGCATTTAGAGACTATTGACAAGTATCAGTTGCTCCGCAACCTCGTAGATAGCAATGGTATCATCGACGAGGAAGTGCTCGACAAGTTAAGATTCAACGTCCGTTCTCTTCTGGAGAGCAGCGACATCAAGGACAAGGAGTTGCTCGACCTCTGCCTCGACGTGATCTACAACCAGAACATGAAGGCACTCGGCCTCCACAACCTCGTATTGCTCTACGTAGATTGGAAGGACAAGAAGGATGCACAGGAAGCAGCTGAGGCTGAGCCAGATGCAGTGAATGACTAAAGTATATTGAATGGATTATAAGTTAACAGATTTTCTCCCAACAACCAAGAAAGAGTGCGAACTCAGAGGATGGGACGAACTGGATGTCATCCTCTTTTCGGGTGACGCCTACATAGATCATCCATCCTTCGGACCGGCTATCCTGGGAAGAATCCTGGAAGCTAACGGCTATCGCGTAGCCATCGTGCCTCAGCCCGACTGGCATGGCGACTTCCGCGACTTCAAGAAGCTCGGTCGCCCTCGCCTCTTCTTCGGGGTATCTCCAGGAGCCATGGACTCGATGGTAAACCGCTACACGGCAAACCGCCGTATGCGCAGCGAGGATGCCTTCAGTCCTGACTCCCGCCACGATATGCGCCCCGACTATCCGTCTATCGTCTATACCCAGATACTGAAGAAGCTCTATCCCGACGTACCTGTGGCACTGGGCGGTATCGAGGCATCATTGCGCCGCATCAGCCACTACGACTACTGGAAGGATGAGCTCCGCAAGTGCATTCTCTGCGATTCGGGTGCCGACCTCATCCTCTATGGCATGGGCGAACGCTCTATCGTGGAACTTGCCAATGCATTCGCCGAAGGCAAGACCATGGACCAGATTCACGAGATGCCTCAGGTGGCTTTCTACTGCAAGGAGAAGGACATTCCGGGAGGATTCAAGGACGATGACATCATCCTGCACAGCCATGAGGAGTGCCTCCATAACAAGAAGGGACAGGCGGAGAACGTGCGCCACCTGGAGGAAGAAGCCAACAAGATGCACGCCCAGCGCATGATTCAGGAGACCGACGGTAAGTATGTGGTGGTGAATCCACCGTTCCCGCTGATGACCACCGAGGAACTGGATGCCGCCTTCGACCTGCCTTACACCCGTCTGCCTCATCCTAAGTACAAGGGCAAGACCATTCCGGCATACGAGATGATCAAGTTCTCCGTGAACCTGCATCGCGGCTGCTTCGGCGGTTGCTCATTCTGTACTATTTCGGCGCACCAGGGCAAGTTCGTGGTTTGCCGAAGCAAGGAGAGCATATTGAAAGAGGTGAAGAAAATCATCGAAATGCCTGATTTCAAGGGATATCTGAGCGACCTGGGCGGTCCTTCGGCAAATATGTATGGCATGCACGGCAAGAACCAGAAGGCTTGCGAGGTATGCAAGCGACCATCGTGCGTGAACCCTCAGATCTGTCCGAACCTGAACACCGACCACAGCAAGCTGCTGGAGATCTATCATGCCGTAGATGCCCTGCCGGGTATCAAGAAGAGCTTCATCGGTAGTGGTGTGCGCTACGACCTGCTGCTGCACAAGAGCAAGGACGAGAAGATCAACCGGGTAGCAATGGAATATACCCGCGAGCTGATTACCAAGCACGTGAGCGGCCGACTGAAGGTGGCGCCGGAGCATACCAGTCCGGAGGTATTGAAGTTCATGCGCAAGCCATCGTTCGATCTCTTCTACGAGTTCAAGCGCATCTTCGACAAGATCAACAAGGAAGAGGGCCTCAACCAGCAGATCATTCCATACTTCATCAGTTCACATCCGGGCTGTCATGAAGAGGATATGGCGGAGCTGGCAGTAATTACCAAGGGACTCGACTTCCATCTGGAGCAGGTACAGGACTTCACTCCTACCCCAATGACGATTTCTACGGAAACCTGGTACACGGGATACGACCCATACACCTTGGAACCAGTGTTCAGTGCCAAGACGCAGAAGGAAAAACTTGCCCAGCGCATGTTCTTCTTCTGGTACAAGCCAGAGGAGCGCCGTGCCATAGAGAGCGAGCTTCGCCGAATAGGCAGAGCAGATTTGATAGATAAGCTATACGATAAGAAGAGCTTTGGCGGAGGATTTAAGGGTAAGAATACCCGTTACGACGACAAGGCTATCGGTTCTACCTATGACAATCCGGGTGTGGGCAGAGGAGCCAAAGGCAAGCGTGGTGCCGGCAGAAATGCAGCCGAGCCAAATGGCGGAAGAGGCCGTGGCAGAAATGCATCAGACCGCTTTGCGCCAAAGGGATATGGCAATGTAGGGTGCTATGATGAGGAGAAATACCTGAACAATGGAAAATCTCTAAAATCAGGTAAACCTTCGAATGCTAACATCCGAGATGCAGTAGCCGCAGCCAGAGCCGAGCTCCGCAATCAGAAAGACCAGGGTGCCGGCTTCTTCAAGGATAAGAAGAAAAAGAGTTTCAATCCTAATTTCGACACCGACAACCACAATCGCAAGAACCGCTATAACAGCGGAGACAAGAACGAACGTGGCAGCGGACGTGGAAACCAGGGAAGAAACGAAGGAAGAGGCAGGAGAAAATAATAGAAATAATTAAAATCGAGTAGGAGGTAAACACTAATCATAGGTGTTTATCTCCTATTTTCATG
>UQWP01000080.1 GCA_900544825.1 uncultured Prevotella sp. | reverse complement strand
AACATGAAAATAGGAGATAAACACCTATGATTAGTGTTTACCTCCTACTCGATTTATCCTTGTATTTCCCTTTATTTCGTAACCGGGAATACGTAGTATTCTCTATCTACATCGAAATCAAGCACCCACTGGTCAACGATTACGCTATCATCCAGCGCCTTGATTTCTACAGTATGATAGCCGTCGAGCAGGGTTACGTAGAAGCTCTTGAGCGCCTGTCCGCGCCAATGATTCATCTTCCATTCCTTGGAGTTGTAATCCTCCTTCATCTGGCAAATCACCGGTTCAGCGCCGTCGATGCTCACGCTTACCCGCATATTCTTCTCGTATGGCAGATAGCTCGGGATGGTGGCGAGGGTGAATCTTGCGTCTCCTATGCTGCTGCTTACGAATCTATATCTCAGGATGGCTCCCTTTGGCAGCTTCACGGCGTTGTTGCTGTGACCCAGCAATGGCTTCAGCTGGATCTTCTCGGCTGTTTCTCCCTTGGCTGCTGGCGCCTGGAAGGCATTGGTCCAGTCGTATGCATTCTTGGCGGTGATGTTCTTGGTGAATGTCACCAGCGGCTGGAGGTCTTGATTTCTGTCGAAGGCATCCTGCATCAGAAGCTTGATATCCTTTGCCGATAGCGTGCCCGGCAACTGCGGAGCCTGCATTTCTGCTCCATCTGTGGCGATGATGCTGCTCCATTTGCCCTTGCCCAGCTTCAGATAGTAGGCGTTGAGCTGCTTCAGGGTGTTGAAGGCGTTGAGGCTCACGGCAGCCGAAGCCTTGGCTTCATCATCATTCGGGAACAGACCCGGACGGGCGATATCTCTGGCTTCCTGTGCCTCCAGCTCCTTTTCGGCGATGAGGGCAGCAGAGAAGATAGGATATTTCACGATTTCGAAGAATCCGTCTCGCTGATCGGCAGGCAGGGTTCTTTCCAGATTGGCAGTCTTGGTCTTCAGCAGGTCGTAGGCGTAGAGATAGCGCTCCAGTTCATTGCCGAATTCGCCCGAATGGAACTCCGTATCGCCGAAAGGCATGGTCATGAAGGCTGGCTGGCGGATACTGGTCAGGCGATAGTATTCCTCCATCAGCGGCTTGATTTTCTTGGCTGCTACGTTGCCGAAAAGGCTGCTGAGCCAGTTCTGAAGGTAGTTGCTGATGCCTCCCTGCAGCGCTTCGCCGTTCCAGGCAAGGTCTGAAATCATGGCAAGCTGCAGCGGAACCATCTTCGGATTGGTTACGTTGGCAATCCATGCGCAGTCTTCATTGTTATGCATTTCCGATCGATGGGATTTCTCCCGGTGCTCCGACTTGGTTTCCAGATAATCCCTGTTGTTTAGCATTTCGAGCACCAGGGCTGGGGAAACATTCTCCAGCTGCATCTGGTTGCCGGCGCAGATCATCTTCACGTTCTCCAGGGTCTTCTTATGCTTCTTCTTGTGTTTCTTGCCGGTGATTTCCGTCACCTTGTAGTTTTCGGCAATGCAGATGTCGAAGCTATCCACCACCGCCTTGTTGTAGGCAGCCTCGTGCTTGCCGTCCACCTGCCAGAGGGTGTTGGCTCTCAGGCGCAGCATCAGGCGCGCCAGCTGACTGTAGTTCTTCGGATTCATCCACTTGCTTCCGTTCAGGGCAAGACCTCTGAATTCGATTCTCGGAATTTGTATCTTCTCCGTTCCCACCTGGGTAGAGAGATTCTGACGTGGCTGCGGCTTCAGGTCGTTCCATCCTGCCATAGGCGAAACGCCAGCCATTCGGGAGAGTTCCATGATGGCGTAGGCAGTGCCTCGGGCGTCGCTTCCTATCACGATGATCTTGCCCTTTCGGGTTCCGATGTAGAAAGCATCCTTGGCTGTGATGAACTTGTGGAGCGGAGCGCCGAGCTTTTCTACGGCAGAAAACTCCTTGTTGGTGAGCAGGTTGAGCTGGTAGATCTGGATGTTGGCGCCGGATTTCTCCTTTGCTTCATTACCGGTTACGGCCTTCATGTCGTCGGAAAACATTCTGAGGGCAATCTTCACTACAGGCGAAGTGGTGGCGTTGGTAGAGTAGCTTACCTTGCCCGAAGCATCCGCCCAGTTGATGCTGGTAGCTGCAGCCACATTCTCTTTCTTCTTACTCTTGCTGAAGGTTTCTGCGCCCGCCTGCTGCACGGAAAGACAAGCCAGAGAAAGGGCGAAACCTACTATGATTTTCTTATAATTCATTTTTATTCAGTTTTGTCGTTTTTGAGGGTGGAGGGGGAATCCGAAGTTCCTGATGTCGCTTCATCATCTTCTCCAATCTGCAAAGATACATAAAAGTGTTTAATAACTGAAATTATTTAGTTTTTATTTGCTTATTACATTATTTATTGTTACTTTTGCACCAAACAAAAAAAATAATTATGACATTATATCCAAAATTAATTGAAGAGGCTCTTGCTACCGTCATCTATCCCGGTACCAAGAAGAACCTTATAGAGAGTGGGATGCTGGCAGATACGCCTAGCATCAATGGTATGAAGGTGAAGGTGGTTCTGCTCTTCCCTAGAGATACTGATCCGTTCCTGAAGAGTACGGTGAAGGCGGCTGAGGCTGCCATCCATTATCATATCTCCAAGGAGGTTGAGGTGGAGATCGTTACTGAGTTCAAGTCGGCTCCTCGTCCTGAAGTGGGAAAAATGCTTCCTCAGGTGAAGAACGTCATCGCTGTAAGCTCTGGTAAGGGTGGAGTAGGCAAGAGTACGGTTTCTGCCAATCTCGCCATCGCACTTGCCAAGTTGGGTTACAAGGTGGGCTTGCTCGATACCGATATCTTCGGTCCTTCCATGCCTAAGATGTTCGGTGTAGAGGAGGAGCGTCCTTATTCTGTTCACAAGGATGGCAGAGACCTCATCGAACCAGTCGAGAAATATGGCGTGAAGCTCTTGAGTATCGGTTTCTTCGTAAGTCCTACTACGGCAACCTTGTGGCGTGGCGGTATGGCTTGCTCTGCCCTGAAGCAGCTGATTGCGGATGCTGACTGGGGTGAGTTGGATTACTTCATCCTCGATACTCCTCCTGGCACCAGCGACATTCATCTTACCCTGCTCCAGACACTCGCCATCACGGGTGCGGTGATTGTAAGTACTCCTCAGCAGGTAGCGCTTGCCGATGCGAGAAAGGGTATTGACATGTATCAGAATGACAAGGTGAATGTGCCTATCCTCGGTCTTATCGAGAATATGGCTTACTTTACTCCTGCCGAGTTGCCGGAGAACAAGTATTATATCTTCGGCAAGGAGGGTTGTAAGAATCTCGCCAAGGAGATGAATGTGCCATTGCTTGCCCAGATTCCTATCGTGCAGAGCATCTGTGAGGGTGGTGATGATGGTGCGCCTGCTGCTACCAAGGTTGATTCCATCACCGGTCAGGCTTTCCTGAGCCTCGCCCAGAGCATCGTTACCGTGGTGAACCGCAGAAATTCGGAGAAGGCTCCAACCAAGATTGTTAGTACACACTAATAAATAACCTATTCGATAAGGTTATAAAAATAAAAAAGCTAGGATTGCCCGCAAGCAGTCCTAGCTTTATTTTTTCTCTCAGGGGTTAACAGGTTAACAGTTAACAGCTGTTTTTTGTATGGTCAACCCCTGATTCTTGAATTCTAGCTCTTTATTTTTTTGCCTCCAGAAGCTATTGATTCTTAGTCTCCAGAAGCTCTTCTGCCTCATCCTCTTCTTCTGCCACTTCAGCTGTAAGATTCGCCTTGAGTCTTGCTGAGCGCAACTGCTGTCTGAAAACCAGGCAGGTGGCGAGGAAATAGACGCCCGTCTGTATCCAGAGCGCTCTGAACTCCGGCAGAATATCGGCAAGAGATGCTCCCATACTGCTGATTCTCAGGAACCCTCTAATACCGAAGGTAGATGGGAATACCCACGCAAATCCCTGCCAGAAGGCTGGAATATTGCTCTGTGGCCACGAAATTCCCGTCATGAAGAGCAATGGTACTGAGGTGAAAACCACCAGAAGCATCACATTCTCACGGTATCTTACCAGGCACGATAGCATCAGTCCGAAGAATACGCATGACAGAATATAAGGCAGGAGGAAACCCAGAATGGTGGTCCAGGTTACCATACTTACGAAGCCGAAAAGTTTCGGAACCACCAGCGTCAGGTACATTCCCATCACGGCGTAAACCATGAAATAAACCATCGCCTTGCCGAATACGATTCGGAAAATGCCGCCATAATGCTTGCTTACCGGTATGAGTTCTCGGTTTCTGTTCAGCTCTCTCGATGTTCCTGCTGCCATTCCGATGCCCAGCAGCATGGTTTGCTGCAGGATGAGCACCAGTACGCCTGGAAGAATCGCATTACCATATCCCACGGTGGTATTGAATATCGGAACTTCATCGAATTCCAATGGATGGGCAGTGATTTCATCATCCCGATCCGTAAATCCTCCTCCCTTCGAAATCTGGATTCCCGAGTTGATCTGGCTCGCCACACCCTGTGCGGTCTGGAAAATCGCTTTGTAGGTAAGCATCAGACTCATATCGCAATATACGCCTACATGCGCCTGTTCGCCACGATTCAGCTTGGTGTCGAAATCGGCAGGAATATAGACGATTCCATGCACAGCCTGCCTTTGCACCAGCTGCTTTGCCTCATCGAGACTGTTGCAGTAATAGGTGGCCTTGACATCCGGAGAAGCATCGTAATCGCGGATAAACTCGCGGGAGGTATGGCTGTGGCTCAGGTCAACAATCGCCGTATCCACCTCTCTCACCACCTCGTTGTTGTAAATCCACGAGTAGAGCAGCGGATAGCCCAGCGGTACCAGGATACAGAAGATGAGCACACCCTCATCGCGGAACACATTGCGCATCTCCGTCTTCCAGATGAAGCACATATCCCAGATTCCATTGATGATCTTATATAATAAACTACTTTTTAACATTAAACTCTTTAACTTTGAACTTTGAACATTGAACTTTATGATTAGTAAAGCTGTTGAGTTCTTTACTCTTCATATTCCTATGGCAGATACTTGTAAACCAGCATTGCCTTCTTGATGTTCCAAATCGTGAGCATGGGCAGGGCACAGAAGAGTACCATTGCGCCCCAGTGGAGCACAGCATCGCTCATCGGGAAACCATTGAAGATGTTCATCTGGTAAATCATATAATAGTGGCGCATAGGGAAGAGCTGTCCGATGGCCTGGATAGGCGAATCCATGGAGAAGAGTGGATAAGTGGCTCCGCAGATGGAGAAACTCACCACGCCCCAAAGCGAACAGATACTCATCGACATGCGCAGGGAAGGCATCAGACCGAAGGCAAAGATACCGAAGCACTGGCAGGACAATACGCTCAGAATGCCCAGCAGTATGATAGGCGCTGCACCTCCCGGATGCGGGAATCCCAATACATAATAGATGTAGAACTCGAAGAGCAGGAAGATGCTCAGGAAGATGAGCGTCTGAGGCAGCATCTTACCCGCAATGGCGAGGTAAGGATTGTTGTTCGCCATTCGCATCCAGTCTCTGGCTCTGTTGAACTTCAGTTCCGTTCCGATGGAATAAGGGGTGATCAGGAAGATGAACAGCATGATGAGTCCCGGCACCATTACGCTCGACAGATAATAGTTGTAGTTGGCGTAAGGGTTGCCTATCATGTGCAGATCCACGGCGATAGGCTGCAGGAAGGTCATGATTTCATCGTTCGTCTTTCCCAGTGCCGACAGCTTCGCCATTCCGGCTGCTGCGCCTCCCAGGGTGGAAATGGTCTTCAGATCGCGGAAGAGCAGGGAGCCTGCTGCCAGCGAAACGCTGCTGTAGTAGAAGGAAATCTTCGGCTGGCGGGAAGCCATTAGTCCTGCCTCTGTTCCGTTGGGAATCACCAGGAAGGCATAGATTTCGTTCTTCTGGATAGCATGTCTTGCCTCGGCTATGTTTTCATAGTGAGCCACTACCTTGGTGGTCTGGAAAGCGTCGAGCTTATGCACCAGCTGGCGGGAGGTATGAGAATTGTCCTGGTCAACAATGCCCACAGGCATGTCGGTAGGCACACCTCCCTGCATCAGGGTAGTGAAGAAGATCACCACCACGATGGGAAAGATGACCATGCAGAAGAGATAGATGGGATTCTTCCGCATGATACCGCACTCTCTACGGGCAATATGATATAATTTCTTGAACATTGAAAATCTCGATGTTATTTAATGATGAGTGACATTCCCGGGCGCAATCCTTCGAGTTTGGTGATAGGACGGGCCTTCACCTCGAAAGTCTTGCGGTCGTAGTCGCCATTATCCTTGGTTGCCTTCCAGGTAGCATAGGAGCCCTGGTCTTTCAGGTAGTAAACCTTCATCTTGATTTCCTTGTTGAAGGCTGGAACGAATGCGGTGAACTCATCGCCCTTGTTCAATCCCTGGAGATGATCCTCGCGGACATTGAAGGTTCCCCACATATCGCTCATGATAGAGATGCTCATGATAGGAGAACCGAGACCCACCAGCTCGCCTACCTTAGGATAGACATTGCTGACCTCGCCTTCGCACTGAGCCACCTGAACGGTCTCCTTCAAGAGGTTCTTCACTACATCTACAGCGCTCTTCGAAGCCTGTGTGTTGTTGGCAGCCATACGCTTCTCCTGCTCGCGGGCACCATTCTTCGCCATCTCATACTGGCTCTTGGCTGCTGCCACCTGAGCCTCTGTTGCCTTGTAGGCAGCAAAAGCCTCGTCGCGCTTCTGACCGCTGATTACGCCGTCGTTATAGAGGTTCTGCATACGGTCGTAAGTCTTCTTGGCAATGGTTGCAGCTGCCTCTGCCTGCTGAACCAGCTGGAAGGCACCCTGAATCTGCTCCTTGCGGGCACCGGCATCGGTCAGATCCTTCATCGCCTCTGCTGCGGCATTGGTAGCCTGGAGCATCTGCTCCTGCGATTTCATCTCTGGAACTTCGAGGATTGCGAGGGTGTCGCCCACGTGAACGTAATCGCCCTCCTTGACTCTCAGTTCTACGATGCGGCCCGGCAACTTGCAGGATACTCTGTATTCTGATACTTCTACCTCGCCCTGGATGGTGTCGTCCTTCTGCTCAAGCGTGAAGAAGCCAATGATTCCCACGAGTATGACAACTGCCGTAAAACCGATAACGGCAAGCAGTATATTGTTATGCTGTGATTTCTTAGACATGTTTTTATCTGAATTTGAATTTTGAAAAATGTTTCTAGTGTTACTGCAGAATACCGAGCGCCTTGTTAAGTCCTACCTGGGTAAGCTTCACGTCGATTTCTGCATCGATTTTCTGGCTCTGTGCCTGCTGCCAGGCTGTCTGAGCAGCCATCACATCAGTAACTTCCATCACTCCCTCCTTGAATCCGAGGTTGGCGCATCTCAGGTTCTCGTTGGCGCTGTCAATGTTCTTGATGGCCATGTTGAGCTTCTTCTCTGCTTCCCTTACCTTGAACTGGCTCTGGGTAATCTGGAGATGAATCTTCTCGCGGGTATCGTCGAGGTTCATCTGGGCGATGTGGGTGGCAGCCTTGGATGCACGCACCTTATAGGCACCGTCAAACCAGTTCCATACCGGAACCTGCACGATGACTCCAATATTCCACACGCCGGTAAACTTCTTCTGGAAACCATTGAAAACATTTGGATTCGAAATGGTGTAACCGCCAGTCAATGCTACATGAGGCAGATAGACGGCGCGAACCAGATTGGTGGCTTGCTTGGAAATATCAACCGTATTCTGGAGCATGCGCAACTCCGGACGGGTATTCATCGCAGAATCAGAAGCGGCTACTCGCTGCTGCTCTGTATCTACAGGTGTTCCCGAAAGAGCCAGTGTCTCCTTGTCTTCATCGGCAAGCGTCACTTCCTGGTTCATCGGAATGCCGCAAAGCTGACAGAGAAGCATCTTGGAGAGCACCAGACCGTCTTCTGCCTGGGTAATCTTCATCTCCGCCTCGTTCACCTTCACATCTACCTTCAGACCGTCTGCCTTGGTGGCTACGCCCTGCTGAATCATCTTGTGGACATCATCATTGAGCTTCTTCACCAGGTCTCTGTAGCTGGTGGCGAGCTTGTACTTCTGCTTCAGCGAAACGGCAAGCCAGTAAGCCTGGTCTATGCTGTAGAGGGTCTTCTGGGTCTGCATGTCGAGATCATTGTCGGCAATCTGCTCACCGATATCAGCTATCTTGTTGGCAGCCAAGATGGCGCCGCCCATATAGATAGGCTGGCGGAGCATCACACTACCTGCCCACATGTTTCGGGTGTCGGTGCGGAAAGCATCTACCACTTTCTGTCCGATGGCATTGCCCTGCTGCTGGATAACGCTTCCTTTCTCGTTGAGCAATCCTCCTATTTTCTGTGCCTGTTCAGGGGTGAGCATTCCCTTGCTTACCAAATCGGCCATCACGTCGTTCGCACTTCCTGTGATTCCACCTACGATGTTGGAACCTAAATTGCTGAATGCTGACTTCTGACCATCATTGAGCAAAGAGATTTCCTTGCTGAACCATTCATATCCGCCCATGGCATCTACCTTTGGCAAATATTTCGTGCGTGCCGATTTCTTCAGGTTGGTCGCCACGTCCTTCTTGAGCTTAGAGGCATTGATCTGCTTGTTGTTACGTAGCGCCATCGCACGACAACTGTCGAGGTTCAGAACCATCGTCTGAGCCTCGGCTGCAGTCATTGCTCCCATCAGCATGATAAGAGTTAATATTTTTTTCATTCCTTTACTATAATATTATAATATCGGTGCAAATTTATGGAAATATTCGCAAACCACAAAGGATTTTTTATTATCAAATCTTTAAGAATCGAAAATTACCTTACATTATGGAAAAATGGAACATTCTTCTATTCAAATTCAACAACGATTTCTCCTTCCCAGTCGGGATTTACGGTGAATCCCAGGTTGCCTTTTCCGGAATCACCATCTTCTTTCTGATCGGGGTCGGAGATGGTATGGTCTTTGATGCTGATATTGCTCTGGGTGATGTTGTTGCATTTCACCGGGATGCCTTCCTTGGAATATTCCTTGATACTCTGGGCATCTGCATCCAGGATATTGATGGTCATTTTCAATCCCTTGTTCTCTTCGCGAGGAAAGGTATAGACCGAATAATCCCTTTCGCCTTCCTGGAGCTTGAAGGTTTCTGTCTGCCGGCTCTGTACGCATCCATAACCCGTTACGGCGTCAAGGGTGCTGCTGCCTCCCGTATAGTAAAACTTGATGCTGTGTGCCTCAGCGGGGATGGTGGCGTCGGTGATATGGACCTTAAACTGTGCCACGGCTCTGTTCAGCAGGATGTAATCATCCGTATCCTCTCCGTCTATCACGTTGAATGTGCCGTAATAGAAGAAGGTATCTGTCATCTTGTTCTTGTAGAATTTCACTTTCTCAGGGGAGCTGATCGTACAGTTGCCGCTTCCGTTATGGCCGATGGCAACCATTCTGTATTTTCCAGCCTCCAGATTGATTCCAATATCTTTGTAGCCATCTTCTGCTTTCAGATTCAGGGTCTTCACCTTTTCCTCTCCATCAAAAATGGCGATGGAGAGCCGGGAGCAGTAATCTTCCAGAGGCTTTCCCTCTACTTCCTCATCTCCTTCATCCAATCCGTCTTCATCTCCAGTTTCTTCATCTCCGAAATCTTCTTCTCCGCTTCTTGTTCCCGTAGAATTGTTCTTTGCCACGGACACATGGATGATTACATTGGCGTTTGCGTCATGTGAATTGGTACCCGAATCATCGAGTGCAAACTTTTCGCATGAAGTAAGCGTAGCTACCAGCATCAGCAAGAGGGATGCCAGCCAGACATAGGTCTTCTTCTTCATATCACTAAGTTTTTAAGTTTGCTTTCTATGCGTGGTGCAAGACGTTTTCTTGCGCATGAAAGTCGCAGCAAATATACGCTTTTTCAGCGAAAATGGCAAGGATATTCTAAAAAAACTGCATATTTTTGGCTAATTATCTGTTTTTTCGTATATTTGCACCCGTTTTTCAGCGAGAAGAATCATTTGTATCTATATATAATAAAGGTACGCGCGAGAGAAACGGAACAATAGGTATAGGATTTACATAACAAGGAATTTGATTTTAATAATAAGGAACAAGATATATTTATGGATAAGAAGATAAAAGCATTGTTTTTCGACATCGACGGCACGTTGGTGAGTTTCAAGACCCACAGGATTCCGCAGAGTACTGTGGATGCTTTGGAGCAGGCTAAGAAGAATGGAGTAGAGGTGTATATTTCTACAGGTCGCCCCAAGCAGATCATCAATAACCTCGGTCAGATAGAGCATCTCATCGATGGCTACATCACAGCCAATGGTGCCCGCTGCTTTGTGGAGGATACATTGGTGAGCCAGCACGCCATCCTTCTTTCGGATGTGAAGAAGATCATCGAGGCTGCTGATAGAGACAATTATCCTGCCATCGTGGTAAGCGAGAGCCGTTTTGCCATTCATCATTATACCGACGAGGTTTATGAAATCTTCTGCAAGGGATTGGGAGTGGATAGCAGTATCTTCATCACGGATGTAGATGCTTTGGGCGATGAGGCAATCCTCCAGGTCACTCCATTCTGCACCGTAGAGCAGGAAGCACTCCTGATGCCTACGCTCGAAAACTGTACTTCCGGAAGATGGCACCCTGCCTTTACCGATATTACGGCGCGTGGAGCCGATAAGGGAAAGGGACTCCAGGCTATGGCAGATTATCTCGGTTTGAACATTGAAGAAACCATGGCGTTCGGCGATGGTGGCAACGACATCTCTATCATCAAGAAGGCTGGTGTAGGTGTAGCTATGGGCAATGCCGGTGCAGATTTGAAGCAGGTAGCTGATTACATTACCACCCATGTGGATGAGGATGGAGTGAAGAATGCCCTCATCAAGTATGGTGTAATTACAGGAAACTAACATTTTGTTGTCTTTAGTCGTAAAAATCTGTCTAAAAGTTGGGAAATATGCAGGAAATATACAAAAAGGATAAGAAAATAGCTTTTTAATTGCATTTTGTTAGCTAAAAATTTGTTTATTTTATCAAAAGTGTGTATCTTTGCACCCGATATTTGTAAGTTGTTAAATTTAAGAGAGAGAAATTATGACAAAAAGACTAACCATGTTAATGGGAGGGCTTGTTCTTTCAACAGGAATGACTCTCGCACAGACTGCTGTTACAGGTAAGGTTGTTTCTCAGGAAGACGGTGAGCCAGTGATTGGCGCATCTGTTAAAATCGCTGGAACAAAGACAGGTACAGTAACAGATGTGGATGGTAACTTTACTCTGCCAAATGCAAGTAAGGATGCGGTTCTCGAAATCACTTATTTGGGTATGGAACCAAAGAAAGTGAAGGCTTCTGCTAAAATGAAAATCGTTTTAGTTTCCGATTCCAAGAATCTTGATGAGGTTGTTGTTACTGCCTTGGGAATGAAACGTTCAGAGAAAACTTTGGGCTATGCTGCCAGTACAGCCAATGCTTCTGAGTTGACTGTGGCTAAGTCTGGTTCCCTGATGAGTGGTCTTCAGGGTAAGATGGCTGGTGTGCAGATTTCTGGTGGTGGTGTTACAGGTACATCTCAGAAAGTCGTAATTCGTGGTATTTCTTCCGTTTCTAGCAACAACCCATTGTATATTGTTGATGGTGTGCCTATCAACAATGATCGTCTGGGTGATAACTCTGTTGACTTTGGTAGTGGTGCAGGCGACATCAACCCAGAGGATATAGAATCGGTAACTGTATTGAAGGGTGCTTCTGCTACTGCTCTTTACGGTTCTCGTGCAGCCAATGGTGTTATCATGATTACTACAAAGAAACCACAGGGTGACAAGAAGGCTTCTATCACTTACGATGGTTCTTTGACATTTACTGATGTGCTTCGTGTGCCGATGACCCAGAATCTCTTCGGTCAAGGTTGGGGTTCCTGGTCTAATGAGGAGAATGGTTCTTGGGGACCTCGTCTCGATGGTCGTGAGCACTGGTATGGTTCTACCGGTCTTTCTAACGGTGAGACTTTAACCAAGCCTTTTTCTTATGTTAAGAACAATATCCGTGACTTCTATCAGGTAGGTAAGGAGTGGAACAACAACGTATCTCTCCGCTATGGTGATGAGAAAGTAGGTATTGTTGCATCTTATGGTAATGTAAGTTCTAATGGTATTACTCCTAATGATGGTGATACTTATCATCGTAATACCTTCTCACTCCGTGGCTACGCCAATATCGACAGATTCCATCTGGACATGTCCTTGAACTATGTTCGCAAGGATATGCGCCGTTCTCGTGATATGTATATGGAGTTGCTTCAGGGTGCTTCTGATGTGCGTTTCACAGATATGAAGGACTACAACCTGGAGCGTAACAATGTAGATAACTACTATACATTGTATGCTACCAACCCTTATTATATGGTAGATAACTTCTATTCTACTTACCAGGACGACCGTATTTATGGTAAGTTGGAGTTGTCATACGATATTACCAAGGATATCAAGGTGATTGGCCGCTTTGGTGGTGATTATACAAATTATAAGACAGAACGTGTTGAGCCACGTATTCTCTATACCGAGGGCTCTTATCAGGCAAATGGTAATGGTACTACAGTAGGTAACCAGGGTTACTATTCTAAGTATCGTTCTCAGCGCGGACAGATTGACGCCAGCCTCTTGCTGACCGGCAATCATACTTTCGGTGATTTCTCGTTAGGTGCAACCTTAGGTTGGAACTTGAACCAGAGAAACTATGATAATGTAGGTGGTTATAATGAGCAGTTGGATATTCCAGGTTGGAATTCCTTGAGTAATACATCTTCCTATTCGATTACTGATACTGACTCATGGAATAGAAGATTGTTGGGTCTCTTGGGACAGGTTGAATTGGGTTATAAGGATTGGGCTTTCCTGAACCTTTCTGCCCGTAACGACTGGTCTTCTACTCTTCCTATGGGTGATAACAGCTTCTTCTATGGCGGTGCCAATGTGTCTGTGCTTCTGAATCAGGCTATTCCTGCTTTGAAGAATGTCAAGCAAATCGACTTGTTGAAGGTTCGTGCAGCTATAGGTCAGACAGGTAATGATGCTAATGTATATATGACCAATTCATATTATGTACCAGCTCAGTATTACTATACTTATTTGCCAATTTCCGGTGTTTCTGGTTTGACAGAGTATAACCGTTTGCCAAATAAGTCATTGAAGCCTGAGATTACAACTGAGTATGAGCTTGGTTTGAGCGGTACATTCTTTGGCAACCGTTTGAGCTTCGATGTGGCTTACTATGATCGTACAACCAAAAATCAGATTATCTCTGCTACTTTGGCTCCTGAGACAGGTTATACTTCTAACACCCGTAATGTAGGTAAACTTCAGAACAAGGGTATTGAGGCGATGGTTAATTTTACTCCTATCCGTACCAAGGATTGGGAGTGGAGTGTAGGTGCTACATTCGCTAAGAACTGGAGTGAGGTGAAGGAACTTTGGGATGGTCTTGACGAATATACCATTCCTGTAGGTACTATTGCAACAGGTAAGTATTCTTCTATGCGTGGTGTATCTTACGTATTGAAGGTCGGAGAACCTATCGGTATCTTTAAGTTACCAGCAACAAAGACCGTTCAAGATAAAAACAGTCCATATTATACCTCAGTTCGGGATAAGAAATAGTGCCTAAAAAAGTTGGTAATCTCCGATATT
>UQWP01000079.1 GCA_900544825.1 uncultured Prevotella sp. | reverse complement strand
AATATAAGTTATTGATTTACAGACGATTAAATATTAATTTAACGCAGTATTGTTTCCTGCAAAGATACGCTTTTTCCGCTTATTTCCCGTATCAAAACGTTAAAAATGAGTTAAACATAAAAGAAAGTTTATGTTTTATTTGGTCATTAAAGGAATTTTATGTATCTTTGCATCGTGAATAGATAACTAGATGTTTAACAATTTAATTTTAAGCGTATGACACAAAAAGAGTTAGAGCAAGAAATTAAAAGAAAGGAAGACGAAATCAAGGCCCTTCTCGAACTGAAAGACTTGGTCTTCGATTACGAGAGACAGATTGATTTGAGACTCGCAGACCTTTCTAAGCTCTACAAGCAAAGAAAAAACTAAAAAGTCCTCCCCTAGGGGGGAGGTTCTTTAAACAATATAAATATAAGAATATGGAGCATATTAAAGAATTAATGGCAGAGTACATGGCATTGGCTAGCAAGCAGGATGTCAAGAGCAAAGAGCGCAGAGACGAGATTCATCGCTATCTCAGCGCAAACGCTACGGAGGAGGATAAGAAATATATTAGTGAGGTGGTTGTAGATAGAGTAGCAAACCTGAAGCTGGAGGTTGCCACTTTGCGTGAGCAGCTTGCAGAGGCAGATTATAAATTGCTTCCACTAAGATACATCGCACAGAAATACTTCGGTAAAAGCGCTGCATGGCTCTCTCAGCGTCTCAATGGCTCAGAGGTTCGTGGTCATGCTTATACGCTCAATTCCGAGCAGAAAGATATTTTCAATCGTGCCGTCCAGGAGATTGGACAACGCATTAGCTCTTTGCAGTTAGCATAGGGTTATCTATTCACACATCGTCCCCGACACGATTCCGTGCCGGGGACACCTTCTAAACAAAAAGAATAAAAGGAGATTTAGATGCTGGTGTGTTGATAGATAGACCAGTTCTACAGTACGTTTAAAGAACAGTTCGGTCGGCTTCATGCCGATTGTACTTCATGCAATTAAAAATTAAAAGATCGCTTTAGAAGCCCTGGTGCGTGATGCATCGGGGCTTTTTCGTGCTTTTTCTGAAAATAATCAGCCAAATGTTTGATAGTTTCAAAGAAAAGTGCTATCTTTGCAGGCGTAATGATGACATAAACGATAGCTATTCGTAGGCAGGGCATGGCTTGCGCATGGCGACAGTTATAAGATGCACACTCTCACAGTGGCTCGTGCTGAAGGAATGCCCTCCGGATGCACGGGCCCTTTTTTATGAATATGAAACCAACAGACGATGACGACTGGATTCCTCAGCGTGGAGGTGGAGACGACCGCTCAAATGGCGGAACCGTGATACATCCCCAGAGCAGAGGCTAGAAATGAGATGACGGTGATGACGGTGGCGATAATAATGGTACACCTGATCACCGTCATTGCTTTTTCTATATGATCACAGCGGTCGGCAAGAATACTCTTGTTGCGGTCGATGATATCCTGGTTGTGGCTGATGGCATCGAGCAGGGTATTGATGGAGTATAGGGCGTTCATCTCTTCCTGGTTGTACCCGTTCTTCAGGAGTCTGTCGATGTTCTCCTCCTGTATCATATTTCTGGGTTCATTGCCCGTATGCCGGAAGGGGTGAACCCACAGCACCTGGTTTACCATGATGTATAGCGCCGTAAAGATGCCTGCCCACAGAACTACAGCAGTAGAGAGCTGCCATAAAGACGGACTGGAGAATACGAATGCCGTGAGGGCGATGAACACCGTGAGCAGGAATCCAGTCATGGTGTAGGCGCGGTCGGTGGACTTGCGGAGCTGCTCCAGCGTGCTGCTTGCCAATCTGTCTGAGCGTTCCAGGATGATGCGGGCGGTGTGCTCGTTCAGGTTCTTGCGAACCTTGCCGGTTATTATCTTTTCCATACCTTATATATATAATTAATAGGTGAAACATTTCTTTTCTGCAAAGATACGCTTTTTCCCGCTCATTTTCGGGGCTTTTTCGTAGCCAAATGTTAAAGTTTAGTTAATATAGCAAAAAAGCTACCTAAATATTTGGCGGTTTGTAGCTTTTTTGCTACCTTTGCAGTGTCAAAATGACAAAGAGTTCATTGATTTTATGAAAACAAAAGATTTGATTATGAGACTGAGAGATGCGGGATGCGTCCTGTCTCGACATGGTGGAAATCACGACAAGTGGACTAATCCAAAAACGGGTGTGTCGCAGTTCGTACCAAGACATAGTGGAGAGGTTCCTACGGGACTTGCCAATAAAATCTTGAGAGACTTGGTTGGGGAGTAGCCCCAACCTTCCACCTTCAAATCCTTTTGTATTTTATGAGGGATATGGACTCTTTTTTATAAGGTAACTATAAAAATATTATATTAATATGAAGGTACAGATTATAGTGGAGCAGGCATCTGATGGCAAGTTTTGGTGCTATACAGAGCATGGTATCGGAGATGTTGGCCTGAGTGCCATTGGTGACTCTGTGGCAGCAGCAAAAGCTGACTTGATGGAGTGCTACGAGGAAGCAAGGCAGGATGCTGAGGAGAACGGCAAGACGTTTCCTGAGGTGGAGTTTGAATATAAATACGACCTTCAGTCGTTCTTCAATTACTTCTCGTTCCTCAATGTCTCGGACATCGCAAAGAGAGCGGGCATCAACCCATCGCTCATGCGGCAATATAGCAGCGGTGTCAAAAAAGCTGGAGAGAAAACATATCAGCGACTCAACGCCTGCATGAGCAATATTAAAGCGGATTTACAAGCAGCCGTGTTCTAACGGTTATACTTCATAAAAATTAAATGAACTCTTGAGCCCCTGGTGCGAGATGCATCGGGGGCTTTTTTTTATTCCTTTTCTTTCCTTTTTCATTCCCCAATCACCCCGATTTTATGCTCTGCAGCATATTTTAGTGTTAATTTTTCGCATCGTGCGAAAAATTCCCGATTTTTATTTGGCGGTTCCAATTATTCTTCGTACTTTTGCCAACGCTAACAAAGATGATAGTAGTCTATCCGGCAGGGCGACCGTTTCGCCTATGGCTTCTCAGCCGCAGGCTTTTTTTATGCTCAAGAGTACCATATTCCTGACATCAGGAAAAAGGTGTACCTATATGGCGGCTGCATGAACCGTAAAGATTAAGTTTTGTCCTCTCGGATAAGCCATCATCTTTGTTAGCAACGGGGAATGCAGCCGCCACCCTTTTCCACGAAACAAGTGCGCTGCTAATGCTAACAAAGATGATGCAATATGCAGAATTCTATTTTATTGAATGATGTGATGCAGGCCAAGCCTGCGGGCATCCACGTGAATGTGAACGAGGGAATGAAATCCCTCAAGTGTGCAATCAGCCGCGAGGCTAAGCGACTCATGGCTACCAGGAGCGAGACCTTCAGCTACCTCTGCGAGGAGGAGGTAACGTATGGCGAGGTGGCATTGACCATGGCGGGCATAGCCTGCTTCGCGGTAGTGATGATTGCTGGTGGTTATCTTTTCGGAGGGGAGGTGATGTAGCTATGGAGAAAATTGAAGTTTTAGTGGATATTTCTGAGCGCGTGGCAGAATACAAGATGTTCTACCCCGACACTACGCTGACAACGATCACTGCCAATAATACGGAAGAAATCTTCAACGACAAGGAAGCCATGGAACTGAGCCAGAAGGTATGCAGCATGACGCATAGCGGTCTGCTCCAATACAAGAAAGCAGGCAGAAGCCTGTATATCTTCAAGTCGAGAAAGTTCCTCGAGGTAACTAAGGGCTTCAAGAAGGGAGCCAAGGTAAGATGGTACGACCCTCGCACTCCGGATGATATTATAGAGAGCACAATGCTTGCCGACGGAATGCGCTATCAAGATGGCATCCCGTTTATCTGGAACGAGAACAGCGATTCCGGCTGCTTCGCCGAGTGCAACACCTTCGCTGTATATTGGCGCCCTGTAGAGGAGGGAAAATAGCCATACATCACTCATATGTTTGTCCTTTGCGCAAAGGCAGAAATTCCGTACCTTTGCACGCAGAGAATTATTAACGCATAACACATTTAATAAATTATGAATCAAGAAGAGAATATCAATACCCAGGCAGCAGCCGAGGTAATGACCACCGACGAGTTTCATCGTCAGTTAGTAGAGAACACCGAGTTGATGAACAAGGAGCGTGAGGACTTCGAGCGCAAGAAGGTGCAGCTTCAGCAGGAGTGCGACTGCCAGAAGGATTTGGCCAACCAAGCCTATAAGGCCCTTATGGAGAGTAAGTTTGAAGCCGAGCAGGAGTTTGCCCGTAAGAAGTTTTCCTTCGATGCGAGCGAGCGCAATATCCGCGACGGCCGCCGCAAGGCTACCGAGCTCTACCTTACCGGTATGGCGAAGGTGAAGAGCGATCACGCGCTGAAGAACCTGAAGCTTCAGAACGAGCGCCACAAGATTTTCGAGGCTTACCGCAAATCTGGGGGGGCAAATCTTGCCGAAGACTCCCAGCAGATGTATCCAGAAGGATGGAGCCGTCCAAAGCCTAAAGATGGAGGAGTAGAGGAGTAGTATTAACAGTTAAAATTAGGAAATCATGAACGATCAGAATACAAATGTTGGAACTTATGTTGCGGCCAACATCGAGGAGGAGAGAATGCACCCTATCTTTGATGAGTGCGAGGTGAACGACTATGGCGTGGTAAAGCGCTATCACATGCTCAGCCTGAACGGCATGTATATCTCGGGCATTACCGATGAACAGCTGAAGGAGATGCACGGGAAGCTTACAGAGCTGCTCACAGGTGAGAAGCCACGCAAGTACTTCTATGGAGAGGCTGTTATTCCTCGCAATAATGGTGACGTACTTTGCAAGAAGGACTTCGTGGTAGAGACGGATGGAGACAAGTTTCCGCTGGTGGATGCCCTTCGCCATTCGCATGCGTTTTTCGAGGATTCCAAATATGCGGAGGATCTCGATTTCAAGAACACTCACATCTGCTGCTGCATCGAGATCAGCAAGGAGGATTACGAGGCGTTCCAGGAGTATCGCAAGAAATAAGATTTTTTTTGGTTATTTTGTTATATAAGACTCTTTAGTAATAATAAATTAAATTTTTCCGAAGGTGGTTGCCCGTGAGGGTAGCCATCTTTTTTTTCTTAGTCAAAATTTGGTTTTTCAGAAAAAGCGGTGTATCTTTGCACCCGGAGAATTATTAACGCATTAAAATATCGAGATTATGGGATTGATAACGTATATACAAGGCTACTCTGCCATTATAGCGGTAGTACTGATGCCATTCCTGGTTAAGAGCAGGGTTCCCGCCTACTGGGTGCTCTACCTTCTGTTCTGCACGATTCTTACGCCCTTGATAGGGTATCCTCTATATCGGATCTGCATCCTCAAGAGATAGGCTGCAGTCCTTTGCCCTTTGGATGTCTGTTACTATATTTGCATTACTAATTAGTAATGTACAAAGAATATGGTAACAGACAGTCTTGTTAAAAAGAAATTCGTTCACGAGACTCTTCAGGAAGGCATCCTGAAGATATACTCCACCCAGGAGAACGTGGTACGCAATCATTATAAGCGCCGTACCGGCCGATTGCTCACCACGCTCTCCGCTCACTCGTTCGACAGCCAGATCTCGGGCGAGAACCGCACCATCTTCGTGCGGATCCTTCCTTATCTCCGTTTCCTGGATATGCAGTACCGCCAGCGCAACGACCGCATCAGCAAGTTCAAGCGCAGGAACCTGGCACTGTACAACCGCGTGGTTTGGGGCGTATTGTATCACGAGACGTTCCCGAAGCTCCGCTATGGCTTCAATGATGAAGTACGGAACAGCATTCGCCAGGAACTGGAAAAATCACTCAACCCACAAAAATCATAAGTTATGGCCAACAAACATTTAACGGAAGACGAAATCCGATATACCGTAGATGTGAAGACTGCCGATGCGCAGAAAGCCATCTACACCCTGGAGCAGCAGAGCAAGAAGCTGCGCTCAGAGAACAAGGCACGACTCAGCCAGATGATCAGCCTGGAGGCAGCCGGAAGAAAAGAGTCGGAAGCCTACAGGAACCTGAAGAAGCAGTACACCGAGACCAGCAAGGAGATCCGCTCGCTTACCAACCGCATAGGCGAGCAGACCAGCCAGATCAATATCCTGGATATGAGTATGGTGCAGCTGAAGAAACAGCAGAAAAGCCTGCAGAAGGAGATGGACAACACCGTGAAGTCGCTCAATCCGGAGGCTTACGGCGTGCTGGAACAGCGCCTGATGGACGTGAATTCCCGTATCTCCGAACTGAAGCAGAACGCCAAGAGCTTAGGAGAACTCGCATCTGATGATACCGTGAACGGTGTACTTCTGGGCAATCTGCTGACCAAGGGTGCAGAACTCTTCGGCGAGAAAGCGAGAGAGTTCAAGGATTCCATCGCAGAACTCATCAATGGCGGCCTAGAGATGGCAGAGCAGGCAGATGGTGTAACCAAGGCCTTCAACGGCTTGAACCAGGAAGGCTTGCTCGATAATCTGCGCAAGGCAACCAAGGGAACCGTAAACGATGTGCAGCTGATGACAGCTGCCGTACAGGCTAATGACTTCCGCATTCCGCTGGAAGACCTGGGCAAGTATCTGGAGTTCGCCCAGCTGAAGGCGCAGCAGACAGGTCAGTCGGTAGATTATATGACCAACAGCATCGTGACCGGTCTGGGCCGTAAATCTCCTCTGATTCTCGATAACCTGGGCATCTCTGCAGCAGAAATCTCGGAGAAGACCAAGGAGACGGGCGACTTCATGAAGGCGGTGGCAGAGATTGTGGATACCCAGCTTGCCGAGGCAGGAGAAACCTATATCAGTGCAGCCGACAGGGCAGCCCAGAAAACGGTAGAGCTGCAGAATGCCCAGAAGGCGCTGGGAGACGAAATCCTTCCCATCAAGGAGCAGTGGGATGATGCCTATGCAGACATGCAGCTGCATACCATCGACCTCATCTCCTGGTGCGTGAAGCATCAGGGCGTGGTGAAGACGCTGGGCATCCTCCTCGCTGCCTTCACGGTTGTAGCGATTGCCACCAGCAATGCCATCAAGTCGAACATCGTCGTGACCAAGGGTGCAGCTGCAGCCCAGCAGGCATGGAACGTGATATGTGCCACAGGAACCGGACTCCTGAAGCTGCTGCAGGCAGGCTTCTATCTGCTCACGGGCAGGGTTACGCTTGCCAAGAATGCCTGGACCGCCATGAACGCAACGATGAAGGCTAGTGTCTTCGGACTGATAGCTGCAGGCGTGGTACTCCTCGCCATGAAGCTATGGGAGATGAAGAAGGCTGCCGATGCTGCAGCTCAGTCGCAGAAGGCACTCAACGCCATCAAGGCAGAAGCCCAGAAGCAGGTAGTAGAGGAAAAGTTGAAGCTGGAAAACCTGATCAAGGTGGCCAAGGATGAAAAGCTCTCCATGGAGGAAAGATACAAGGCGGTGGAAGCACTCAACAAGATAGTTCCTCACTATAATGCCACCATCGACCAGACCACCAAGAAATTCAAGGCATCGGACAAGGCGCTGAAGGCTTATATCAACAGCCTGGTAAGACTCTACGAGGTGCAGGGCGCCAAGAAGCAGATCCAGGAACTTGCCGAGCAACGTGCCGGACTCACCATCAAGCTCACCAAGGCGAAAAGCCGTCTGGCAGATGCCAATAATGCCCGTGGCTTCCAATATACCACTTCATGGGGAGCCACCGGCAATACACAGGTGGATGCCGTCTCTCGTTTCAAGTCTGAAGTAGAATCGCTTACTGATGGCATCGATCAGCTCGACAAGCAGATTAAAACCATAAGTGATGCCTTCGGCAAAGATATCATGCATCAGACCGTGAAGGATGCTACAGATCCGGAGGTTCCAGACAGCAACATCGGTGGCAAGGGTGGCGGAAAATCGGGTAGAGGTCACGCTTCCGGCACATCATCAGCTCCTAATCCCGACGATATCGCATCGAAGAAGTTTTCTGAAAACCGCCAGGCAGATATCGATGCAGCCAACCAGGACTACCAGCAGGACGTGAACAACTGGAACATGGCTCTCGCCCAGAAGCAGGTATCTCAGGAGAAGTACGACCTCGCCATGCAGGCGCTGAAGACCCAGCATACTGCCAATATCCTCGCCATCGAGACCTCCTACAGCGAGCAGTCGCAGAACATCGGCATCAAGGACGGCGAGAAGAAGAAATCACTCCAGGATAAGCAGCTGGATAACCAGCGCAAGGCAGAGCAGGCACATTTCGACCAGCAGGTGGCAGCCGAGCAGGCTTATCAGGATGCTCTGGCAAAGGTGATGGAGCAAGGGGAGACGCAGCAGGAGCTGACCCTGGAACAGCAGCGCGACCAGAAGCTGGAGATACTGAAGGGATATTACCAGGCAGCTCTCGACCTAGCCAAGCAGAACGGCGAGGACACCGTTCAGCTGGAGAAGGCATACAAGGATGCCCAGAAGCAGATAGACTCCGAATATACCACCAAGCACTCCGAGCAGCTTGCCCAGCAGGCAGACAAGGAGAGGCAGGCAAGGCAGGCTCTCGGCTTCGACCAGCAGAGCGAATACGACAGGCAGCTGGAGCAGCTTCAGACGGCTCTCGATAATCAGTATATCACCCAGGAGGAACACGAGAAGAAGGTGCAGCAGCTGAAGAAGGAATCCTTCATGAAGCAGGCGCAGTATTACACCGACCTCTTCAGTAATGCCGTGGGTGCGCTGCAGAATGCCGAGATGGCGAACGTAGATGCCAAGTATGATGCCGAGATCAAGGCTGCAGAGGGCAACACAGCCCTTCAGGAGAAGCTGGAGAAGAAGAAAGCCAACGAGAAGCTGAAGATACAGAAGAAGTATGCCGACGTGAACTTTGCCATGCAGGCAGCTCAGATCATCTCCAATACTGCCACCTCCATCATGAAGGCATACAGCGAGATGGGTCCGATAGCCGGAAGCGTGGCAGCTGCCCTGATGGGTGTGACGGGTGCAGCCCAGTTGGCCGTGGCGAATGCCGAGCGCCAGAAGGTGAAGCGCATGACCCTCAACGGATCTGCCAGCGGAACCTCTTCGGCAGGCAGCCGCATAGCCAGCGGAAGGGAGAGCGGTGGACGCATCGATGTGGAGCGGGAACAGGACGGCAAGCACTTCAATGCCGAATACTCACCTGGTAAGCGCGGCTATATCGACCATCCTACGGTGATAGTGGGCGAGGGTCCTAAGGGCAGGAGCAAGGAGTGGGTGGCATCGAATGCAGCCCTGGAAAATCCTACCATCGCCCCGCTCATCCACCTGATGGATGCAGCCCAGCGAGCCGGTCAGATACGCACCTTCGATATGGGCAAATATCTGATGGCCATGCAGGGCAGGGCACTGGGAGGCAGCATCGTACCTGCTCCGTACCCGCTCCGTACCCTCTCCGTACCAAGTCTTAGTGGGGCTGATTCCTACGTCGCGACGCAGGAATTCACACATCGCGACGCAGGAATTACTGCGTCGGGACGTAGTAATGACGAGCTCCTGGCACTGCTCAGGGAGCTTCGCGACAACGGAATCCACTCCCATATCTCGCTCACGGAGCTTGATGCCAAGCAGGAACTGAGAAACCAGGCGAGGAAATTTGCCAAAAAATAAATGATCTATGAAAATAACGAATCTGGATAAGGGAAAAACCTACCAGCTTGGCGAAGGTGCCAAGCTGGAGGTGGAACGGACCAATCCGTTCTTCAACGACTATGGGGAGACGACAACCCCGCTGGATATCCCGGCAAGCGACTACAACCGCATGATACTGGGATATCCCGACACCTTCGGCTTGAGAGAGAAGATGGTGGCAGCCAACGTGAGCATCGAGGACGGGGAATATTTTGCCCAGTGCAGGCAGATCGTGCTATCGGCACAGCACAAGGGCAACATCTCCTCCTCCTTCTATATCAACGACGGATCCTTCTACTCGAAGATACAGAACGTGAAGCTGAAGAGCATCTTCAAGGACGAGATGATACCGGGGTGCAGCACCATCGATGAGTGTATCAGTTTCTGCCGTTCGCTCATCGGCGGGAAAAACGAGAACTACGATATCTTCCCGGTGCTGCTCACCGATGACTCGGGCAAGGATACCGGCTACGACTACAAGATTCTGAACGGATGGGGCAACCAGCAGAAGCTGCCGGATGCCAAGTACTGGCGGTTCAAGAACACCGGAGGCTACGAGTATGTGGCGGCTCCTAATGCCTACGACTTCGTGACGTGTGCCGGAAAGTCGAACAGGTTTCAGGGCGAATTCAACCGCACGGAATATGTAAACGAGATTCCGGTGAGTCTGACCCGTGGCTACTACATCTCTCCGTTTATCCGTGCCAACTACGTGCTGAAGCGTGTGTTCAAGTACTTCGGGTACGATCTGCAGGAGAATTTCTTCACCCGGACGGAGCCGTTCACCAAGATGGTGCTGGTGAACAACGTGATCGATGTGATGGTGAACGGCCATATCCGCATCGAGGACCTTCTGCCGGACGTTTCCGTCTCCGATTTCCTCTCAGTTTTTCGGAAAAAGTTTCTTTGCGAATTCGTCTCAGACGAGGGAACTCACCAGGCGAGCATCATCTTCCTGAAGGATGCCGTGGAGAGTGCCCCGGTGGCAGATCTCACCCGCCAGATGACCGAGGAACCCACCTTATCTTATAAGACGGCATCCGACTACAAGCGTGTGGTGCTGCGGGCTAAGCACCAGGCAGACAGTGATGCAGAGGACAGCTACGACGACCTGAAGGATATGCTGGCGAAGAATACCGGTGCCTACTTCGACAAGGTGGATGGCTGCTTCTACAAGGACGGATATTCGGGCAACTATCATGTGAAATCGAAGATAGGCGAGGGCTCCCAGAGCTATGATACCGGCGAGGAAGATACCGACACCCAGGATATCGAGATACCCGAGATGATTCCGGAGACGAGAACGCTGAAGTACCGCCAGTCGGCAGATGATGACACCATCAGCCGCGAGATGGGCAGATTTCTCTACATAGGCAGCTATGCCACGCTCAACTCATCGATGAAGGTTGCCACCGAGGATAATTCAGAGAGCAGCGAGGAAGCGGTGACAACCCCGGTGATGCTTGCCTTCCCGTATGTATCGACCGATGGAATGCCTTGCGGAACCGTGACGGCATACGATATCCACTATGAATATGACAACCGCTTCGGTCCGCCATCCCATGCTTCAGAGGAATCCCTCTACCGCAAGATATTCGATTACGCCCTGGTGTATAATGGTGATGACGGCATCTTCGAAAAGTTCTACCGGCAGTATGATCTCCTCCTGCGGAATTCACTCCAGGAACTCAAGGTGAAGCTGCTGCTCACCCAGTCGCAGAAGCAGAACCTGCCTTCCTATGCCAAGATCGTGATCAGGGGAGTGAGCTTCTTCTTCAACAAGCTGAAGTTTACCCTCGGAGGAAAAAGCGAGCCTACGGAAAGCGAACTCAGAACCATCGCCCTTACCACGCCTATCAATGAGGCTGAGCGGATGGCAGATGTGATGCCGGCCTTGAGCTGCGGCTACAGATGGGTTGGCCATGAAGAGACGGTGGAGGTATCGGGCAGCGAATATGAGAATTCGGGAGATGACAAGGACCGCACCTTCAAGATCATCTATCCTCCTCTTCCTTCAGCCGAATATGTGGGGCAGAAATACGGCCTGCAGAAGACATTCGTAAGCCAGAAGACCAGACATGCGACGATGTTCCGTCACTCCAAATGGGTGTATCACTGCACCACGACATGGCTGGAATGCGAGAAGATCTAGGACGCGGGAGTCCTTTGAAAGTTACCTGTATTATCTTAATTTTGCGTTATCAATAATCAACCCAACATTAAGATGATACAGGTTTTATTATATCCAGATGCCCTGAGCCTGGTAGGCTCCATGAATGCCTTCGAGATCTACAACGACTCGGAGACAGACGTGGTTTTCGCCCTTCGTTACCAGGGAGCAGAGCAGAACATCGTTCAGCATACCTATACGCCGAACGATGAGCACCGCATCACGGTAGATGTGAAAGATATCATCCTTCCGCTGCTGGCTTTCGAGCTGAAGGACGACAGCACTCCGTATATCCAGGAGAACATCATGAAGGCATTCTCGGTAGAGATCTACGAGGTGGGGGATGCCGGAAACAAGAAGGAATTCTCCTTCTCGGTGATCAGATCCGGAGTAGATAAGCTCGCTGATTCTGCCGAGAATTTTCTGAAAAACAATTTCCTCACCTGGCAGCCGCAGGTGAAGGCAGTGACGTATTATTCGCCGGAGTTCCTGACCTATTACGCTGCAGAAGCCTGTGCGGTGAAGTGCAAGGCGTATCTCTGGAACGGTACGGGCTATACGGAATCAGAGGTGACGCTAGCCCATCTTACCGAGGGATGCGTCTATACCATCCCGGTGCAGTATGCCATCATCGCCAAGGCTCTCAACCAAAAGGCTCCATCCTATTACGACATCTGGGTGGAGAAGGAAGGCGGCAACCGGCTTACCTATGTGCAGCGCTACTATGCCAGCGACATGAAGAGCGAGGAGGAGGAATGGTTCCTCTTTGAGAATTCGCTGGGAGGAGTGGACTGCTTCAGGGCTTACGGCAACAGCGAGAATACTGCAGAACATACCCACAACGTGGCAGAAATAGAGGATGACTCGGAGGAATACCGTGTAGATACCGCAAGGAAGTTCAAGAAGAACACCGGCTATCTGGACGGGAAGGAGCGCCTGTGGCTGCTCGACTTCTTCCCGAGTCTGGGCAAGTACGTATATCATCGCAACAGCTGGCGGAAGATCACCGTCACCGAGAGTGATGTGAACTACGAGGCGAAGGAACTGCCATCCAACTATACCTTCACCTATAAATATTCCGATGCCCGTCCTTACCTGAATCTCTCGAGAGTAAGCGGGGAGAGCCTTAAGCAGATGGATATCCATCTTCCTGACATCGGAAATTTTACTATCGCCCCTCGCTTAGTTGAGTTCCCGCGCCAGCAGCTGGGTGGAGGGGTCTTGTTCCCGGTTCAGGATCCTCACTCGGAAGAGTGGGGTACTACTACTGCAGATGCCATCTTTTCATCCTTCCTCTCGGCGATATCCAACCGATATTCGGGACAGGGAGAGGTTGGCCACAAGCATATCAACATCGGTGTGCTTGATGCACTCTCCTTTATCGGCGGCTACCTATTATATAAAGGTGAGAAGCTGAAGGCAGGTGTGGCAGACGTGGCAAAGGAACTGGACGGAGAAGCTGCCATCCTGAAAAAGTATCTCCGCAGGGATATCGATGATACTGCAGAAGGTACGGTTACCTTCGAGAAGGTGCAGAAGCTTCTTGGTGGTTTGCTGGTGGGAGAAGAATTCTCTTTTGATAAGGAAGGTAATATCATCGCTCACTCAATATCCTCTGACGGGGCAAGCGAGGAGAACGGCAAGGGCTTTACCATCCTTCAGAAAGATTCTCTTACCAATACCTATAAACTCTGCATCGATGAGGTTATCGCTTACACCGTGGCTACGGTGGGGAAGCTCTTCGTGAACGGAAATTCCCGGTTCGGTGGAGAGCTGTCGAGCAAGCAGTTTATTTCCGGATTTCTTGGAGGTTTGGGCTGGGGTATCTACAATACTCCTGTTACCAATGCTGCAGGAGAGCAGGAAAACAAGTGGACGGGAGAGTTTGATAACGTCATCGTTCGAGGTTCACTCAGAGTCTTCGAAATGATTATCTCCCAGTTGCTCGGCGAGAACGACAACCGTATCTTCACGGGTATGATGGAAGTTGACCATTACGACCCAGAATTGGGTAAGGTGTATCTCAATACGC
>UQWP01000078.1 GCA_900544825.1 uncultured Prevotella sp. | reverse complement strand
TTATGCTAAATTTCGTTAACCGTATTCATTTTTATTATTATAGTTCATATTCATTATTTCTTCATTCTAATTGTTCTTAATGTCGCCAAATATGGCTTTCTGATGCAAAAATACAAAAGTTTTCTGAATAGTTGACAGCATTGATTCATTTTTTTGCTATTTTTGCATATACAAAAGATAGAAACGAATTTATTGACTTAAAGTAATAGGAGGGGCTATCATGAAACAGACACAGGAAAAATTCGAGGCAATGAACCTTGAGTATGAGAACCTCTATAATGAGGAAGATGACCGCAGAGATTATAATTCTGTTTGGTACAGTTAGGTAATTGAGCGCAGTTAGACAAATTTACTAAGGACAGTTGGATTATCAGCTAATTATGCTGCTTGATAATCAAGCTTCCAAATCATAAAAAGGCTATGCTGTTTGTTGATGAATCTCAAGCAACAACAGCATAGCCTTCTTGTGTTCTTATTTCTCGAAGTGCTGGTAATCCTTGCTATGCTTCCAGTCGCCACCCCATCGGAAACCTTTCTCCTTGAAGAGCCGGTAGCATAAATCGCCCTTCTTGATCATATAAGCATGGTGCTTGCTGCGGTCGAGATAAGGTCGTGCGGTAGCTGGCTCTACCACTTCATTGCCATTCTTCAAATACTTATGATAGGGATTGTAGAGGGTGTTGATGTCAACGGCAAGTCCCCTGCCATGCTTCGAAACGATCTTGGTATGCGAGATGAATCGGAAGTTGAAGCTGGAGGAGTTGTTATCCCTCATCGCCCTTTCATCGTCTGCATCCCAGTAGTCGATAAGCCGCATTCGTTCTATCGGATATTTTGCCTCATATAGCTTCCTGAGGATATCGAGTACATCAGCGGCTATCGCCTTGTTTACCACCATTTCACCTACGATGTTTCTGCCATCCTTATCCACATGGAGGCATCGCAGGTATCGCAATTCACTTCTTGCCACGGTACAGTTCTTCTTATACGTCTTTCCTAGCATCAGATGGAAGATGGGGTCAGGGATAGGTGAGATGGAGAAGAAATGCTTCTCTCCAAGTTTTCTGATGGTTTGCTCGCTGATGATGTCCCCCGGCTTCTGCGCCTTGGATGGAAGGCTGAAAAGCATGGGGAGAGCAAGGTATAGGATGATGATCTTTTTCCAAAACATAATTCTTTCTCCTTAATATTTATTCTCTTTCATTCTTTCTTTCTTTCTGTTCTTTCTCTTCAATTCTTTCTCTTCCTTCTTATTATTTTCCATTCTCCTCCTTTTTCTTATTTACCGGGATATAATGCGAATCCTTGATTTCGCCAATCACGATGATGCTGTGAAGGCTTCCGATGCAGTCGATGTTTCCCAGGGTATTAAGCATGAAGTCCTGATAATCCTTCATGTCCCGGGCATACACCTTGATCTGGAAGTCGTAATCGCCGGTGGTGTTGTAGCACTCTGTTATCTGGTCGATGGTTTGTACGGTATCCATGAATTGCTGAATCAAATCGTGGGTGTGCTGCTTCAGTCGGATATTGCAGAGCACAATCACGTTGTGTCCCATCTTGTGATGATCCACTATCGCTCCATATCGCTGGATGTATCCCTCACGCTCCAATCGCTTCTGCCGCTCGAAGGTGGGAGAAGGGGAGAGGTGTACTCTTGCGGCAAGTTCCTTCACGGTGAGTCGGGAGTTCTGCTGCAACAACTTGAGTATCTTGATGTCGATTTCGTCGAGATTTTCTTCTGTAGCCATTGTTCCTTTATTTCTGATTTTATTCATTTTCGCAGAATAATATTCTGCTGATTTGCTGAATTCTCTGCAAAGATAGCATATTTTTCTGAATTACGAAGAATATTTGGCAGATAAAATTCTTCTTCTTACCTTTGCACTCGCAATTCCGGATGCAAAGAGCCGTTCATCATCTGATAATGGCAAAGTAAGAGTCATTCATCATTAAATATATAGGAGATAAAATAATGAGTAACGTAAGAAATATACATTTTGAGGCAGTGGGCAGCTATTTGCGTCCTGCAGAGTTGAAAGAAGCAAGAGCCAAGTTTGCTGATGGCAAGATTTCTGCCACCGACCTTCGCTGCATCGAAGACCGTCTGATTACTGAGGTCATCAAGCAGCAGAAGGCGCATCGCCTGCCTTATATCACCGATGGTGAGTTCCGCCGCAGCTATTGGCATCTCGACTTTATGTGGGGTTTCAATGGCGTGGAGCATATCGAACTGGAGCATGGCTACCAGTTTCATGGTGAGGAGACAACCAAGGGTTCTATCCAACTGACCGGCAAGATTACCGGCGAGAATCATCCTTTTATTAAGGATTTTCTGTTTGTGAAGCTGTTTGAGGAGTTGGATGCCAAGGGTGAGTATATCTTCGAGGCAAAGCAGACGGTTCCGGCTCCTGCACAGTTTCTTGCCGAACTGTTTCGTGGCAAGAATGCCGAGAACACCCGCAAGTTCTATCCTAACACCACCCAACTGATAGAGGATATTGCCCAGGCTTATCGTACCTTCTTCCAGGAGATTTATGCAGCCGGATGCCGCACTATCCAGCTCGATGATTGCACCTGGGGAATGATTGTGGATAGCGATTACTGGAAAGCAAAGGTTGGCAACGGCTTCACCCTTGAACAGGAAGCTCTGCAATATCTGAAGGTGAACAACCTTGCCATCGAGGGCAAACCGGAGGGGTTGACCATCAACACCCACGTATGCCGTGGCAATTATCATTCCTGCTATGCCACCAAGGGTGCCTACGATGCCGTAGCTCCTTATCTTTTCGCTCATGAAGATGTAGATACCTTCTATCTGGAGTATGATGACGAGCGTTCGGGTGGTTTCGAGCCTTTGAAGTATGTGGCAGATGGCAAGAAGGTGGTTCTGGGTTTGGTAACCTCTAAATCTCCTGTGTTGGAGGATAAGGCTACGGTCATCGCCAGAATCCACGAAGCTGCCAAGTATGTTCCTCTCAATCGCTTAAGCCTCAGTCCTCAATGCGGTTTCGCCTCTTGCGAGATCGGTAATAAACTGACCGATGCTGAGCAATGGGCAAAGATAGATTGGGTTAGAGAGATTTCCGAGGAAGTTTGGGGCTCTTCTTCTTTCTCCGATGCAGAATGATGTAGCCGGAAAGCAAAAACAGCGTAATCAGCAAGCCGGAGATGAAGACGAAAAGGTCGGAAAGGGGACCTAAGAATGGAGAATAGCATCTACCTACGTGAAGCTCTAAAGCCACATTCCAAAGCGACATCGGGGTGGCAGAAAGCAACTCTGGGGTAGATGCTGTTTCACCTAAGTTCGCCCCTTTACTATAATCGAAAACCACTTCTTTTCCACCGAAGAAATCCTTGGAGTAGCCGCTAACCAGATGGTTTGAAATCGGAATCATCGATTTTCCTTGGTTGGCTTTCCCCGTAAAATAATCTACTATCTGATTCTTTTCCGGGTTCCAACGGAACATACCGCTGAATGATCCTATCAGCCAGCCACCCTTGCCATCGCTTTCGAAAACATTCACTCCCATCGGACTTACCTTTGGTGCCTTCTCCTTATTTAATAAGATAGGTTTATGCTGGAAATGCTCATCCACTCTCAGGAATCCTTCTGAGGTAGAAACAAGCCAGTTGCCCTCTGCTGCATCCCATCGGATGGCGCGAAGCTTATCGTGCCAGACATTTCCATCCTTCACCTCTTCTGTGGTTTTGTTCATCGCCAGAGGTATCATCAATGGTGGGCGGAGACACATGCCTGTTATCGCTAGCCAAAGTGTAAGGATGATAGTCGTGTATCCTAATTTATTATGCCATTTTGCATTGAAAACCATCTGTTTGCCAAGCTTCTGCATTTTTTCTTTTGCCTGTAATCTCTTCTGTCGGCGGATACGATAAGGGAGAATGAAAAGGATGATGCCCGTTATCGAAAGGATGATGAGCACGATGGCGATGGCATCCACCACCAATCTTCCGGTTAACCCGAAGAAAGCACCGCTATGCAGATTCCAGACGGTTTTGAAGAGGGTAACTTTTGGGATAAATCCTTCTGGTTGACCGATGATTTTGCGGGTAACATTCGTCTTTTCGCTGATAGCATCCCTCTTTTCGTTGGCTGCATCCGTCTTCTTACCGGATATTTCATAAACGGCAGAACGGGTCATGGCGATGATGCTTGTGCTGTCTTTGGATAATGTAATGTCGGCGATTCGCTCTTCATTATCTGCGAGCGGAAACATCTTCCATTCTTTTCCGTCGAAGCGATATACATCCATCATGGCTGCACACCAGATTTCTCCGTTTTTCGTCTGCACAATGTTGCGGATATTCCTGCCATCCACGTTTTGGGGTAATCCTTTGTTAAAGTCTTTCCATGTTTTCATCTCTGCATCGGTAAGCCATACGCCACCATAACCATACGCCAGAATGGAATCATCAGAAGCCGGGATTGCATCAACTCGAATCTTGCAGATGCGATGATTGATCTTGAGGGAACCCTTGATGATGCCGTTGTTGAAATCCTTGATATGATAAGCCGATGGCATCAGACTTCTGCTTACCTCACAACCGGCGAATAGCTGGCGATGATTTAAAATGATACCTGATACACAGAATACCAACATAAAGACAGACAGTACAAGTCCGAACCAACGATGGTATTTCTTCCATGTAAAACGTTTCTTCTTTTTTTCTCTCATTGTTGTTTTCTACTAAACATTGTTGTTTTCTTCTAAATGGGTTGCAAAGGTAAGAATATCTATCTACTTCTGCAATACCCAAAAATAATGATTTAGGATGCTTCTGTTTTTTTCTAATCTTTAGTTTCTTCACTTTTTCACTAAAAAAGTTTGGTGATTTCGTGATTTACTAGTAACTTTGCACCCCGAATAAAAAATCATCATTCATTAAGAACAATAAGAAACTAGAAAACAAGGAAAAATGGAATATATGTCTCAAGAAGGCTACGATGAGCTCGTGGCCGAACTTCAACACATGGTTAACGTAGAATTGCCAGCCGTTCGCGATGCGATTGCTGAGGCTCGCGACAAGGGTGACCTCAGTGAGAATTTCGAGTATCATGCTGCCAAGCGTGAGCAGGGTAAACTGTTGAGCCGCATCAGCTTCAAGCAGAAGGTTTTGGAGAATGCCCGTGTCATCGATAAGTCTCGATTGAAGAGCGATACCGTTGGCTTGTTGAGCAAGATTAAGATTACCAATCTCGCCAACAAGTGCAGCATGAGTTATGTTATCGTGAATCCTCACGAGGCAGATTTGCATAGTGGCAAGATTTCCATCAAGTCGCCTATTGCCAAGGCCCTTCTGGGTAAGAAGGCAGGTGATGAGGTAATGGTTAAGGTACCGGCCGGCTTGCTCAAGTTCCGCCTGGATAGCGTTGAGTTATAATGTATTCTTTTAAAGGAAAACTCCCGATAATTTGATCAGTTTCAAATTATCGGGAGTTCCCATTTTTATTCTAATATTTCTCCAGAATCTTATTCAGTAAGAAGGTGGCATTCTGGTTTCTTGCCACACCCTTCTGAATCTTATAAGTATAGGTAACATCCGTGCCCAAATCTATCTCGAAACAATAGTTGTGGAATTTGCCTGATGCATCATTCTCCATCTTGGAGAGCTCCAAATCGTGGGTAGCAATGATGCCGCTCACCGGCTGCTTGGCGATGGCTTCGAGGAACTTTCTCGAACCATTCAGCTTATCCAATGAATTTGTTCCTTTCAGAATCTCATCCAGAATAATCAGGGTTCGGAGTGGCTCCTTATTATCTTCTGCACTTTCCTTGCAGAATTTTCCTTCTGTATTTTCCTTGCAGAACTCTCCCTCTGCACTTTCCTTGCAGAACTTCAGAAGCTCCTCCAATCTAATCAATTCTGCATTGAAATAAGAGATGCCATGTGTCAAATCATCGGTGGTTCTCATACTCGAGAACAATCTGAAACGGGAAATCTTCAGCAGTTCTGCAAACACCGGCATACCTGCCATCGCCAGGATATAGTTCACGCCCAGCGAACGCAGGAAGGTACTCTTTCCCGCCATGTTGGCTCCGGTGATGATATAATAGTTGTCGTCCTTGATGGTGAAATCATTCTTCACCGCCTTGGCACCCAGGAAAGGATGATAGAGATTCTTTCCCTCGAACACGATTTCCGGACTTCCCGAACCAAATTTCGCCTCTTCCGCCTCCGGATGATTATATCTGAAATCCGCCATCGAAACCATCGCATCCATCTCGCTGATGATATGCATCCATACCTCCATCTTCACCATATAGGTATTCTTCCATTTCAGAAAACTGCGAACCAGGAAGAAATCGCTCAGCATGAAGGCATCGGTGAAGAAAAGACCGAGGAAGTTGCCTCTTCTGTCATACCCCTTCAATATCTTTTCCAGTTGGGCAAAGGAAGGCAGGGCATCTGCCAGGGAATTCTGCATCTCCTTGCCTAACTCGCTATGGAAATTGCGCCTGTTGATAAGCTGGAGAATCTGAGCATAGGCGATGAGCTGATGGCGAAGCTTGCCGCCATTGCTGTCTATCTTATCAAGTGTCTGCTTGCAGACGAAGAACACCACCATGTATTGAACCAACACCCACCACAAGGCGAAATTCACCGAAACCATATCGCATATCGACAAAATCACGGAACCGACGACTCCGATAATCAGCAGCCATCCGATAACGAGCGAAACCGGAGAGCCAAACCATGCCGGCACCTCCATCTTCGAAACCTTCTGCATCGCATCCACCACCGCAGCAGAATCAATCTTCTTCATCTTGCCATTCACCATTTTGCCATCCGCAGTTTGGCTTCTGTTCTTTTCGCCAAGTGCCAGGAATTCCATTCGCCAGTTTTCGCCTTCTCCTGCCAATTCCTTCTGCAAATCCCTTCTTCTTTTGATATCCTCCAAGCTCAGAGGCGTTTCCCGGGTAAGGTTCCTGGCGAGTGCTTCCGAACCGCCCGATGTGATGGTTCGGCAGATGCGATTGAACAGCGAACTCTTGCCGAAGACATCGAGGTCGAAGGAATAAGAATGCTGCGGATTCTGATAGCAATCGCCCGTTTCGAAAGGCGAGAAATCGCCCTCCCAAGCCTTGATTTCGTCCTGATAAACCTTGAGTAAAGCCGAAAGATGCTCTATCTTCTCCTTGTTCTTATCGTCAAGTCGTCTGATTCCCAGATAGGCAATCAGGCACAACGCCGCCCCCAGCAGATAGTTCTGCGTATCTCCATCCAATGCGAAATAGCAGATCAGGAAGGCGAGGATTCCGCCGAAAGCCAGCAGCTCGCCCGTTATAAATCCCGTATTCTTACGCTTCAGGGCAGCCATCTCAGAAGCATGTCGGCTTACATATTGTTGATAATTCTCCTTGATATCCATACTTTTTCTTTATTATGAATTTTTCTCCATCCATTTATTATAGGATACATTCTCCTCCTTCCACTTATCCTTTGCTTCCGCCTGATTCTTCGGATATCCGATGATGAGGGTGTTGAGCGGAATCATCGTCTTGGGCAGATGCAGCAGTTGCTGCATTCCCTCGTATCGTTCTTTCAGGGGATAAAGGGCTGTCCATACTCCGCCAAGTCCCAAGCCGTGAGCCATCAGCAGGATGTTCTCAGTGGCTGCCGAACAGTCTTGAATCCAGAACTCCTGCTCTGTGCCTTCCAGTGTCTTGTCAAGGCATCCGCAAACCACGATGGCGAGCGGTGCCTGCTTCACCATGCTGGCATAAGGGCTGAACTGTGGTATCTGGTCGAGAATCTCCCGGTCGTTGATAACCACAAAATGCCAAGGCTGCTTGTTGCAGGCCGATGGAGCCGCCATGCCGGCACGCAGCATCATCTCCACCTTCTCCTGTTCTACAGGCATGCCTGTAAAACTTCTCACCGATGTACGGCTCATGATATTTTCAAAAATCTGATTCTTTTCCATCATTTTGATGCATTTTAAATTTTTATCTTATGCGGCATTATCTGCCTAAAAACGCCGCATATTTTGCGGCAAAGATACGAAAAAACTTCGATACCACCAAATTTTGCCTTGTGATAAGCCTCGATTTTAGAATCCGGATTCTTCGTTTTTTGGTTAAAATTCTGCCAAAATATTCAGAATAGCTTAAAATGAGCGATTTATGAATATCTCACCTGAATGGAGGTAATGATTTGGCAACGGTTCTAATTTCTGCAATTTGCATACGTTTGCTTGTTAAACAACTCTTTTCGTATTGAAAAATACAATAATTTATGTGACACACAAAGAAATACATATTTTTTAACGAGAGAAACTCACTAAAAAATCTGTGGATGAAGTTTGCCCATTGGAAAATATTGGCAAACGCCATCACACAGAATTTTATTTTCCGCTTTGTTGTGGAACCATATATTGAGAGAGATTTATAATCTATCCATTTCTTCACTTGCAGCACTTTCGCCCTTATAGCGCTTTTTGTCTTTAAATGTATATCTTACCAAGAGGCTGATGCGGCGACCGTCCTTGAAACTGCTCTTGTCGAAAATGTAATCTGAGGCATATCTTGTTTCTCGTTCTTTTGTGCCGAGGAGATTATTAAGACTCAGCCTTACCAACCATGCATTGTCAGCAAAATGCTTGGTTACTCCGAGGCTCAGCCATAATGCCTGTCTAACTCGATATTCCCTCATGTTTCCATCAGAATTGTAACTTAGCAGTACATAAGGCATCCAATGGTGATGCAAATTGAAATAGCTGTTGAACGACATTGATAGGTAAGGCTTGTCATTCTTGATTTTGCTTCCATCCGTATTGTAGAGTGACATATAAGTTCGCATCATGTTAAGGTTGAGATATGGTTCCCAAACACCCACATTCGTATGATAAGCCAAACTTGCGTTTACTGCAGAATAATGCGGAAAATTCTCTGGCTTTGACATTGCCACCAATGGGGCTGCTTGCTGAATGACATTCGTTGAGATGATGTAATCCTTTATCCTTTGATAATCGACAGAGAAACGCAATTGATGCCATTGCAACGAATAGGATATATCCGTCGTATATTGTGGAAGCAACCATGGATTACCAGCTTCGATGGAATAACGATTGAAATACTCTTCACTGTTTCTAAGTTCGTAATAGCTTGGACGTTTTACCTTGGTTGTCATGCTTAATCCCATTTCAACGTTCTTTACAGGCAAGGACAATGAGAAGAAAGGATAAAAATGACGATAAGTCTTATCTACCAAGCTATTTTGGGAGATGGCATCACGATACAGCATGCGAAATGACTCAAATCGCAATCCCAATTGGGCAGACAACTTGGCAATGGATACATTGCAACTGGCAAATGTAGCAAGTTTTGTCTCTTCTGCATGGAGACGACTCATTGCGCTTGACTCCTCATTTTCAAGACTCTGATAATCCTTTTCTTCTTCCACATAGCTTGCATCAGCACCTATGTTAAAAGCCAAGTTCTTGTTGGCTTGATAATTGATTTTCACATTTCCTGCATAAATGTCGTGAGTAGTCTCATTTTCATTTTTCACCTCATGCGCATCCGTCATGCTTCCTGCTTCTTGATTAAGACGGCTGTCTGCCGCTTTTCTGCTAACATAATCAGCATTCAATGTCATTTTCCATTTCTGGGAGAATTTTCCATCATAGAAGATGTTTCCCATCCATTGATCATAGTTCGCATGAGAATGGATGTTAGAGGATAAATCTTCAAACAGAAGATTGTCATGAAACATTTGGCTGGCAGAATGCCCTCCCCATTTGTCCGTTTCCTTGGAGTATGACAAACTTGCGCCAATGGTATGATTCTTTGCCAACTCTGCACTGATACCTCCGTTAATGGTTTGATTGTAATAATTGGAATTCCATTTAGGCATTTCACTTTCCATATTCCAGACAGAATGATCAGCCAAAGTCTGCTCCTTATTGGTTTGGTCTGTTTTATATCTACTGTTTGAATTGCTGAAAGAAATGAATCCATTTATGTTTTGGGTATCGTAAGTGAGCTGCAACTGTTCCGAATCAGAGTTTTTTCTGCCTTGGCTGTCAAATACTGAAGTTCTGATGCCTAATCCTCCATCAATCTTATGTTTCAAGTTGATTTTAATGACAGCGTGGGTGTCTGCATCATACTCTACCCCAGGATTGTTGATTACCTCTATCGTAGAAATATCCTTGGAATTCAAGCGGCTCAACTCACTTTTGGCCCTCATCTTCCGATTGTTGATATATACTTCGGCATTTCCTCGTCCAAAGACAGAATAGCTACCATCGCTACCTGACACTGTTGGTAATTGCGCAACAACATCATCGGCACTTCCAAAATCGCTTAATACAGATTTTTGAACATCCACTATAAGCTTTGTTCCGTCTGACTTGTAAATCTTACGATGACCTTTCACAACTACTTTTTGTAGATTAAGCGTAGCTTCGCTTAGGGCTATTGTTCCTATTTTGCCGGTACTAAAGATATTGCGATAAGTGTTATATCCTACGCATGTTACTTTTACAATAGCCTTTTGAGCATTGCAAGGTATCACAAATTGTCCGTTTTCATTGGTCACGCCACCAGTAATAAACGAAGAGTCATTGACATTCAAGAGTGAAACATTGGCGAAATCGACAGGTTGATGACGACAATCCACGATGCGCCCCATCATTCTGTTAGAAGCCTTTTGGATACATTCAACGATAATAACATTATCCACTTGTTTCATCTTGATAGGGTAAAAGCCTATCAAGTTCATGATGGCATCAGGAACGCTTTCATTTTTGATGTTCTTTGTCACCTTGAAATCCTCCAACTCGTCATACACAAAGTTGATGTCATACTTATCCTGTCGGGCATTCAAATCCTTCAATGCCGCAGAGAATGACACATTATTATATTGTCGGGTAATGCGTTGGGCAGACATACCCATGCTTATCAGCAACAACATTAAGTTAAAAACAATCCTCTTCATAATTTACTCCACTTTTAAAGTTCCGTCCATTTCCGTTATCTGTATGCGCTCAAAAGCATTCAATATTTCGAGATTCTGCTTCAATGTCTTAGTCTTGTCCCAATTGAAGAAGATACGGATATGCTGCGATTCCGCATTGTCGAATTCCACCTTGATATGATAGAAGGCTGCAAGCTGCGACACGACATTGCCCAACTCGGCATTGTCAAAGACAACAGGTTTGAGGTCGAGACTATCAGCCTTCTCCGTAGCACTCACCTTGATGCTATCCGTCTTGTTCAAATCAGAAGTAGAAGATACTTGTTCCGTCTTGGCTTGGCTAGTCTCATCCGAAGAATATGAACGGAAAATGCCAGAATGGATTGCGGCTAAAGTTATGCCTGAGAGAAAAATGACACCAATGATGGATGCTGCAATCTTCCAGCGATTGCTGGATGTTTTACCAGAAGCATTGTTGGCCTTTAATTCTTGCCTATCAGGAAACTCTTTCCATGCTTCATCTATATTCACTTTCTTTGGGGTTCCTTTCTTCATCGCCATCCTAACCATTGCCATGTCGTGAAAGAAATCCTTCATGTCCTCATCGGCAAGCAAACGTTCCACTTGCTCGTCGGTATAGCGGTCGGGATGTTCCTGCATATCGAAGAACATCTGACGCTTTTCTTCTTTACTCTTGTTTAAATCTTTGTTTGTCATTGTTTTGCTCCTTCTTAAACTGTTTTCTTATCCAGTCCATCGCCTGCGAGAGATGGTTGAACACCGTCACCTTACTCACTTCCACCTTGTCTGCCACCTCTTGATAAGACATTTCCGAGAGATAGCGCAAGCGGAAGATTTGCTTTCGGATGGGAGGTTCGAGGTCATCGATGAGAAGCAACAACTGCTCCAGTCGCTCATCGGTTTCATCCGACAAAATAACATCGGTATCATCTATGAGCAACTTCGCTACCTTTTCCTTCACGCCCTTATGGGCTATCAGGTTGAGGCATTGATTGCGAACACTCCTCATTAGGAATCCTTCCTCACTCTCAGGCATCAGGACTATATCATCTGCAAGAATTGTGGTAAAGACTTCGCTCACCACATCCTTGCTTTCATCGTCATCGGAGAGGAGGCATCTGGCCAGATTATACATCTTCTCGTAATGCTGACGAAACATTCTTTCTATGTCCTTTTCCTGCTTCATACACTATCTATACAGTTCAGCCAAGCAAAAAACTAAGCAAAACAATAACTTTTTTCAAAATTTACAGAAAAAACATTCAACGACTCCTTGTCTTCCACAAAGCCATAGGATGAAATTTGATTCTATTGACCATCTCTTTATCTTCGAACAGCAATTCTGGAATATACTTCTTGTCATTGAATTCCCGCACATATTCTTTCTCTGATTCTGTCAGAACCAATAGCTTTGAGAGAAAGTCTTTCACTTCTGTCTTGGCTTTTTCAAAGTCAAAATGCTCACTGCGCCTAAGCACAGGCAATAGTTGAGAACGAATCTGCGGAAAGCGAATCTTGTCTATCTGCGGAAAAGCAGTGTATTCCGTAGGCGTAGCATTGTCTTTTCTGCTTGAGCCAACAGTCAAATAAAAGATGGTCGCTTTTCTCAGCAACGTTCTCTCCTCATCGCTCAAGAAGAGTTGATGCTCCACCATATTATAGACATCATAAATATCACGTGCGGCACTTCTGCCTATCAAAGCGTTTATCTTGGTGGCGAACAATTCAACAGGCGAAAGAGAACACACCTTTACATCGCTCAGAAACGGAATGGACACATGAGTCTCTATGGCAGGCTGGATATGGCAACGGTCGGAATAGTTGATTTCTATCTTGATGCCATCGTTGTTGCCTGCGGCATTGGTATAATGAAACACCCATGAGTCAAGCGTATGCGGTGTCTTGGAGCCAGGCGCCAGATGATAACCATCCGACTCCATATAGCGTAGAATCTCGTTATTCACTTCTTGGCGAATTGAGAGCATGGATTCTCGGTCGCAATCCACCATAAAGTCAAGATCTATATCTACCGAAAGTCTTGGCAGTTGGAAAACGGTGAGATTGATGGCTGTACCACCTTTCAGCACAAGAGATTTAGACAGCAAAGGACTGTCATGGAAATAGTTGAGTATCTCCACCAGTCGCATCACCTTTTCGAGGTTGTCGCGAATAAAGCCTTGCTCCTTGGCGATGATGTCAAGAGCTTGTTTGTTATATGAGTTCATATTCTTCCTTTGATGTTAGTTCTTGCGGCACATACATGCGCCATTTATTTACAAATGTATCCGACTCTTCGTTGTTGGTCAACCATTTGACGCTTTTGGTTCCCTTGGCCCGGCACAGCTCCAAGAGAGATTCTGAGATGTTGGCTTGTTCCTTGATTCGCTCCAACAGATAGCCAGTCTTCTGATACAAAAAAGCCTTATTGTATTTTGCGAGATAAGCGATGAGCCTTTCCTCATTGAGCAAGACGATACCCTCCATGCAATGCAGCAATTCCTCAATGCCCCCAGCTCGGTCGATGCGGTCAAAGCAATCCAACAACGTACTCTCCATATCCGTTACTCGTACATAAGGGTTTCCCTTGGGAGTCATCATACCAACGATTTCCTTTGTTTGTCGGCAATAGGTATAATCCACATCGTCGAAAGAAAAGGGATTGAAGCGAGTCATGCTTTTCACAAAAACCTCATTGAAGGGTTGATGAGCCAATCCATGAAATTCCAATGCTGTGTGATAACTGATACAAGCTGTAGGTGACAAGTGGCTTCCTATCTCATACTTGTCGCAAACAGGTAAACCCGACGCAATATCCTTCATGCAATAGGTATTGCGCCGTATAGCCACAATCCACCCTTGTTGCTTGTACCGAGCGAGCAACGCCTCCACCGCCTTCACCTTGTCTTTCAGAGCCTCAGAAAGTTCATCCAAAGTGAATATCCGCAGCTTGTATAATATACTTAATAGTTCTGTCATTGTTTCTAATTTTGCGCAAAGATATGAAATCTAATTTGTTTATGAGAAAAATCAGAAACTTTTTATTGTTTTTTATATGTTCTTTCCTTCTTAATTGCCCGACTACGGAGGAACAAATTACCGACAGGCAAGTTCTTTTGGGAGTAACCCAAAAGGTTTCGAGTTACTCGAAACATACCTTGCAGTGTCTTTATGGACACAATATTTTAGCAAGAATAAATCTAATACCATGATTCCTAAGACATCACCAAATTTTTGAGAGTTTTTTTGTGTTAAAATAAGCAAA
>UQWP01000077.1 GCA_900544825.1 uncultured Prevotella sp. | reverse complement strand
CACCCTGATGTTGAATTTCTATGCAAAGATAATAAAAAAAAACAATATACAATGATGAAAAAGAATATTGCAATTATGATGCTGCTGTTGCTTTCTGCTATGGGAGCAATGGCACAAGGTGTGGAGAATCGTGTGGGTAGATTTTCTATGATTCCCCGTGTAGGTGTGACTATTGCCAATCTGAGTGATAATTCCATCTATCTGGCGACGGAAAACAACAGGGAGGTGAAATCCAAGAGTCAGGCGGGATTCTCGGGTGGACTCGATGTGGAGTATCGTGCCACAGACTACCTGGGTGTTTCTCTGGGTGCTTATTATGCCCGTCAGGGTGCCCGCTGGGGTGATTATGAGATAGCGGTGAATGGGGATACGGGTAATAATGGAATCAAGAAATATACGGGTGTGAAGGATCATCATCTGAATCTTGACTATGTTCAGGTGCCTTTGATGCTGAAGGCATACGTGGCGCCTCAGTTTACCATTATGGCTGGTGCACAGGTGGGTTTCTTGTGTGGAGATGGCAAGATGCTGTCGGAAGAAACTGACTTGGAGAAGGATAATAAGACGGGTTCTACTCTTTACAAGGAAAGCCGGGATGTGGAAAGTACATACGCAGCCAAGAAGGTGAATGTATCTATTCCTGTAGGTTTATCGTATGAGTATATGAATGTGATTCTGGATGCTCGCTATCATATCGGCTTGACCAAGGTAAATAAGGATGATGCCGGAGATTCCAAGAATAAGTTATTCACCTTTACGGTAGGCTATCGATTTGCGCTTTAGTAGATTATATTATCTGCGCTCCTTTAGATTAAAAGAAAAAGCTCTATATCCTCAGTGTTGAAGATATAGAGCTTTTTTCGAAACGATTATCCTACCTGGCTTCCTGGCTTAACCTGACCCAAGAGAGAGGTAACATTGAGTGATCCATCGAAGTTAACGGCAGAGAGAATCATACCCTGACTCTCGATACCCATCATCTTGCGAGGAGCAAAGTTGGCAACGAAGAGAACATCCTTGCCGATCAGCTGCTCTGGCTCATAGTATGCTGCGATACCAGAACAGATGGTGCGCTCTACGCCTGAGCCATCATCGATGGTGAACTTTAGGAGTTTCTTAGACTTCTTCACCTTCTCGCAGTTCAGAATGTGACCTACGCGGATGTCGAGCTTTTCGAAATCATCGAAGCTAACCTCTGGCTTGATAGGAGCAGCCTTGTAAGAAGCTTCCTCGTTAGCCTTCTTGGTGTCAGCGAGCTTCTGGAGCTGCTTCTCAATCACCTCATCCTCGATCTTCTCGAAGAGTAATTCTGGCTCACCAAGCTGTGTGCCAGGCTTGAGGAGATCTGTGCTGCCCAACTGAGTCCACTCGAAGGTAGGCATATTGATCATCTTGCGGAGCTTCTCTGAAGAGAATGGCAAGAATGGCTCAAAGGCGATGGCAAGGTTGGCAACCAGCTGGAGGGAGATGTTCAAGATGGTCTCCACACGCTTAGGATCAGTCTTCCAAACCTTCCAAGGCTCGCACTCAGTGATGTACTTGTTACCGATGCGTGCCAGGTTCATAGCCTCCTTCTGAGCCTCACGGAACTTGAATACGTCGAGATACTGCTCAACCTTCTCCTTCACATCCTTGAACTCAGCGATAGCCTTCTGGTCAACCTCCTGCAATTCGCCGCAGGCAGGAACCACGCCGCCCCAGTACTTCTTGGTGAGCTGGAGTGCACGGTTTACGAAGTTACCATAAACGGCAACCAACTCAGAGTTATTGCGCTCCTGGAAATCCTTCCAGGTAAAGTTGTTGTCCTTGGTCTCTGGAGCGTTGGCTGTCAATACATAGCGCAAGACATCCTGCTTGCCAGGGAGATCTACGAGATACTCGTGCAACCATACTGCCCAGTTGCGAGAGGTAGAAATCTTATCATCCTCAAGATTCAGGAACTCATTGGCTGGTACGTTATCCGGCAGGATATAGTCGCCGTGAGCCTTCAGCATGGTAGGGAAGATGATGCAGTGGAACACGATGTTGTCCTTACCGATGAAGTGAACGAGACGTGTCTCTGGATCCTGCCACCACTTCTGCCATGTACCCCATTTCTCTGGCTGTGCATCGCAAAGCTCCTTGGTATTGGAGATGTAGCCGATAGGAGCATCAAACCAGACATAGAGAACCTTGCCTTCTGCTCCCTCTACAGGAACAGGAATACCCCAATCCAGGTCGCGGGTCATTGCACGAGGCTGAAGATCCATATCCAACCAGCTCTTGCACTGTCCGTAAACATTAGAACGCCACTCCTTGTGACCTTCCAGGATCCACTGCTTTAACCAATCCTGATACTTACCCAATGGGAGATACCAGTTCTTGGTAGGCTTCTTGACGAGGCCATGACCTGGGTTGTTCTTATTGGTAGGGTTGATCAACTCTTCCGGAGAGAGGGTAGCACCACATTTCTCGCACTGATCGCCGTATGCACCTTCTGCACCACAGCGAGGGCAGGTACCCACGATGTTACGGTCGGTAAGGAACTCACCGGTAACCTCATCGCAGAACTGCTCTTCTACTTTCTCTTCCAGAACGCCCTTATCGTAAAGAGTACGGAAGAAATCAGAAGCAAACTTATTGTGAACCTCAGAAGTAGTGCGGCTGTAGATATCAAAAGAGATACCGAAATCCTCGAAACTCTTCTTGATGAGGTTGTGATAGCGATCCACTACTTCCTGTACGGTAATGCCTTCCTTCTTGGCACGGATGGTGACAGGTACACCATGCTCGTCGCTACCGCCGATGAAAACAACGTCTTGCTTTTTAAGGCGAAGATAGCGTACGTAAATATCGGCTGGCACATAAACACCTGCCAGGTGGCCGATATGCACACCACCGTTAGCGTAAGGCAATGCTGCTGTAACAGTGGTACGTTTGAAATTCTTTTGTTCCATATTAGCTAATATATTTTTGTTATTTGGGTGCAAAATTACAAAAAAATGTTGGAAATGCGGAATAATTAGATGTCCTTTTTCTCCTTTATATATATAATAAGGTGTAATTTGATAGTTTTGAGTGGGAGAAGAGAGAGAGGTGGGCTTGAAATGCCATGATGTTTGTAATTTTGTAGCCGAACTGCTCAGGTGTTGAAAAGCCCAGATACGGAATACCCCCTATACAACAAAAATTACCCCATTGTTGGGCGATTTTCTTATGTGCTCAGGCTGATATTTATCTTAGAAGTGTCCTCTTTCTGCCCAATCTCCTCTATCCAGTGTCCGATATCCGATAGCTTCTGCCAGGTGTTGAGGCTCTACCTGCTGACTTCCGGCAAGGTCGGCAATGGTTCGGGCAACTTTTAAGATACGATTGTAGGCACGTGCAGAAAGGGATAGTTTCTCCATTGCCATTCTGAGGAGATTGATTCCTTCCTCTGTTGGTTCCGCAAATTGGTGAATCATACGTTCCGTCATCTGAGCATTACAATGTATTCCCTTGAAATCCTTGAATCTTTCTGCCTGAATCTCTCGGGCTCTGATTACTCTTTCCCTGATTCTGGCACTTGGCTCGCCAGGTGCAGCTTTAGAGATGTCCTTAAAAGGTACTGGACTGATTTCGCACTGGATATCGATACGGTCGAGTAGCGGACCGGAAATCTTGTTCATATAGCGTTGTATCTGTCCCGGGGTGCAGACACAATGATGCGTAGGATCGCCATAGTAACCGCAAGGACATGGGTTCATGCTTGCTACAAACATGAATGAGCAAGGGTAAGCGATGGTGTATTTGGCTCTACTGATGTTGATGTGGCGGTCTTCCAGAGGCTGGCGCAAAACTTCCAAGGTGGTTTTGTTGAACTCTGGCAATTCGTCACAGAAGAGCACGCCATTATGGGCGAGAGATATTTCGCCGGGTTGTGGAGAAGTTCCTCCACCTACCAATGCTACTTGCGAGATGGTATGGTGAGGCGCTCTGAAAGGGCGCTGGGCTATGAGAGATACATTCTTGCCCAATTTTCCGGCAATAGAATGTATCTGGGTAGTTTCCAGACTTTCAGAGAGGGTAAGGGGTGGAAGTATGGATGGGAGTCGTTTTGCCATCATGGATTTTCCCGAGCCGGGAGGCCCTACCATAATCAGATTGTGACCGCCGGCTGCAGCTACCTCCAAGGCACGCTTCACGTTTTCCTGACCCTTTACGTCTGCGTAATCGTAGTCGCAATGAACCTGGTTCTCGTAAAACTCCTTACGGGTATCTACAATGGTTGGCTGTGGGGATGATTTGTCGCCAAGAAACTGGATAACATCAAAGAGGTTTTTCATTCCATAAACCTCCAGGTTGTTCACAACGGCAGCTTCCCGGGCGTTCTGTTCTGGTACAATCAGACCTTTATAATGTTCAGACCTTGCCCTGATGGCGATAGGCAGGGCTCCCTTGATAGGCTGCAATGTGCCGTCAAGGCTCAATTCGCCCACCATCATGTATTCTTTGAGATGATCTTCGGGGATGTTGCCATTGGCGCCTAAAATGCCGATGGCTAGAGGAAGGTCGAAACTGCTGCCCTCCTTGCGCAGGTTGGCGGGTGCCAGGTTAATGGTAATGTCGGCTATTGGAAATTTATAGCCGCTATACTGCATGGCTGCTGCGATGCGGTCACGGCTTTCCCTGACCGCCTCGTCGCCTAAGCCCGTAAGGTGATACATGACGCCTGTGTTGAGGCTGACTTCTACAGTTACAGTCGTGACTTCCAGTCCGTTGACTGCTGCGCAATAGGTTTTTACTAACATAAGCTCTTTTTTAGAAGGTTAGAGCTCGCGGTATTATTTCAGCAGTTGGTCTAGTTTATTGTATAGATCTTGCTTGTTAAGGCCTCGGGCTGTTATTTTTCCATTTTGAAGTATGATGTTGTCGGGCATCGAAGTGAGTCCCAACTTCTTCAACGTCTTGTCTTCCAGCATTTCTCCATTGCATACTACAGCCCAGTTGATAGAGTCGCGCTTCATGTTCTCCTCGCAGTTGCTCTTGCTTGCATCTAGGCAGAAGCCCATCAGCTTGAGTTTACCTTGTGACGAGCGCTGGCGCTTCTTCAACTCTCTCTGTATGTCCTGACTATCATAATTGAATGTAGCCCAGGTATAGATAACAGCAACAGGTGAACTGATCAGGTCTGTGCTGGAGATGAGTTTTCCCTTGGTGTCGTATGAAGTGAAAGTTGGTAATTTGGCACCAATACCTGCATCTTTCATGGCAGAAATCTGCTGCTTCAGTTTACCTACCTGAATATTCTTTGGCTGTTCTTTCTCCAACAGAGTAAGGAGAGAGAGGGCTTTCTTATAATCTGGTTGAGGGGTGGCAATGAAGTATTTCTTGATGAGAAAGAGACTTACTACCGACTTTGCGTTGTCTTCGATGAAGAGTTCTGCCTGTTTCTTTTCCTGTGGAGGAGTATTGCCAAGAATTGATTTGCGGAATTTGGTCATCAATTCATTGTTTTTGGTACCCTTTACCTCCATTTCCTTCAAGTGGGAAGCATCGCCTTTCAGCTCCACAGATTCTCCTGATTCTGCGAAGATAGGTTGCTCAGAGAAATTCGGGAAAACGATCATCAGCGTGCAATCGTCATGGCAGGGCATTTCGTATGTGAATCTACCGCCTACAACTTTGATGGTATCCACGCCTTCCATGCCGCCATCTGTGCTATAAACATAAAATTCACCTTGATTCATATTTAAAAATTTGCCCTCAAGTTTAAAGTGACCACTACTGACACCACATGATGTTAGTAAAATCGATGAAATAAGAAATATGATGTATGCAAATTTTTTCATAAGAAAAATTTTAAGGGAGGAGTGCCGCGAGCGGGACTCGAACCCGCACAGCCATTACTGGCCAAGGGATTTTAAGTCCCTCGTGTCTACCAATTCCACCATTGCGGCATGGTAAACGTTAGAGTTGGAGCGGAAAACGGGACTCGGACCCGCGACCCCAACCTTGGCAAGGTTGTGCTCTACCAACTGAGCTATTTCCGCTTATTTCCTAACTTTCATAGGAGCGTTCCTCTGAATGCGAGTGCAAAAGTACTACATTTTTTTGAACCCACCAAATTTTTCAGCGTTTTTTTATAAAAAATGCACATTTTTCTTCATTTTAGAGGAAAAACGTGCATTTTTAGGCGTATTTCAAGCATGATTCGTCCATTTTAGGGACAAACTTCATCAAATAACCAGTCATCAATCCATTCTGTCGCGATAGTCCTCATATCCAAATTCGCGCAAAATTTCCAAATTTCCGTCCAAATGTACGATTCCGATAGCCGGATGAGTGATGCCATTAAAGGTATTTGTCTTCACTGTGGTGTAGTGGAGCATGTCTTCAAAGATGACATTTTCGCCAATTTCCAGCTCATGTTCGAATTTCCAGTACCCCATGAAGTCACCACTCAGGCAACTATTGCCACCTATTCTATATATATGTTCGCCCTCCGGAGCCTTCATCGGGTCTTCAACTTCCAAAGTTTCGGCATTTCTCACTGCCGGCATATATGGCATTTCGAGGCAATCTGGCATGTGGCAGGTAAAACTGGCGTTGATAATCGCAGTCTTGATACCTTTATCTTCTACCACATCTACTACCTGGGTTACCAACGGACCAGTTTGCCATCCAAAGGCACTACCAGGCTCCAGGATAACCTTCAGATGAGGATAACGGGCATGAAATCCCTTTAATATATTAATAAGGTGTAAAACATCATAATCCTTGCGAGTCATCAAGTGACCACCTCCAAAGTTAATCCACTTCAACTGCGGAAACCATTTAGCAAACTTTTCCTCGATATGTGCCAATGTGCGTTCGAAGACATCCGCCCCACTCTCGCAATGGCAATGACAATGGAATCCCTCTATGTCGGAAGGCAAGGTTTCCGGCAACTTATCTGCCGATACGCCAAATCTGGTTCCCGGAGCACATGGATTATACAATAAGGTTTCCACCTCAGAATATTCAGGATTCACTCTCAATCCGTACTTGATTTCCGGATTTGCCAATCGGGCACGCTCATGATAACGCTCATACTGAGAAAGCGAGTTGAACGAAAGATGACTCGAGCAGCGGGCTATCTCATCAATCTCATAATCCGTATAAGCCGGCGAAAATGTATGCGCCGGACTTCCAAACTTCTCGAAAGCCAGTTTCGCCTCACTCAAAGAACTCGCCGTAGTAGAATGAATGTACTCTCTGAAAATCGGAAAAGTCTTCCACAGGGCATAAGCCTTGAAGGCAAGAATAATCTCCACATCGGCACGTTCTGCCACACTTTTGATAAGACTCAGGTTGCGTCTCAGTCTCTCCTCCTCCAAAACATAAATTGGGGTGTGAATCTCACAAAAAGTCGATAAATTTACTCTCATTTCTTGATAAATATTAATTTTATGGTGCAAAGATAGCTTTTTATCCCGATATAATTGCAGGATTGCGAAATTTTTAATACTTTTGCAGTATAAAATGCATTTTGACAATGAAATTAGCAATAATGACCAAGTCCACATTCTTTGTGGAGGAAGATAAAATACTCACCTCGTTGTTCGACGAGGGGATGGACAACCTGCATCTCTTCAAGCCAGGTTCATCGCCCATATACTCTGAGCGCTTGCTCACTTTATTGCCAGAAGACTACCGACGCAAGGTTACGGTTCACGACCATTATTACCTCAAGCAGGAATACGACTTGGCGGGAATACACATCGATGATCCTCTTGCTCCTGTCCCTGATGGCTACAAGGGCAAATACAGCCGCACCTGTACTGACCTGTCAATGCTGAAGGAGATGAAGAAGAAGTCAAACTATGTTTTTCTAAAAAACATATTCGACTGCATCGAATTCAAGGACGAGAAATCCTCATTCTCTACACAACAGTTAGAGATGGCAGCAAAGGCTGGTCTCATAGACAAAAAGGTATATGCCCTGGGAGGCATGAGCCTAGAAAATCTCAAAATGGCCAAAGACCTGGGATTTGGAGGCGTGGTGATCTGCGGCGACATCTGGAACCGCTTTGATATCCATAATGAGACAGACTTCAAGGAGCTGATTCAGCATTTCGAAAGACTGAGAAAAGCTATCAGCTAAAAACCAATTCGCAATGATTCATATATATCATCTAGAATAATACATAACTATTAATACACGTAAACACTAAAGGAAATGAGTGACAAGAACTCTTATTTGGTATTCTCAGGTACTAACTCGAGATACCTTGCAGAGAAAATCTGCGCTAGTTTAGGTTGCCCACTGGGTAATTTGGTAGTAACCAAGTTCTCTGATGGTGAGTTTGGCGTTTCTTTCGAGGAATCTATCCGCGGTCGCGACGTATTCCTCGTGCAGAGCACCTTCCCTAATTCAGACAACTTGATGGAGTTACTTTTGATGATCGATGCTGCCAAGCGTGCATCTGCTCGCCACATCATCGCTGTTGTGCCTTACTTCGGTTGGGCTCGTCAGGATCGTAAGGACAAGCCACGTGTCAGCATCGGTGCTAAATTGGTTGCCGACTTGCTTAGCGTTGCCGGAATCGACCGCCTCATCACCATGGACCTCCATGCAGACCAGATTCAGGGCTTCTTCGATGTTCCAGTAGATCACCTCTATGCTTCTGGCGTTATCTTGCCATACCTGCAGAGCTTGCACCTCGAGGATATGGTAATTGCTTCTCCAGACGTAGGCGGTTCTAAGCGTGCCAACACTTATGCCAAGTACTTCGGTTGCCCTCTCGTACTTTGCAATAAGACTCGTGCTCGTGCAAATGTAGTTGCCAGCATGCAGATCATTGGTGATGTAAAGGACAAGAACGTTGTCATCATCGACGATATGGTTGATACCGCAGGTACTATCACAAAGGCTGCTGATATTATGAAGCAGGCTGGTGCCAAGACTGTTCGCGCTTGTGCTTCTCACTGTGTAATGAGTGGTCCTGCTTCGGAACGCGTACAGAATTCAGCTCTCGAGGAGATCGTTTTCACTGATTCAATCCCTTACACCAAGCGTTGCGACAAGGTTAAGCAGCTCACTATCGCTGATATGTTTGCCGAGACTATCCGCCGCGTAGAGGACAACGAGAGTATTTCTTCTCAGTATCTCGTATAATAATTCCCACATTATTATATATAACAAAAAAGGAGCCTTCCCTACTCTTCTTGAGCGGGAAGGCTCCTTTTTCTTATATTCATTTTCAGATTCTTCTTCCATTTTCAGAACCTTCTTCATTTCCAGATTACAAAGAATACTCGATTTTCTTTCTACTTAGAGAAAAGAAACAAAAAAAATCCTGCACCTCTATGCGAGATGCAGGATTCATTATATTTATATGATGCGAATAGAAATCCGCTATCCTATTAGTCCAACCACTTAACGTAGCAGAAGTCCTGACGATGTGGCAACTTCTCATTCTTAGGATACATACGAACACCAGTCTTGAATGAACCAGCATTGATTGGCTCAATCTCAGCCTCGAATGTGAAGTTGTTACCCTCATGACCAACCATCTTGAATGGATAAACAGCATAAATCTGCTTGCCATCCTCTGGCTGCTCCTTCAATACAACAAGCTCCAAACCTACTGCATCATTCAAGCCCTGCTCATCGATAACATACTGAACCTTGATCTTCTGACCTGTCTCAGCAGCCATCAACTCGCTGTCATCCTTAGATACTACGTGGATACCATCCCAACGCTCAGCAACGCTTTCCTTCCAGAGAGCAATCTCCTTAGCCAAAGCATTGTCGTTAGCGCTCAACTTCTTGAAGCGGGCAGCCTCCTTGTTGTAGAACTTATCATAGTAGTCATCCAACTGACGCTTCATTGTATAGTGAGGAGCGATAGTAGCGATAGAGTTCTTTACTACCTGGATCCACTCCTTGCTGAAGCCTTCCTTGTTCTTGTTGTAGTACATTGGGATGATGTCGTTCTCCAAGAGGTTGTAGATAGTAGCAGCATCGAGCTGATCCTGGTAACCCTGGTTCTGGTATGTACGCTTCTCAGGAAGAGCCCAACCAGCACCCTCGCGGTAACCTTCTACCCACCAACCATCAAGTACAGAGAGGTTGACTACACCATTCATTTCAGCCTTCTCGCCAGATGTACCAGAAGCCTCCAATGGACGTGTAGGAGTATTCATCCAGATATCAACACCTGAAACAAGGCGACGAGCCAATGTCATATCGTAGTCCTCGAGGAAGATAATCTTACCGAGGAACTCAGGACGCTGGCTGATCTCGAAGATCTTCTTGATCAAGCCCTGACCTGCACCATCTGCAGGGTGAGCCTTACCTGAGAAGAAGAACAATACTGGGTGCTCAGGATCGTTAACAATCTTAGACAAGCGCTCCAAGTCAGTGAAGAGCAAGTGAGCACGCTTGTAAGTAGCGAAACGACGGCAGAAACCGATCATCAGAGCGTTAGGATTGATACGCTCGAGCAAAGATACTACACGAGCAGGATCACCCTGGTTCTTCAACCATGTCTGTGTGAACTTCTCACGGATATAAGCTACGAGCTTCTTCTTCAATGTCATACGAGTATTCCAGATTTCTGCATCTGAAACATTGTAGATAGCATGCCAGATTTCCTCGTTGCTCTGATCGTTCATGAAGTTCTTGTCGAAATATGTATCATAGAGCTTACGCCACTCTGTTGCTGTCCAAGTTGGGAAGTGAACACCGTTGGTTACATAACCTACGTGGTTCTCCTCTGGGAAGTAACCCTTCCAGATGTTAGAGAACATCTGCTGGCTTACCCAACCGTGGAGCTTACTTACACCGTTAACCTCCTGGCAAGTGTTGCAAGCGAAAGTAGAGAGGCAGAAACGCTCGTTGTGATCGTCTGCATTCTCACGACCCATACCGATGAACTCATCCCAAGAGATGCCAAGGCGCTGTGGATAGCCACCCATATACTTGCCGAAGAGAGCCTCGTCGAAATAGTCGTGACCAGCAGGGACTGGAGTATGAACTGTATAGAGAGAAGAAGCGCGAACCAACTCAAGAGCCTGGTTGAAGTTCAAACCATCCTCCTCGATGTAATCGCAGAGACGCTGCAGGTTGCAGAGAGCAGCATGACCCTCGTTGCAGTGATAAATATCTTTCTTGATGCCAAGTTTCTTCAAAGTCAAGATACCGCCGATACCCAGCAGGATTTCCTGCTTCAAGCGATTCTCCCAGTCACCACCATAGAGTGAGTGAGTGATTGGACGGTCGAACTCTGAGTTCATATCATTATCTGTATCCAGGAGATACAACTTGATACGACCAACATTCATCTGCCATACATAAGCGTGAACCTGATAGTTCATATAAGGTACATCGATGACAACAGGGTTGCCATTCTCATCCAGAACACGCTCCAAAGGGAGAGAATTGAAGTTCTGAGCATCATAATTGGCAATCTGCTGACCATCCATGCTCAAAGACTGCTTGAAATAACCATATCTGTAGAGGAAACCAACGCCACACATATCTACGTTGCTATCAGAAGCCTCCTTCATATAGTCACCAGCAAGCATACCGAGACCACCAGAGTAGATTTTAACCACCTGATTGATACCATACTCCATACAGAAGTAAGCTACAGATGGGCGCTTAGCATCAGGCTTCACATCCATGTACTTGCGGAACATCTTATAGACGTTCTTAACCTTAGCCATTGTCTCCTTATCCTTAACAATAGCTTCCTTGCGGTCGTAGCTCAAACGCTCCAAGAGCAATACTGGGTTAGCATTGCACTTCTCGTACAAATCAGGATCAAGACTCTTGAACAAGTCACGACCCTCATAGTTCCATGCCCACCACATATTGTGAGCGATCTCGTCCAAGCACTTCAACTCCTTAGGAAGGCTAGACTTAATTGTAGTCTCCTTCCATTGAGGAGCATTAGCATAGTCTGCTTTAATTTTCATTGTGTTTCGATTTATATTAAACTATTTATTATCTCATTAAATATATCGTGATTTCTCACTATTAAGAGAGAGTTCTTATTGCTTCATACGATTCTCTGCCTTACACAATGCGAAGTCATAGGCATCATAATAGTACTCGATGAAATGCTTCCACAGTGCCTTTTCAGAGAGTTTCTCGGCATTCTTGCGGCACTTGTTCACCTGAGTCTTGGTCATACCAGAGTACTTGGCTACAGTATCCTTGATAGCATCAGCTACCTCTGAGTAATTGTAGTCTGTACGCTTGATTACCTTCACACCATCCTCTATCTCGCTGTAACTTCCCTTCTCAGAGTTCGCCCAAAGGCCAAAGCCAGCCAAGTCGGTAGTGATACATGGCACTTTGAATGCAACAGCCTCCAATGGAGTATAACCCCATGGCTCATAATAAGAAGGATAGATGCAGAGGTCATTACCCAAAACTACATCATAATAACTCTTGTTGATGATACCATCATCTCCTGTCAAATAGCAAGGCAAGAAAATCAACTTCACCTTGTCTTCCTTGTTATTATGCATATTGAAGTACTTCAACATACCCAAGACATTGTCATGACTCATATTGTGCAACCAATGGGTAATCTCAGGAACTTCAAGTGGGGTATCAAACTTCTTACCACTTTCCAAACGCTCCAGAAGATCCTGACGTGGATCACCAACCCAACCAGGCACATCGATGAATGCCAAAACATTCTTCTTCAAATTGCTATCGCGAAGCAAACGGTTCATCGCCTCGATATAGACATCAATGCCCTTGTTGCGGAACTCGTATCGACCACTGGTAGAAACAATGAGTGTATCATCGTCCAAGTCGGTACCCATCAATGCATTGGCTACATCGAGCAAACGCTTTCTTGCTTCCTTACGTTTCTTGGTGAATGTTGAAGCTTTAGGTACAAAACTATTATCAAATCCGTTAGGTAATACAAAGTCAACAGGCTTATCTAAGAGTTCCTTACACTCATTGGCTGTAATATCACTTACTGTGGTAAAGCAATCAACATACTTTGCGGTTTGCTTTTCAATTGAATGCTTGCTCTGCATATTGAGCTCCTGTGCCATCTGATCGCCATTATAGGCAAAAAGATAGTCATAGAGAGGCTTATTATTACCTGCAATACTGCGACCAATGCTAGTAGCATGCGTAGTAAATACAGTGGCAACTTCTGGCAAATGCTTATTCACATAGAGCACGCCAAGACCGGTCATCCATTCATTTCCATGATAAATAACCTTCTTGCCCTTGCCTACTACATGCTTATAGAAACTTTCTACAACCAATGCAGCAGCATAAGAGAACATAGATGCCTCATCATAATCACCATAAGCATGAAGACTATCCACTTGATAGTCACTCCAAAGCTGGCCATAGATTTGGTCTTTCTGTTCAAAATAAGGTTGGAAATCTACCAAGACAGCCACAGGCTCACCAGGGATTTTCCATCTACCTACCTTTACATTCAAGCCCTCTTTAAGAGCTTCTGTTTTCCACTCCGCATAAAGCGTATCATCCTCAGAGAAATAAGGATTTACCTTCTCTCCCCAACAATCAGGACCAATGAATATGAGTCGGTCCTGTAACTTTTCCGTAAGAGTCAGAGCTCGTGTCGACAAAACAGTGTAGATACCACCAACTTTGTTACACACTTCCCAGCTAGACTCAAATATATAATCTGGAAATAATCTATTCTTTTCCATATAAATATCAATAAAACACCGCAAAGATAGGTAAATATTTGCAAAAAAACAAATATATCTCATTAAAATCATAAAAAAAATAATGTTTTCTTGATTTAAATGAATAACTTTGTGCAGTTAATAGAATTTTTATATATGAAAAGAAGATTTTTAATAACATTATTGTGCCTTATCAGCATAGTATGTATGGCACAAAACGATAGTACTTTATTCAAAGGTAAACTGACTAACAAGGAGTTGAACGTCTATATGAGCATCGACTTCTACCACAAGAATCTCAAAGTTCCGGGGCAGGAAGTGTTTGGAGAAATGCCTGGCTACTTTGGAGATAGGCAGGACAGCAGAAAATGGCTAATCACTGATGCGAATGTAGATGGCAAGGTTGCTCACCTCTCTATCATTAATGATTATGGAAGCGAAGATCTTGTTGCTGACCTAGTTATACTCTCGGATGGCACTTACGAGCTCCAGCAAAAAGAAGGAAGCAGCATCAAGATTGCGCGAAATCGCAAATGGGTTAAGATCCCTAAGAAATTGGTATTCATCAAGGAGAATTAATACCCAAGACAAAAGGGATATAGTTATACCTAAAGAGCAAAATAGTTGCATTTTCTTTATGGCTCATATTTTTCGTATTTGCAGGCAACCCATACAGTTCGCCCAAAATACGTGAAATATGAGCCTCTTTATTATGTTAAATAGAAGATGAATAAACAAAAAAACCTCGATTACAGGACATAATCGAGGTTAAAATAAATAAAAGAAGGCGGCTACCTACTCTCCCGCATTGCATTGCAGTACCATCGGCGCA
>UQWP01000076.1 GCA_900544825.1 uncultured Prevotella sp. | reverse complement strand
CTGATGTTGAATTTCTATGCAAAGATAATAAAAAAAAACAATATACAATGAAGAAAATTGAGAAATATTTCATTTAGTCTCTATATATAATAAAGTATATTCTATATATATAATAAGATATAAAGACAGATATGATATATATAATAAGGTATAAAGACAAGAGGGAATGATAAACAGTAAGTTGATATACAAGATACTGGGACAGTTGCTTTTCATCGAGGCATTCCTGCTCTTCGTCAGTCTGCTGGTGGCATACTACTACCAGCAGGACGACATCTTCGCTTTCGTGGTAGCCACACTGACCACCATCGGCGGCGGACTCATCCTGAAATGGAAGGGACATGGAGCAGACAATTCGATGTCGCGCCGTGATGCCTACCTCGTGGTATCGCTCTCATGGATCATCTTCAGTCTCTTCGGTACCCTGCCCTTCATGGTCAGCGGTTACATCAATAGCTTTACGGATGCCTACTTCAAGACGATGTCGGGATTCACCACCACGGGAGCCACCATTCTGGATGATGTGGAATGCTTCCCGCACGGATTGCTGTTCTGGCGATCGCTCACCCAGTGGATAGGCGGTTTGGGAATCGTGTTCTTCACCATCGCCCTGCTGCCATCGCTTGTAGGAGGACAGACCAAGGTGTTTGCCGCCGAGGCTACGGGTCCTATCAAGACCAAGCTGCATCCCCGGCTTTCCACTTCGGCAAAATGGATATGGAGTATCTATCTGATGCTCACCATCGCCTGCATCGCCTCCTATTACGTGGCGGGAATGAATCTCTTCGACAGTTTCAACTATGCGATGACCACGACGGCTACGGGTGGTTTCTCTACCCACAACAGCAGTACCGAGTTCTTCCATTCGCCGGCGCTGGAATACATCTGTGCATTCTTCTGCTTCCTCTCGGGAGTGAACTTCACCCTACTCTATGCGGCAGTCATCAAGTTTAAGATCAAGGATCTGTTCAAGAACTCGGAGTTCAAGTTCTATATGCTCCTCGTCACCGCCTTTACGGCTTTCATCATGGTAGAGCTGATGGCGATGCGCAACTACGATATGGAGCATGCCTTCCGCAGCGCCGTCTTCCAGGTGGTTTCATTCATCACCACCACAGGCTTGTTTAATGATGATGCAGCCCTCTGGCCTCATGTCACCTGGGTGATATTGGCAGCCTGCATGTTCTTCGGAGCCTGCTCGGGCAGTACGAGTGGAGGTTTGAAATGTATCCGCGCCGTGATGCTGGTAAGAATGGTGAAGAATGAATTCCGCCAGATTCTGCATCCTAATGCGGTACTGCCTCTGAAGATTGACGGTGTGAACGTGCCGATGCAGAAGCGGGTTACGCTACTCGCCTTCCTCACCACGTATCTCATCATCTGCCTGGTCATCTCCTTCACGATGATAGCCATGGGCATCGACAACACCAATGCCATCACCATCACCCTGAGCTGTGTGGGCAACGTAGGTCCTACGCTGGGTACGGAGATTGGTCCGACGATGTCGTGGAGCGAACTGCCGGATATGGCAAAATGGTTCTGCTCGCTGATGATGCTCATCGGACGTCTGGAGATATTCAGCGTACTGGTGATCTTTACACCTGCCTTCTGGAGAGAAAACTAGTTTCTGCAGGAGGCAGGTACAGGAAATCCTAGACAATAAAAAATTATCAACTAATTCAATAAAGTTATGAAACCATTAAAATTTGAACCACTGTTGAAGTCCACCATCTGGGGTGGAAACAAGATCATCGCCTTCAAGCATCTTGACATCAAGCAGGAGAAAGTTGGCGAGAGTTGGGAAATCTCAGGTGTTCCTGGCAACGAGAGCATCGTAGCCGACGGCGAGATGAAGGGCAAGAAGCTCAATGAGGTTGTTGCTGAATTGAAGGAGAATTTCCTCGGTGCAGATAACTATAAGCGTTTTGGAAACGAGTTCCCACTGCTCATCAAGTTTATCGATGCCAATACCGACCTTTCTATCCAGGTACATCCTAATGACGAAATTGCCAAGAAGCAGGGTAAGGAGCGCGGCAAGACCGAGATGTGGTATGCGCTGCCAAGCGAGCCGGATGCCAAGCTCTACAACGGCTTGAAGATGCAGATTACTCCTGAGCAGTACAAGGAGATGGTGGAGAATGATACCATCACCGATGCCCTGGCTCAGTATAACGTGAAGGAGGACGACTGCTTCTTTATCCCAGCCGGCAGAATCCACGCCATCGGAACAGGCTGTTTCGTTGCCGAGATTCAGCAGACCAGCGATGTTACCTATCGCATCTACGACTTCAAGCGCAAGGACAAGGATGGCAACTATCGCCAGCTCCACACCAAGGAAGCATCTGAGTGCATCGACTACACCGTATTGGCAGACTATCGCCAGAACTACACTCCTGCCAAGAACCAGGGTGTTAGCATGGTACAGTGCCCTTACTTCACCACTGCCGTTTATGATCTCGATGAGCCAATGACCCTGGATTATTCAGAGTTGGACAGCTTCGTGATTCTGATTGGCTTGAAGGGTGAGGCTAAGATTACCGACAACGAGGGTAACGAGATTATGCTCCAGGGCGGCGAGAGCATCGTAGTTCCTGCCTCTACCCAGACATTGAAGGTAGAAGGAACCTTGAAGTTCCTGGAGACATACGTATAAGAATAAGATATCAAAATAAAAAATGCGGGCCATTTCCGGCTCGCATTTTTTATTTCGATATAAAGAGTTTATTTCTGCAATTTCATTTCAGGATGATTGTTCCAGATACTTCGCCACATCCGCCTGAATTTTCTGGAATTCCGGAGAGAACTGGTAGAAGGTGTTCTTCTTCATCATCATTTTCACCTTGCCCAGACTGTTCTCGTAGCATGCCATCTCTGTTCGTGCCTGCTCGGAATGAACCGCCCTATCACGGATTTCATTCTCCCTTACATTGCGCAGGGTATCGCAGACCGTCTGCACCAAAGGGCAAACCACCAGGTCGAAAAGATGATGACCCTGTATATATAAATAGGTGTTATGCTCGTTTACCCCCAGATTATTCAGATACTGGATCATATCCGGCAGCTCATCCTTGAACGTCTTGAAGCGGCGCTCCAGCTGGAAAAGCTTCGCCCTCACCTTCTTGGCTAGATAATTGATAGCCTGCTGAGGGTCCTGGATTCTGACTGATGGCAAAACGATGACCTTGTCGAACTCTGCCATATCAAAATGCATCGACATCTTGCGATGACGGATATAGAAGAGAAGATGCCACACGAAGAGCGGCCATATCGTACGGGAATACGCCTCCATGAATCTTTCGAAATCGAAGATATGGGTATCGTTCAACGTCACCATCACGCAGGTTTCGTGCAAACCCTTGGAATAACACTGGAAATTCTCAATGGCATAAGCGTAGGTATGGAAGATATAAGGATTCTCCAGCATCAGCTGGGAAGCCTCGGTGGTACCCTGCCGCAGAAAATCGTAGTCAGCATCCACGCAGGCTATCATATCCTTGCCCACCCCTTTTAGCATATTGCTGATAGCTGCCTTCTTGCCGCGGTCGAGATGGTTGTTACGGGTAGGAAGCAGGATTTCGAAATAGCGTGTCTCATCCTCATACTTTCCCAGCACCGACCGCCAGAAGAAGACATCATCGTAGCTCTCGACGTAAGCCACTATCTTGCGTCGAGCCTTCTTCGAAGTCATCTTGTTGGCGGCCTCGAAGTAGAGGGAGTTGATATTATCGGTTAAACGTTTAGCCATAATACTTCTTTTTCACTTATATTGTGATGTCGCTCACATCCGTCACCCGGTCTGTCCATCCGTCCATCACCACGGCAGGACTGTGGGTGGTCATGATGATCTGGATATTCGGATTGAGTTTCAGCACCAGACCGATGAGCTGCTTCTGCCATTCGAAGTGAAGGCTGATTTCCGGCTCATCCATAAAGAGGACATAAGACTGGTTGTCCTCTACCAGCACGGTAAGGAGGATGGCGAGAATCTGCTTCTCACCAGCCGAGAGCTGATAAGGCGAGAGCTGCTCACCTATCTGGTTGAAGCGGATTTCGTTGGCAGTACGGATGATGGTCTTGCCGGTATCCTTGAAAAGACCATCTACGATATCCTGGAACATCTTCTTCGGTTCGCTCAGCTGCTGAGCCTTGAAGGCGGCATCCGGTTCGCCGCTCTGAAGCACGGCGATGATGCGGTTGCCGATGTTCACCTGATAATCCAGATACTTGCGCTGCAGCTGGAAGAGCTGCCAGTCGAGTTCGGTAACCAGGGTAAGGTCTATCTTGTTGATCATCTCGGCATTCATCAGCGGTCTATCCACCGATCGGATTACATCGTAGCGGATCCACTTTGCCTCCTCCGGCTCCACCTTCAGATGTACGCCCTTGATCATGTGACTAGGGAATTCGCCGCCAGCCGCCAGGCCCTTTACCACCTTATTCAATATAGTACTCTTGCCCACGCCGTTTACACCACTCAGGATATTGACACGGCGGTCGAGGTTCCAAAGAATATGTTTGGTACCGCTCCAGAGAGATTCTATCTCTATCTGTTTGATATAATCAGCATATTTCTGCATAAGATATTCTCCTATCTTTAATCGTCAAGAACTGAAAACGACGATAGTCTTAACTTCTTAACTTCTTTAACTTCTAAAAAATATACCGCAAATATAGCAAATTTCCTCGAATTTTTGTACCTTTGCACTCGATTTTATTCAAAATAAAGAAGATTTAAATAGAAATAAGGAAAAATGGATAACAAACGACCTCTTATCGCTCACCTGTGCCTCTTCTGTTCCGGCGCATTCTGGGGACTGATGGCTCCCGTAGGCAAGGATGCCATGCTTCACGGCATCGACGGCATCGACCTGGTGAGCTTCCGCGTATTGGGTGGCGCCATTCTCTTCTGGCTCACCTCGCTCTTCACCAAGAAAGAGCATGTTCCAGTAAAAGATATCTTCAAGTTTGCTGCAGCAGGACTCTTTGCCCTCGTGTTCAACCAGTGTTCTTACACCATCGGTCTGAACATGACCTCGCCTAGCAATTCCAGCATCATGACCACCTCAATGCCTATCTTCGCCATGGTTCTCTCCTTCCTGATATTGAAGGAGCCTATCACCTGGAAGAAGGCGCTCGGTGTACTGATGGGATGTGCTGGTGCCGTCATCATCATCATGACAAGTGCCACGGCTGGCAATGCCAAGGTGGGAAACATCTGGGGCGACCTGCTCTGTATGTCGGCTCAGCTTTCCTTCGCCCTCTACCTGTCGCTCTTCAAGAACCTGCTGTCTAAGTATTCGCTCTTCACCATCAACAAGTGGATGTTCCTCTGGGCCACCATCATTATATGGCCTTTCACCATCAGCCACGTGATGAGCATCGACTTTGCCCATGTTCCGATGAGCACCTGGTGGGAAACGGGCTACGTAGTTCTATTCGGCACGTATCTGGGCTACATCTGCATGATGATTGGTCAGAAGACTCTGCGCCCTACCGTAGTATCAGTATATAATTATGTGCAGCCGCTGGTATCAGTCACCGTGAGTGTCATCGTAGGTCTCGCCGTATTCAAAGGCATGCAGGCGATTGCCGCCATCCTCGTATTCTCTGGCGTATGGCTCGTGGTAAAGAGTAAGTCGAAGCATGATATCGACAAGCACGACCACAGTCTGGCTTACGAGAAAAGACATGCGTAAAAGAAGAGGGTGTGTCATAAGTCCGCTAGGCGTCCCGGCGGATTTGCAATCCGCCGTAAAAAAAGGTTCGACCTATAAAAACCCGGGGATTTGTAATCCCCAAACAAAAGGGAAAGCACACTCCTTTACTGCGGATTGCAAATCCGCAGAGCCTAGATAGGTTAAGACATTTTTTGACGCCGGATTGCAAATCCGGCGGGACGCCTAGCGGGCTTGCGTTCTTGAAAAAAAAAGAGAAGAAAAAGCAAATCCAAACATGATATCGACAAGCACGACCACAGTCTGGCTTACGAGAAAAGACATGCTTAGATAGCTTTAATGTCTATTTATAAAACTGAAACTGTCCCCATCTGAGATAACAGATGAGGACAGTTTTTGTTATATGAGAAAAGAAGATCAGCAACCGAAGTAAACCATCAGTCCGCCCAATACGATATAAAGCAGGGCGTATGGGATTGCCGAGCGGAGAATCTCTCCATCCTTCCCCTCCATATCGCAGGCTGCAGTAGCGATGGCGATGCTCTGCGGACTGATCATCTTGCCACCCGTGGCTCCCGTGGTATTGGCAGCTACCAGCCAGTTCTCCTGACCACCCTCCATACCAAAGAATGTGCTCTGTCCCGTCATACCCAACTGGTTGGCAACATGAGCCTGGAGCTTGGCAAAGAGGATATTCGAAGAGGTATCAGAACCCGTAACGAAGGTTCCGATGGCACCAATCATCGGCGCTACCAAAGGATAGAAGTCGCCCGTTACAGCCACCAGACCTGAGGCGATGGAAGTAATCATTCCCGAATAGTTCATCACACTTGCCATGGCTATCAGCGAACAGATGGTCACCACCGTCTTGCGCAGATTCACCGTGGTACGGGCAAGAATCACCATCAGTCTCTTGAGACTCAAACCCTGAACCAATCCACCAATCGTAGCACCCAGGAAAAGCATCAAGCCTGCATTGGAAATCCAGCCAAACTTAAAGGTGCTGTCGAGCACAGGCAGATGAACCGCACTCACCAGATGACTCTTGAGGAAAGCATTGACCGGAGGACAGAGTGCGCCGGAAACCAGGATGAATATCAATATAAAGAGGTAAACGCTCCATGCCTTCAGGCTCTCGCCAAGCGTAAAAGTTTCCTTATCCTGCACCTTGCTCTTTCTGGCAAACACCTTGGCGTATGCGATGATGGCAATAATGGCTGCCAGCGAACCGATGATGGCTGGAGTCTCCGAACCGAGATAATAGCCGCAGACAAACTGCACTACCACGGAAATCACTCCCACCCAGAGAGCGATGATGAGATTCTTGATAAGATTGTGCTTATCGGTAAGCGTCAGGATGATGAAAGGCAGGATGATAAAGAGAGGTGCCAGCTGGATGATGGCGAAAGCCGAAGTCTCGCAAATCTGTGCCGCCGAAGCCGATCCGCTTTCCGCCACCTCATTACAGAGCGTAGTAACCGGCACGCCCACGGCACCAAATCCCGTAGCCACGGTATTACCAATCAGGGATACCAGAGCCGAGAACATCGGTTTGAAGCCGAGTCCGATGAGGATGGCAGCAGGTATCGCCACCGCCGTTCCGAAGCCCGCCATACCTTCGAGCAGTCCGCCGAATCCCCATACGAGGAGCAGCACGAGCAGTCCCTTATCATCGGTAATCGATGTAAACTGCCTCTTGATTACCTCTATCTGCTTGCTTTCCACGAGGATATTATAGCTGTAGATAGCCATCAGGATGATGATGAGAATCGGGAATACCGCCTTCAGGATGCCTTCCACCACCGCCCATCCCGTCAGGGCGATAACGCTGTCCTCCGCATGTTCCGGGGCTATCATGCCCAGCGGTGAAGCAGCGAAGAGAGCGAGCAAAACGGTAATTACAAGCGTCAGCAAGGCGCTTTTATGACCTGCCATCTTGAAGCCGAGCATCAGGATGAACAGCAACACGATGGGAATAATAGAAACTATTGATGCCATAAGCCATTCAGTTTTTTATTGTTTTCGATTGAAAAATTTTATGTCTTCGATTGCTAAATTTTATGTTTCACTTGCAAAAATACTATTTTTCTTTGAAAAAAGAAAGCATTTTTTGAAAAAAATCTTTTTTAAGATGTCCGATTTTTCAATTTCATACGTCTATAGAGTGTAAAGGTTATGAGAACAGAAGAATTCAAACATATCATCCTACCGATGCGCAGCGACTTGAAAGCGTATGCGCTAAGGTTGACTGAGAGTGACGACAATGCCGAAGACCTCGTGCAGGAAGTCATGCTCAGGCTGTGGGACATGCGCCAGAACATCAAGGCAGAAGATAACCTCAAGGCGCTCGCCATCACCATCATGCGCAACAAGTTTTATGACCAGTGCCGACATGAGGAGCGGAACTTCACCACAGACAGGGTGATGGAAGTACCCATAGAAGACCGGCGGGCAGAGCAACGGGACGAGGTAAACCTCATCAAGCAGATAGTGACACTGCTTCCGCCCTTGCAGCAGCAGATATTCCGCATGAAGGAGATAGAAGGCTATACTGCCGATGAAATCATGCAGATCACGGGATGCTCTGCCGATAATCTCCGAAAGAATCCCTCCAGAGCCCGACTCAAAATCAGAGAGACCTATATGAATATCGTGAAACAGAACAGAACAAAATAAAGAAGGAGGAAAGAATATGAACGATGAAATAAAAAAAATCGATGAATTCAAGACGATACAGAACTTGCTCGACAAGTATATGGATGGTGCCACTTCCAATGAGGAAGAGGCAACACTCAGAAAATATTTCGAAGAGCATAGCAATGATATTCCGGAAGAATGGGAATCCTATCGCGCCCTCTTCAGCTATATCGGATTCGAACAGATGAATCTTTCTCAAATTCTAAAAGAAGAAGAGAAGGAGATAGAAAAGGAGGAAGCACCTCGCAGCAGATGGCTCAAATATTTCGGCACTTCTGCGGCAGCAGCCGCTATCATCGCATTCCTGATTGTGGGCATCCAGAAGATAGCCCAGCCTCAGCCTGAATGTTATGCGGTTATCGATGGAAAGGTTTATACCGACCAGGAGTTCGTTCACCACGAAGCCCTGGATGCACTGGAAGATGTTTCGGCAGATTCCGAAGATCCATTTAGTGCCCTGGATATGATGAAACAATAAATTCATCTTTTAGATGAATCAATCAAACTATAAAGTATAATATATTTAATAAGGTATAGAATATGAAACGATGCAACTTGATAAAACGCTTCTTCATCGGACTGCTTCTTATCGTGGTAGCCTCGATTTCGGCTAATGCCCAGGAAGGGCTGTACGTAAAAAGCATATTCCAACGCTTCGGGCACGCCAAGGGATGCAAGATGGTTACGATGAAGAATACGCAACTCAAAGGTTACAGGCTCAAGATATACAAGAGCCTGGTATATAAGAACCACGCCACGGAAATAGCCCACTATCTGAAGTCCGACCGCAAGGCTGCAAAGAAAATCAGAGAGGTGGTGGAGAATGGCAAGATGGTGAGCGGCTATTACATGATGGCACCTTTAAGCAATGGCGACAACCGCTTCATCCTCTTCAGCAACCCGAGTGAAAGCAAGGGAACCGTGATTTATATAGAAGGCAATCTGTCGCCCGAAGACATCATGCAACTCTGCTATTCCAGAAGATAGAATCAGCATCTTCCTTCTGGAATCTTCTCAATAAAAAATAAAGAAACAACATAAAATATAGTATTATGAATATCAAAAACGTAATGATGATGGCTGCCATGATGCCAGCCTTCGCCCTTGCTGAAACCAACAGCAACTGTGCACCAGCCTCTGCAGAGGCTAACGACACCACAATTAGAGTGAACGACCAGAACATCGTCATCAAGCAGGATGGCGAACAGACCTCTGTGAAGATATATAAGATGAACGGCAACGAGATGACCAAGATTTCCGAAACCCAATTCGTAGATGGTCAGGAAGTAGAAAAGGTATTTGTCACCTCGCCTTTCATCCCTCAGACCTTGAGCAAGCGCAAGCGCAGTCTGGAGAGTCATTATCCAACCTTCTTCTTCGGCTGTAGCCAGTTGCCAGGCAGCAGGGGAAGCATGGGAGGCAACAACGAGATGCACAGTCGCGACTCTAAGTCGTGGGAATGGGGCATCACCCTCACTAGTCTCTGCTTCCGCCTTTCCAACGAAATGGCGCTCACCTCCTCCCTCTCCATCGGACAGGTACACCACCATTTCAAGGACAATTATGTTTTAAGCACCCAAAACGGGGTATCGGCTATGACTCCGATAGAAGGCGAGACACTGAAGAAGAGCTATATCAGCTATAATGTACTCCGCCAGCCTATCATGCTGGAGTGGCAGAAGCGCATAGGAAGCCATGATGCATTCCTGGCTTTGGGTCCATCGGTAGAATACCGCTGGCACGAGCATTCCCGCTACTTCATCGGAAAGCACAAGCATACCGAAACGGGCGATATCAACCTCACCCCTATCGGCGTGAACCTCGAAGCCCGTGCCGGCTACTCAGGAGTGATGCTCTACGCCCGTGCCGGAGTAACCCCGCTGCTCAAGAAAACCAAAGCTCCCGAGTGCTACCCAATGACCATCGGCTTAGGATTTAGATTGTAATATAGCTGCAATATAGCAGAAATATAGCTGCAATGTAGTAAAACATAACTGAAACTGTCCCCATCTGATACCCCCTTTCAGATGAGGACATTTTTTGTATTCGGCCAAATTAGGTAATTTTGCCCCTTTTTCTGCTAAAAAATGCCCGAATACCACAAACGTGGTAGCAGGAATACTACTCATGTGCTATTTCAGAATCCAGAAAATCGCCGTACCTTTGCAGCGTCAATCAGAACATAACGTAAAATTAAAGAAAGGACATAGAATTATGAGTACAGAAAAGAAACTTCGCTTTGAGACACTTCAGTTGCATGTAGGTCAGGAAAATCCAGATCCAGCTACCGACGCACGTGCGGTGCCTATCTACCAGACCACAAGTTACGTGTTCCGCAACTCTCAGCACGCTGCCGATAGATTCGGACTCCGTGACGCAGGTAACATCTATGGTCGCTTGACCAACTCTACTCAGGGGGTATTCGAAGACCGTGTAGCTGCCCTCGAGGGTGGTGTAGCAGGTCTGGCTGTCGCTTCTGGTGCTGCCGCCGTTACCTACGCTCTGCAGAACATCCTTCAGAATGGCGACCACATCGTAGCTGCCGACAACATCTATGGTGGTACTTATAACCTCATCACTCATACATTATCCACACAGGGTGTCAGCTACACCATCGTGGATCCTCGCAACTTCGAGCAGGTAGAGGCTGCCATCCAGGACAATACCAAGGCACTCTATGCAGAGACCTTCGGAAATCCTAACTCAGATGTAACCGATATCGATAAGTTGGCAGAGATTGCTCATCGCCACAACATCCCATTGATTATCGATAACACCTTCGGCACCCCATACCTCATCCGCCCTATCGAGCACGGAGCAGATATCGTGGTTCACTCAGCAACCAAGTTCATCGGCGGTCACGGTTCATCTCTCGGCGGTGTCATCGTAGATGGCGGTAAGTTCGACTGGAAGGCGAATGCCGACAAGTTCCCTACTCTCGCTAAGCCAGACCCATCTTATCATGGTGCCGTATTCGCAGATGTAGCCGGAGCAGCAGCGTTCGTAACCCGAATCCGTGCGGTCATCCTTCGTGATACCGGTGCAACCATCTCTCCATTCAATGCCTGGATTCTTCTTCAGGGCTTGGAGACATTGAGCCTCCGTGTAGAGCGTCACGTTCAGAATGCATTGAAGGTGGTAGAGTATCTGGAGAACAATCCTAAGGTGGCTAAGGTTAATCACCCAGCCGTTCCTTCTCATCCAGACCACGAGCTTTACAAGAAGCTCTTCCCTAACGGCGGTGGTTCTATCTTCACCTTCGATATCAAGGGCGGCGAGAAAGAGGCTTGGGAGTTCATCGACCACCTGCGCATCTTCTCTTTGCTGGCTAACGTAGCCGACGTGAAGTCACTGGTTATCCACCCAGCAACAACCACCCACTCTCAGTTGAGCCCAGAGGAGTTGGAGGAGCAGCACATCTATCCTTCTACTGTTCGATTGAGCATCGGTATCGAGAACATCGATGACCTGATTGAGGCACTCGATGAGGCATTCACCTACGTAAAGTAAAAATATCAATGATTTAAATTAGAGTACAGTTATGGCAAAGATATATAAGCAGATTACTGATTTAATCGGTAAGACCCCATTGGTAGAATTGGGTAAGTATTCAGCATCCAAGGGTTTGGAGACTCCTGTGATTGCTAAGGTAGAATTCTTCAATCCTGGCGGAAGCGTAAAGGATCGTATCGCCCTCGCGATGATCGAAGACGCTGAGCAGAAGGGCATCCTGAAACCAGGTGCCACCATCATCGAACCAACCAGCGGTAACACAGGTGTAGGTTTGGCTCTGGTATCAGCCGTAAAGGGCTACCACCTCATCCTCACCATGCCTGAAACCATGAGTGTGGAGCGCAGAAACCTGGTGAAGGCTTACGGCGCAGAAGTGAGATTGACCAGCGGTAAGGACGGAATGCCTGGTGCTATCAAGGCTGCTAAGGAACTCCGCGATTCCATTCCGGGTTCCGTGATTCTGGGACAGTTTACCAACCCTGCCAACCCTGCCAAGCACTATGCCACAACTGGACCAGAAATCTGGGCAGATACCGATGGCGAGATTGATATCTTCGTAGCCGGTGTAGGTACCGGTGGAACCATTTCGGGTATCGCCAAGTATCTGAAGGAGCAGAATCCTAACGTGAAGGTGATTGCCGTAGAGCCTGCCACATCGCCTGTATTGAACGGCGGACAGAGCGGTCCTCACAAGATTCAGGGCATTGGTGCCGGCTTCATTCCAGAGACTTACTCTTCAGAATTCATCGATGAGGTATTGGATATTCAGAACGATGATGCCATCAAGGCAGGTCGTGACCTGGCTCAGACCGAGGGTCTTCTGGTAGGAATATCATCTGGTGCTGCCGCCTTTGCAGCCACCGAGATTGCGAAGCGTCCTGAGAACAAGGGCAAGAAGATTGTAGCCCTCTTGCCAGATACTGGCGAGCGTTATTTAAGCACTGTACTCTACGCTTTCGAGGAGTATCCATTGTAATTCACATTCGGATATCTTCTGAAAAAGCGAAATCTATCATAAAAAAAATAGCACCGCCATAACTATCTTTTTAAATAGTTATGCGGTGCTATATGTTAATATCCCCATTTGGTATCCAGCTTCACCTCTTCGGTATGGATGACATTCTGTGTGAGCAAGGCACGGTTGCCGGAGAGGATTTTGATTTTCTGATAATCGGCAGGATAATATACCTTGCCGTTCCTGATCAGGATACCCACCCTGTTGGGAGCAATCTCAAAGATGGCAAAACCACCTATGAAATCATGGATTTTCCTATATACCGGCTGCAGGATGATATCATCCCCCACACGGAGTCCCCATCTTCCTGATTTCTCAAAAGGTTTCACATCCTGCAGATATTCATAGCGCTGCTTGCTGCTAAGCTCCGTTTTCTTCTTGTCATACTGCGCCACAAATACCATGTCATTATTGGGTACGATCACACCCTTTGCCTTTTTGGCAGAAGGCGGTATGGTTCCCTTTCCGGGTCTCAGTCCGGCATACATCGATGCCCAGTTCCGCTCCCTGTCAGGCAAGCCAAATTTACGGTAGTTACCCACATTATCAATAATCATACATACCTTATCCTTCTGCTTGTGGTTGATGCGCAACCCGCGCCCCACCATCTGCAGATACTTGGCAAGCGACAGAGTAGGACGAGCCATCTGGATATACTCCACATCCGGACAGTCGAACCCCTCATCAAAGAGGTTCACGTTCACCAGACAGTCCAGGTTCCCATTTCTGAAAGCCTCCACCATTCGCTGGCGGGTCTTGGCAGGAGTCTTGCTGTCCAGAGCCACCGCCCTGATACCCATCGCCTTGTAGTAAGAGGCTATCATCTGGGCATGGTCGATGTCAATGGCATACACGATACCCTTCTTTCCGTCGGCATGCTTCACTACGCTCTCATACAGTCGCTTGATGGATTGAGGCACATTCAGTTTCTCATCCATCTCCTTGATGGAATAGTCACCATCGCTGCCTCGACCTTTCAAAGAGTTGATGGTCAGCTGGTCTTGCGAGAACTGTCCGATGACCACATAGTCATAGGGTGCCAGATAGCCACTCTTGATAAAATCCTTGGTAGATGGAGAGCTTATAAGACGCTCAAACAGCATACCGAACGATTCCCTTTTCATGCGGCAAGGCGTAGCTGTCATTCCCAGTTTCAAAGCATCCCTGTTGCGGTCAAACAGGTCTTTGTAAGAACGAGCCAGGGCATGATGGGCTTCATCCACCACGATCATCCCCGGTATGCAATCCGCCTTTTTCAGCTCCCCGACATGCCTGCCGAGCCATTGGATAGAGAGCACACGGATTCTTACTTTAGCTTTCAGCACCGTCTCTTTCTCCCCATAGTCCAGGCAGAATCTGACCAGTGTCTGCTGCATCTGCTCTACCAGTTCACGGCGGTGCGCAACAATCCACACCTCGCCCTCCTCGTAGTTATCCAGAAACCATTTCACCACCGAAGCCATCACGTAGGTTTTTCCGGTACCCGTAGGCATCTGCACGATGACCGAGTTACCTTCTTCATACCCCTTTTTCTTGCGGTAACGGGTTATCTCCTTCGTGGTCAGCACGTTGATGATTTCCTCCAGCATCCTCTGCTGGTAGTCATAAAGTTTGATTTTCTTCATAGCTTGCATTCAATTTGCTCAACAAGTTCCAACAAGTAGTTATCAGCAAATTTCCCCGAATAAAGGCTATAAGCCAACAAGATAGGCAGAACTTCATCAAAAGCCCTGCCCATCTTACAATACTGCGTTAAATTAATATTTAATCGTCTGTAAGTCAATAACTTATATTAAG
>UQWP01000075.1 GCA_900544825.1 uncultured Prevotella sp. | reverse complement strand
TTAACAGGGATGTTTCCAGCTTGTTTTTAAGAACAGAGAACTGGACACCCTAATATTTTTGTATCTTTGCGGAGAGAAGATGAGAGCTGAACTGTCACATCCCTCTGTCCTTTTTACAGGAAGAGATCACGCTTTGGCATCTGCGGCATATATTTCTTGCGCAGCTTCTCGAAGAATGCCATGGTGTCGTTGCTGAAGCCATGACCCTTCCAGGTGGAGGTGTTGGTGATGAGAATCCAGCACTGACCATCAGGATATTTCAGAACCAACGCAGAGGTGCCGGCAAGGGAACCCGTGCGAATCCAAGGACGGTTGCTCTTCGGCGTATAGTTCCAGCCGATGGAGTACTGATGGTTGGGCTGCTCCTGCGTCATAAACTGTACACTCTTCCTGCTCAGGATATCCTTGACATGAGGCATGCCGTCGATGCTCGCAATGAGGCGCGACAATTCGGCTGCCGATCCGCACCAGGCTCCTGCTCCCGAAAGTCGGGGAAGATCGGTATCGCCATAGCACTTCTCTACCATCCTGCCGCTGTTGTTGTACTCATATACCGGAATGCTGCCCTGGTGCATGTAATACTTCGTCTCGTTAGGACGGCGGTCCTTGTAATAGGTGCCCGCAATATGCATGTCGAAACAACCGGCAGGCTGGAGCACATATTTCTGGATGAAGTTCTCGTATTTCATTCCGCTCTTCTTCTCCACGATCATCGAGAGAATCATATAGCCCAGATTGCTGTAGCACTTGCCCTCGCCCGGCGTATAACCCAGATGACGCTTCAGGAGAATCCTGAGCAGGGTAGGATGGTCGGGAGGGGTGGTGAGATGGTTCTGCATCATGATGTAACGGGTGGAGGATACCGGATCGCCGGCATAGTTGTTGAAACCAGCCTGGTGGCGCAGCAACTGTTCTACGGTGATGTTGTAGTAGCGCTGGTCCTTGATACTGTTGTTATAGGTGGTATCGCAGAGGATGCCCTTCTGTCCGAACACCTTGTCGCCCATGCGCAGCTTCTTCATCTCTACGAGTTTCATGATGCCCACGGCGGTGATGAGCTTGGAAACGGATGCAAAGCGCATCAGCATGTTGGGTTCCATCCGGATGCCCTTCTCCTTGTCTGCCCATCCGAATCCACGTGCATAGAGCAGGGAGTCGTTGCGGGTGATGACGAGCTGGGCACCATTGATCTCCCATCTCTTGAGGTATCTCTCTATGACGGAATCCATCTCCTGATATGCCTTTCCCTCGGTGAGGGCATTGGTGATGGAATCGTTGATATGTACCGCAGGCAGTGAATCTGCTGATTTCTCCTTGTCGGACGAGGTGCAGCGCGATACGCAGCTGTGGGTGGTCCATCCGATGAGGGCTGTGAATGTGAGCAGTATCACGGCTATACGCTTCTTTCTAAGTCTTCTTGCCATTATTGTCTTACTATTCTGTTTATTTATGCCATGACTAACCGGAGATCCTGGGTCAGCTTGCCGATGGCAGGGTTTTCCTTTATCATATTCTCAAGTATCTCTCGCTTGGAGAGGATGCGGGTTACTTCATCCGATTCTGCCAGACGGTAGTCGATGGTTACCTGGCTGTTGTTCAAGCCGATTCTGAAGGTCTGCAGGATTCTGCCCTTGATCTTGACTATGTCGTCGAGCAGCAGCTTGTTGTCGATGACTACCTCGATATGCGGAAAGTCGGTGATGGTTGGTACAATCGGTTTCATGCGATTGGCGAGTCCGATGAAGTCCTTGATGCCTTGCATTCTCAGACACATGCTGATCCACTGGCCTTCTACCTGTTCCTGGGTGAAAGGCTGGTCGTGGTTGGCGGCAGCTCCGGTAGATGTCGGTGCCTCTTCCTTGAGCTGGTCGATAGGATTGTAGATGTGCTGGCTGTTCTGCTCCGTCTTCTCCAGGTTGGCGAAGCTCATGCCGATGCCTTTCAGTTTTACCTGACTTGGTGACTTGAGAAGGGTCTTTGCCTTCGGCGATGCTGCGGATGCAGCCTCCTGAGATCCGTTTCTCTCTGTTGATATAGGCGCAGCAGTAGCTGCAGCAACAGGCTGTGCTCCTGTAATGGGAGCCTTGCTGCCGCTCTCTTGCCCGGCACCTGCACCCTGAGAGGCAGGCTTAAGCTGGGCAACGATTTTCTGAAACAGGGATTTTAGTCTGTGGGGCGTACGCCCCGCACTAGGCACATCCTGGTCTTCCGGCTGGGTAATCTGACCAATCTGTATCAGGGTCAGCTCTACGAGCAGTCGCTTGTTGGAACTCTGTCGGTACTGCACATCGCAGTTGTTCATCAGCTGGAGTGCCTTATATAAGAAAGGTGTTGGGGCCTTCTTTGCCTGCTCCACGTATTTTGCCTTCTGCTCTTCGCTGGTTTCCAGCAGCGGCAGGGTCTGGGTATCCTTCGCCATCATCACGTTGCGTACGTGCTGGGCGAGTCCCTGAATCATGTTTCCGCCGTCGAATCCCTTGCCCAGGATATTGTCGAGCAGCAGCATCATCTGGCTCACCTTGTTCTCCAGGGCGAGGTCCACGAGCTTGAAGTAGTTGTCGCTGTCGAGCACGTTCAGGTCTTCTATCACCTTCTGGTAGGTGATGTTGCCCTGGCAGAAGCTGGCAGCCTGGTCGAAGATGGAGAGGGCATCTCGCATACCTCCGTCTGCCTTCTCGGCAATGACGGCAAGCGCCTGCTCCTCGTATTGGATGCCTTCCTTCTCTGCCACCATCTTGAGGTGGGCGATGGTGTTGGGCACGGTCATACGCTCGAAGTCGTAGATCTGGCATCTACTCAGGATGGTAGGCAGGATCTTGTGCTTCTCGGTGGTGGCGAGGATGAAGATCACGTGCGATGGCGGCTCCTCCAGGGTCTTGAGAAAGGCATTGAAGGCGGCGGCACTGAGCATGTGGACCTCATCGATGATGAACACCTTGTATTTGCCTACCTGAGGCGGGATGCGGGTCTGCTCCATCAGGGTCTTGATCTGATCGACACCATTGTTGCTGGCGGCATCCAGCTCGAAGATGTTGTAGGAGCGCTGCTCATTGAAAGCCTGGCAGCTCTCGCAGGTATTGCATGCCTCGCCGTCCTCGCGAGGGTGCTCGCAGTTGATTGCCTTGGCAAAGATGCGGGCACAGGTGGTCTTTCCCACACCTCTCGGACCGCAGAAAAGATAAGCGTGGGCAAGCTTGCCACTCTTCACTGCATTCTTCAATGTGGTAGTCAACGCACTCTGTCCAACCACCGAATCAAAGGTCATCGGACGGTATTTTCTAGCCGAAACTATGTATTCTTCCATTCTTTTTTGCTTGAATATACGTTCACTTACATTATTTTTTCTTAATTGTGATGCAAAGATAACAAAAAAATATTATCTTTGCAAACAAATTCGGAAATTAATGAGTCAAAAGTTAAGTATTATATGGAATTATCTCGCTCACTATAAATATCTTATAGTGATAATTGCGGGTGTTTTGATAGTGGGTGTCATTGACGACAATAGCATCCGCCAGCATATCAAGTATCAGATTGAGATAGCCACGCTGCGTTCGGAGATAGAAAAGTACAGAACGGAGTATGACCGGGATCTCCGCATCCTGAAGGAAATGCGCAAGGGACCGGAAGTCTTCGGCAAGATAGCACGCGAACGCTACTTCATGAAGGCTGACAATGAGGATATCTTCGTGCTGAGCACGGACCTGCCCGGTTCGGTGGAAATAGATGAAGACGAGGAGAACAAGGATTCCATCCGGTAACGCTATCTATATAGCGCTTTCTATATATAATAAGGTGTGAACGAACAGAAAAAGAAAATAAGAAAGATGAAACAGTTGAATAAAATACAGAGTGCTTTGTTTTTGTTGGGCGGCGTGCTGATGGTTGTCGGTGCGTGCAGCTTTGTGCTGAAACAGATTTATCCTTCGCTGGTGGAAACCACGAGCTGGGTGTTCCTTCTGGGCACCGTGCTCTTCAGCGTGATCCAGTCGATGCAGACCTACGAGGGCAAGTCGCCTGTCATCCATCGCCTGAAGCGCATCCAGAATGTAGCCAACATCCTCTTTATCTTTGCCGGCATCTCGATGGTGGATACGGTCTATACCTTTACCGAGAAATGGCTGGGCAATCCGCAGCTCTTTTACTCCATCTTCTACGGCAAGTGGATCGTGGTGATGCTGGTGGCATCTATCCTGGAACTCTACACCACCTTCCGCATTTCGCACGAAATGAAGGGGGAAGAATGCAAATAAAACATAAATACTTGTAATATTCAATTAAATTGCATCAATTTATTTCGGTACTTCAAGAAATGATTGTACTTTTGTTCACTGAATGTGAATTATAAAGCTTATGAATAAGGTATTTTACGCACTTATCACCTTGGTGGCGCTTACCTCATGCGCCAGTAGCTACGATATTTCGGGTACTTCCAACGTGAGTACCCTGGATGGCCGTATGCTCTACCTTCAAATCTTAAAGAATAACGAATTCAGCAAGATCGACTCCTGTGATGTGGTACATGGACAGTTCCATTTCCAGGGAACGGTAGATTCTGCAAGAATGGCAAATGTATTCATGGACGATGAGCCTGTTCTGCCACTGGTGCTGGAGGCGGGAACCATTACCGTGAAACTCGACGATGTACAGCAGGTAGTAAGTGGAACGCCACTCAACGACAAGCTCTTCGGATTCTTCAAGAAATACCAGCAGCTGCAGAGCCAGCAGCGGGAACTGGTGCATAAGCACGACCAGGCCATCATGAATGGAAGCGATATGCAGGCGGTGACTGCCCAGCTGAATGCTGAGGCGATGAAACTCTCCGAGCAGGAGGACAAGCTGGTGACTACCTTCATTACCGACAACTTCGAGAATGTCTTGGGACCAGGCGTATTCTTCCTCGTAACCATGGGCAACCAGTATCCGATGCTTTCGCCATGGATAGAGGATATCATGAGCAAGGCTACAGAGCACTTCAAGAGCGATCCATACGTGAAGGACTACTACCAGAAAGCACAGGAAAACCAGGCTATCATGAACGGTACCCACGAAGCACAGATGGATCCGAACATGCAGGCAGGACAGATGGAGGCTCCGCAGACCGATCCGAATGCGGCTCCTGCACCAACGCCTAACGAACTGGCGAAGCCAAGCATTCCTGAAGCAAAAGAGTAAATTCAAAGTTTAGAAAAAAGAAATACTATGTCTAAAGTGTTAATAAAAGGCGGAACTATTGTCAATGAAGGTCGCTCATTCCAGGGCGATCTTCTTGTCGATGGTGAAGTGATATCTGATATATTTGAAGGCATGGCTCCCCGTGGCATCTACGATGAAGTAGTGGATGCTACGGGGTGTTTCGTTTTGCCGGGTGTAATCGATGACCATGTTCATTTCCGTGAGCCGGGACTTACCCGCAAGGCGGATATCGAGAGTGAGAGCCGCGCGGCTGCCTATGGCGGCGTGACTTCCTATATGGAAATGCCGAATACCGTGCCGCAGACTACCGAACTGCAGGCGTGGAATGACAAGAGAAAGCTGGGCGCAGAGAAGAGTCATGTGAACTACAGCTTCTTCTATGGTGCCACCAATGACAACGTGGATTCCTTTGCCCAGCTGGATATGCACCATGTGCCAGGCATCAAGCTCTTCATGGGTTCCAGCACCGGTAATATGCTGGTGGATAAGATGGAATCGCTGAAGCGCGTCTTCAAGACGGCTAAGGACCTGAACCTGCCGGTGATGACGCACTGCGAGGATACCGGAATCATCAACCGCAACATGGCAGAGGCCAAGGCTAAGTACGGAGAGGATCCTGCCGTGGAGCATCATCCGGAAATCCGCAGCGAAGAGGCATGCTATGAGAGCAGCAAACTCGCAGTGGAATTAGCCCGCGAGTTTGGTACCCGTCTGCATATCGCCCATGTTACGACAGCCCGGGAGCTGGAGCTCTTCGCCCATCAGAACGGAAAGGCGAATGAGCATTCCGGAGATGGCGTCCCTCTTCCTCAGATTACCGGAGAGGCGGTGATAGCCCATCTCGTCTTCTCGGATGCCGACTATGCTACGAAGAAGGCACTCATCAAGTGCAATCCTGCCATCAAGACCCTGGCAGACCGTAATGCCTTGCGCAAGGCGCTCAACGACGGAACCATTGCCACTATCGGTACCGACCATGCTCCACACGAGTGGAAGGACAAGCAGGGGGGATGTGCCAAGGCGGCTTCGGGTATGCCGATGGTGCAGTTCTCGCTCGTTTCCATGCTGGAACTGGTAGATGAAGGCGTGCTTACCATCGAACGGATGGTTGAGCTGATGGCGCATCAGCCGGCTCAGCTCTTCCGGGTGGCCCAGCGTGGTTTCCTGCGCAAGGGTTATCAGGCAGATATCGTCATCGTGAAGCCTCATTCTCCATGGACCGTTACAAAGGATGTCATCCAGAGCAAGTGCAAGTGGAGTCCGATGGAGGGACATGAATATCAGTGGCAGGTGGAGCAGACCTTCTGCAATGGTCACCTTGTCTATAACAAGGGTGCCTTTGATGCAGCCTACCGCGGCGAGGAGATGACTTATGACAAAAGATAGAATCGTAAGGCAATACAGAATATCAGAACTGGTGCCTTATATCAACTGGCTCTATTTCTACCATGCCTGGGGATTGAGCGGAAAACCACGTAGCGACAAGGAGAAGATGCAGCAGGAAGCGCTGGATATGCTTGCCTCCTGGGAGGACAGGTTTCACAGTCATGCCATCTTCCAACTCTTCGATGCTAACAGCGATGGGGATGATATCCTGTTTCTGGATCAGCAGCTCCGTTTTCCGATGCTCCGCCAGCAGCATCCTTCTGCTCCGGGCGCACCGAATCTCTGTCTGGCTGATTTCATCCGTCCGCTGGCACACGGGGAGAAAGACCAGATCGGGGTGTTCTGTTCTACGGTAGATGGAGGTATCATGGATGCCTACCGGCACGATGATTATCTCAACATGATGGCACAGACCCTGAGCGACAGACTGGCAGAGGCTACTGCCGAGAAACTGCACGAAGAGGTAAGAAAGGCTTACTGGGGCTATGCACCCGATGAACATCTTACCATCGAACAGCTGCTTAGGGAGGAGTATCAGGGCATCCGACCAGCCATCGGCTATCCTTCGCTGCCGGATACGAGTGCAAATTTCCTCATCGACCAGCTTCTCGATATGAAGCAGGTGGGCATCCGACTCACGGAAAGCGGAATGATGACACCCCATGCCAGTGTGTCGGGACTGATGTTCGCTCATCCCATGGCTAGATATTTCGAACTGGGTAAGATTGGGGATGACCAGCTGAGGGATTATGCCCGCCGCAGGGGCGTTCCCGTGGAACTGATGAAAAGGTTCCTGCAGTCGAGCCTGCTGAAATAGAAGGTGAGAAGATGATGTTAGTAACCAGAAGTTAGAGAAGATAAAAAAGATAGTTTTTAACAATGATAGCTAGATTATTGATTCCCGTGATTGTGCTCACGGTATTGCCCTATCTCTGGATAGACCGGAAATACCTGCATATTCCTAAGGGAAAACGAAAGATACTATATTGGTTGCCTGCTGCCATCGTGATAGGATACACTGCCTATCTCACCCTGGAGCCTGACTTCCTGCCTGCCAATCCGGTGTTCATAGACATCTGGTTTGGCATGATGGCACTGCTGGCTGTTCCGCAGTTTGTCTTTGCCTTCACCAGTTTTGTGGGATGGGAATGTATGAAGCTCTCCCGCTGCTTCAAGGCAAAAAAAGGGGATGGCAGGTTTAGAGGAAGTGTACATCGGGCACGCAACTGGGGAAAACTGGTAGGAATCTTCCTTGCCGTATGGGCTTTCTTCAGTTTCATCTATGGCTTTACGATGGGGGTACGACAGTTTCAGGTGAAGCATCTCACGGTCTATGTGCCCGATCTGCCAGAGGCGTTTGAGGGTTACCGCATCGTGCATTTCAGCGATATCCATGTAGGTTCCTATTATGGATGGCGCAGACACATGCCTCAGCGGGATGTAGATAGCATCAATGCCCAGCATCCCGACCTGATCTGCTTTACGGGTGATCTGCAGAATGTGAGACCGGAGGAACTGGTTCCTTTCAAGAAGACATTGAGTGGTCTGAAGGCGAAGGATGGCGTGGTGAGCGTATTGGGCAATCACGATTACACCTATTATATGAATGTGGATGACGAGGCTGAAATCCGCAGGATAGAAGAAAAGGTGCAGCAGACGGAACGGGAGATGGGATGGCATCTGCTGATGAATGAGCACTTTGTGCTGCATCGCGGCAAGGATTCCATCTATGTAGCCGGTACCGAAAACTTCAAGAAGCCTTCGCGTGCAGAGGTGGCACAGGCACTCTATGGTATTCAGAAAGGACAGTTTGTGCTGATGCTCCAGCATATTCCGGAGATGTGGAAAGACATGACGCCTTCACGTATCAACGAGAAATATGGTTCGAAGGACAGCGTGCTGGTAGCTCCGCAGCTTACCCTGAGCGGACATACCCATGCCGGACAGGTTTCTGTTCTCGGCTTGCGCCCGTCTATGTTCTCGGCTTTCGATTACGGACTCTATGAGCGCGAGGGATGCCAGCTCTATACCACAGCCGGATTGGGAGGAACCATTCCGATCCGCATCGGGGCAACTCCTGAAATAGTAGTCATCACATTGAAACGGAAATAAGATGACCAAGTCACGATCTTCCAATAATTCATGAAATTGCGATTATGAAATACTTATATCGATTATATCAGCTTTTGATATGTTTGCCGATTCTTGTTCTGGCGAGCATTCTGACCAGTCTTACTACCGTGATAGGCTGCAGACTGGGCAATGGTCACTTCTGGGGATATTATCCCGGCAAGTGGTGGTCTATCCTTTGGATCCGTATCCTTCTGCTGCCGGTGAAGGTAGAGGGTAGGGAACATCTGAAGAAGAATCAGAGTTATGTGTTTGTTGCCAATCATCAGGGTGCTTTCGACATCTTCCTGATCTACGGCTTCCTGGGACGTAACTTCAAGTGGATGATGAAGAAGGGTATCCGCAAGATTCCTCTGGTAGGTTTGGCTTGCGAGTATGCACATCATATCTTTATCGACAAGAGTGGACCTTCCAAGATCCGTGCTTCCTATGACAGGGCGCGCGAGGTATTGAAGGAGGGTATGTCGCTGGTGGTATTCCCGGAGGGTGCCCGTAGCTTTACCGGTCACATGGGCGTGTTCCGCCGAGGTGCCTTCATGCTTGCCGACGAATTGCAGTTGCCGGTTTGCCCGCTTACCATCAATGGCAGTTTCGAGGTCAAGCCCCGCATGAAGGATATCTACTGGGCATTCTGGCATCCGCTGAAGCTCACCATCCATGAGCCGATTGAGCCGATGGGCAAGGGTCCTGAGAATATCAAGAACCAGATGACCAAGAGCTATGATGCCATCATGGGTGGACTGGTGAAGGAACATCAGGGATTCGTGGAGAATCCTGACCAATAAATATATTAAATTAGAACATTATGAGTGACAGTATTGTAATCATTCCTACATACAACGAGAAGGAAAATATAGAGAAAATCATTCGTGCCGTTTTTGGCCTGGAGAAGAAATTCGACATCCTTGTTATCGATGACGGTAGTCCGGACGGAACTGCTGACATCGTTAAGAAGCTGATGGCCGATGAGTTTGCCGACCGTCTCCATATCCTGGAGCGTTCGGGTAAGCTGGGCTTGGGCACAGCCTATATCATGGGCTTCAAATGGTCGCTGAAGCAGGGTTATGACTTCATCTTCGAGATGGATGCCGACTTCAGCCACGATCCTAATGATCTGCCTCGCCTCTATGCGGCTACCCACGATGAGGGCTACGATGTAGCCATCGGTTCCCGTTATGTTTCGGGAGTCAACGTGGTGAACTGGCCTATCGGTCGCGTATTGATGAGCTATTTCGCTTCCAAGTACGTGCGTTTTGTTACCGGTTTCCAGGTACATGATACCACCGCAGGATTCGTCTGCTATCGCCGCAAGGTATTGGAGACCATCAATCTTGATGCCATCCGCTTCAAGGGCTATGGTTTCCAGATTGAGATGAAGTTCACTTCCTTTAAGATTGGCTTCAAGATCAAGGAGGTGCCGGTTATCTTTGTGAATCGCCGTGAGGGAGTGAGCAAGATGAGTGGCGGTATCTTTGGAGAGGCTTTCTTCGGCGTGATGAGACTGCGTCTCGATGGATGGTTCAAGAAATATCCGAAATTGAAGTAAAAGTGACATTACAGGAAATTGCAAAACTATACGGGCGTTCGCCACAGGCGAATGCCCTCTTTGATTTATTGGAGAAGAAGTCGGTTCATTCTGTCTTTCTTCAGGGATTGGTGTGCTCTTCTGTCTCGGTGTTCTTCGGTTCGCTGCAGGCTAAGATGAAGCGCACCGTGCTTTTCGTGCTCAATGATGCTGATGAAGCGGGGTATTTCTATCATGATCTAACGCAGATGCTGGGACAGGAGAGCGCCTTTTTCTTTCCTTCCAGCTACCGACGCGCCATCAAGTATGGGCAGCGGGATGCGGCTAACGAAATCCTGAGAACGGAAGTGCTGGCACGATTGTCGGCTGGCAAGCAGATCTATATCGTTTCTTATCCTGATGCCCTGGCAGAGCTCGTGGTTTCCAAGCAGATTCTGGATGAGAGAATCCTCAAACTTACCGTAGGACAACAGATTGCACAGGTGGATATCGTGCATCAGTTGCGTGATTTCGGACTTCAGGAGACTGATTACGTCTATGAACCGGGTCAGTTTGCCGTTCGTGGAAGCATCCTCGACGTCTATTCCTACAGTTGCGAATATCCGTTCCGTATCGATTTCTTCGGTGATGAGATTGATACCATCCGCACCTTCAACATCGAAGACCAGCTTTCGAAGGATAAGCGTGATGCCATCGAAATCGTTCCGGAACTTGCTGCCGAACAGAGCGTGAAGCAGTGTTTCCTCCATTTCCTGGATGCGGATGCACTCGTGGTGATGAATGACTATACGCTGCTGCACGACCGTATCGAGCAGATTTACAAGGATGGATTCTCTTCGCAGAGTCTCACCGAACAGCTGGAAGGTGCCACCGAGATGGAGGCTGAGAAAATCAGGAGGGAGATGAAGGCAGAGCTGAATCTTGTTTCCGCTTCAGACTTCCAGCATGCACTGGTTGAGCACGTGCGTATCGAATTCGGCAAGCAACCTGAGGGGGATGTTGCCAGGAAGCAGGAGCATCTGTTGACTGCCAAGGGTGATAACCAGGCGGTCATCTCCTTTGATATGGCGCCGCAGCCGCTGTTCCACAAGAATTTCAATCTCCTTGCCCAGACTCTTGAGGATTATCAGCTTCAGGGCTATACCTTATATATATTGGCAGACAGCCAGAAGCAGCAGGAGAGACTGAAGGATATCTTCGACAGTGAGGAGCTGAAAAGGTATCAGATCCGTTTTACCCCTGTGGATAAAACCATTCACGAGGGATTCGTGGATCATGAGAAGCGTGCCTGCTTCTTTACCGATCATCAGATCTTCGACCGATTCCATAAATACAACCTCCGTTCAGACTCGGCAAGAGCCGGAAAGATGGCGCTCACCATGAAGGAGTTGCAGGAGATGGATTATGGCGACTTTATCGTGCATGTGGATTATGGTATTGGAAAGTTCGGCGGACTGGTGCGTGTGCCTACCGGCGACAGCTATCAAGAGATGATCCGCATCGTGTATAAGAACAATGACAAGGTGGATGTGAGCATCCACTCGCTCTATAAAATCAGTAAATACCGCAGAAGCGATACCGGTGAACCGCCACGCCTCTCTACCCTGGGAACAGGTGCCTGGGACCGGTTGAAGGAGAAGGCAAAGAAGCGAATCAAGGATATCGCCCGCGACCTGATCAAACTCTATGCGCAGCGCCGACGCGAAAAGGGATTTGCCTATAGTGCCGACAGCTATCTGCAGCATGAGCTGGAGGCTTCGTTCCTCTATGAAGATACGCCCGACCAAAGCAAGGCAACGGCTGACGTGAAGAAAGACATGGAAAGCGGTCGCCCGATGGACCGTCTGGTGTGTGGCGATGTGGGGTTCGGTAAGACGGAAGTTGCCATCCGTGCAGCCTTCAAGGCGGCTTGCGATGGAAAGCAGGTGGCTGTGCTGGTGCCTACCACGGTGCTAGCCTATCAGCATTACCAGACCTTCAAGCATCGACTGGAGAATCTCCCTGTTTCTCTGGAATATCTGAGTCGTGCCCGTACTGCCAAGGATACCCGGCGCATTCTGGAAGAACTGAAGGAGGGAAAGGTGGATATCCTGATTGGTACCCACAAGCTGATTTCCAAGTCAGTACAATGGCACGACCTGGGACTGCTGATCATTGATGAGGAGCAGAAGTTTGGTGTATCTACCAAGGAAAAGCTTCGCCAGCTGAAGGTGAATGTGGATACCCTTACCATGAGTGCTACCCCGATTCCGAGAACCCTGCAGTTCTCGCTGATGGGAGCCCGCGATATGAGTATTATGCGCACGCCGCCGCCTAACCGTTATCCTATCCAGACGGAGGTCATCACCTTCGACAAGACGGTGATCGCTGATGCCATCAATTTTGAGATGAGCCGTAACGGTCAGGTGTTCTTTGTCTGTGACCGTATCATCAAACTGACCGAGCTGAAATTGCTCATCGAGAAACTGGTGCCAGACTGCCGTGTCGCCGTCGGGCATGGACAGATGAAGCCGGAGGAACTGGAGAAGATCATCATGGGATTCATCAATTATGACTATGATCTGCTTCTTTCTACTACCATCGTAGAGAACGGCATCGATATCTCCAATGCCAATACCATCATCGTGAATGATGCCCACCGTTTCGGATTGAGCGACCTGCATCAGATGAGAGGTAGGGTAGGACGTAGCAACAAGAAGGCTTTCTGCTATCTGATAGCTCCGGCTAAGATTTATCTTTCTCAGGAATCCCGTCGCCGACTGGAAGCACTGGAAACCTTCAGCGACCTGGGTAGCGGTTTTAATCTGGCTATGCAGGACCTGGATATTCGTGGTGCCGGCAATCTGCTGGGTTCCGAACAGAGTGGATTCATGGAAGACCTGGGTTATGAGACTTATCAGAAGATCCTCTCCCAGGCTGTCACCGAGTTGAAGAACGAGGAGTTCAACGACCTGTATCAGCAGGAGATGGATGAAGGAAAGCAACTCACGGGCGATGACTTTGTGGATGACTGTGCCGTGGAGAGTGATCTGGAGACCTATTTCCCGGATACCTACGTGCCGGGTAGTTCTGAGCGAATGCTGCTCTATCGCGAACTCGACCATCTGCAGAGTGAAGAGGAGGTGGCAGAATTCCGCAGGCGAATGATCGACCGTTTCGGTCCGGTTCCTAGAGAGGCGGATGAGCTGATGTGTGTGGTAGGTCTGCGCCGACTGGGCAAGTCATTGGGTTGTGAGAAGATCATGCTCAAGCAGGGTACCATGCAGCTGCAGTTTGTGAGCAATGTGAACAGTCCGTTCTATCGCAGCGAGATGTTCTCCCGGGTACTCGCTTATGCTACTACCCATATCCAGGACTGTGCCTTGAAGGAAAAGAACAACAAGCGATTCCTTCGCATCCGAGATATGAAGAGTGTGGAACAGGCAAAGAATCTGTTGAATTTTATTTCTCAGATTAAGGTGAATGACTAGGAATGAAACTTCTGCAAGTTTTTTCAGCGTAAACAGAAATCAATAAAAAAAGCATCGGAATTCTGATTCTCTTATCGGATTCTGATGCTTTATATTTTTGTATAAGTAAAAGATGATGAATAGCGTTTAAACATAAAATAATCCTTGCATACTAATAATTACTTCCATTTTACACTCAAAATACATCAAATTCGTTAAAAAACAAGGGAATATTTCTGTATTTCATTTTTTATTTGTACTTTTGTAGCTAGAATTAACAATTTAATAAAAACATATACATGAGACAGAAAAAGTTTATTCTCCAGGAGCAGGATATCCCTACTCAGTGGTACAACATTCAGGCAGATATGCCTAATAAGCCTTTGCCACCGTTGAACCCACAGACTCACAAGCCGCTCAGTGCAGACGACTTGTCTCACATCTTTAATAAGGAGTGCTCTAAGCAGGAGCTTGATACCGAGCACGCTTGGATTGACATTCCAGAGGATGTACAGGAAAAGTATGCGTTCTACCGTTCTACTCCATTGGTTCGTGCCTATGGATTGGAGGAAGCATTGGGTACTACAGCACATATCTACTTCAAGAATGAAAGTGTAACACCATTAGGTTCACATAAGATCAACTCTGCCATTCCTCAGTGCTATTACTGCAAGCAGGAGGGTGATACCAATGTTACTACAGAGACTGGTGCGGGTCAGTGGGGGTGTGCCCTTTCCTATGCTGCCAAGCTCTACGGACTGGAGGCTGCTGTCTATCAGGTAAAGATTACCATGCAGCAGAAGCCATACCGTTCCAGCATCATGCGTACCTTCGGTGCTACCGTTGAGGGTTCTCCTAGTATGAGTACACGTGCCGGTAAGAATATCATTACCCGCGATCCTCATCATCCTGGTTCTCTGGGTACTGCCATTTCTGAGGCTGTTGAGTTGGCTACAACCACTCCGGGCTGTAAATATACCTTGGGTTCTGTATTGAATCACGTGGCTTTGCATCAGACTGTCATCGGTCTGGAGGCTGAAAAGCAGATGGCGATGACAGGTGAGTATCCTGATAAGGTGATTGCTTGTTTCGGTGGTGGTAGTAACTTTGGTGGACTTGCCTTCCCTTTCATGCGTCATAACCTGAAGGGCGAGAAGCATACCGAGTTTATCGCTGCAGAACCAGAGAGCTGTCCTAAGCTGACCCGTGGAAAGTTTGAATATGACTTTGGTGATGAGGCTGGATATACTCCGCTGTTGCCTATGTTTACCTTGGGTCATGACTTCAAGCCAGACAATATCCATGCAGGTGGTCTCCGTTACCATGGTGCCGGTATGATCATCTCTCAGTTGATCAAGGATGGTTATATGCATGGTGTAGATGTAGCTCAGACAGAAGCTTTCGAGGCAGGTATGCTCTTTGCCCGTGCAGAGGGTATCATTCCAGCTCCAGAGAGCTGTCATGCCATTGCTGCAACAATCCGTGAGGCAAAGAAGGCTACTGAAGAGGGTAAGGAAACCGTGATTCTCTTCTGTCTTTCTGGTCATGGTCTCATTGATATGCCATCATACGAAAGCTATCTCAATGGTGATTTGCAGAATAATAAGGTGAGCGATGAGGAAATCAACAAGTTCCTCGCGACAGTACCACAGGTAGATTAAAGATGAAAAAGAAATAAGAAAGCCAGCCTACAGAAATGTAAGCTGGCTTATATTTTGTTTGACTAGCATGTGTGTTGTCTAATGGGTGCAAGTCCCTAACGAGCCC
>UQWP01000074.1 GCA_900544825.1 uncultured Prevotella sp. | reverse complement strand
ACATGAAAATAGGAGATAAACACCTATGATTAGTGTTTACCTCCTACTCGATTGTGCTCCATCCCCTTTTATGCCCCCTAAAATACGCTAGAATAAATAAATTGGTTTAAAATATTTGCACGTATAATTTTTTTTTGTAACTTTGCACAAAACTTAGTATATTACTTAAACTTAAAAAATAATGAAGAAAGCAGTTGTGGTTATAGCTTTACTCAGTCAGGCTCTGGGCTTGACTTATGCCGACGATCAGACTGGGACAAGGGGTATCGGACAGTATCCGGGACGCCCGTCTCAGTTTACGGCTCCTCAAATGGTGAAGGATGATACCTATAGGAACATTGCCTTGAACCGTATGGTATATACTTCCTCGAATGCCGATTTCAATCTTACAGGTCATCTGGTAACAGATGGTATCATCACCAGCAAGGCTCCTTCCTTCCTGAGTGTAAGAACGAATGAAGGCGAGTTGTCCAACCGTGACAAGGAGAAGATGATCGATGGCAACACGGTCACCAGTCAGTATATCAAGGGCGAGAAGGCTTTTGCCGAGTTCAATTGGGAAGCCATGAAGGTAAACCTTAGAAACCTGAAGTTTACGGGTGAATTGGCTTACTATCAGGACAAGGCTACTGAGGGGTATGTGATTCGTGTGTTGGGTTCACGCAATGGTCAGAAATGGGAGGTGCTGGGAGAAGAGAAAGGCACCGGACTTCCTGGCGAGGCTACCAAGCAGCAGGTAAGTTCCGACCCTAACAAGTTCCAGGATGTGGTGCGCCTGCCGCTCCGCAAGCTGAATGTTTCCATTCCTTTGAAGAAACCGGGCAACTACGAGCACGTACGCATAGAATTTACCATGCCGGGTGCTGCGTGGTGGCGCGTCAAACTCATCGATAATACTACTTCATGGCGTCCATCCATGCACTTCTCCAGTGTATGGAAGTCTGAATTGGCAAAGAATGATCAGTGGCTCTATGTAGATCTGGGTACTGTGGCTGATTTCGACCAGGTGAATCTCTTCTGGGTCAATAAGGCTCGTCAGGGAAAGATTCAGGTTTCTAATGATGCTAAAAATTGGAGTGATATTGCTACCCTGGGACAGCAGAAACAGAAGGGACTGGTAGAGAAGGTGGCTTGCAAGGGCCATGGCAGATATGTGAGATTGATGCTTACTCAGCCGGATGCTTCCGGAAGATTCGCCTTGTCAGAGATGCAGGTGATGGGTAAGGGCGGTTTGCGTGCCGAGGCAGCCAACACATTGGCTTCTAAGAATGGCAAGCAGATGCTCAATCAGTGGCAGTTGCGCCGTGAGGGAAGTGATGCCTGGATTCAGGCTACCGTTCCTGGAACCGTGCTCACCAGCTATATGAATATCGGTGCGGTGCCTGATAACCGCTATGATGATAATATGCGACAGATTTCCGAGTCGTTCTTCAATTCTGATTTCTGGTATCGTACTACCATCAATCATCAGCCTTCTGCTAACAAGAACCAGCATACCTATCTCAACTTCGATGGTATCAACTGGAAAGCGGATATCCTCCTGAATGGTGAGAAGATTGGTAGAATCGACGGTGCCTTTATCCGCTCTCGCATCGATGTGACCAAGAAGTTGAAGCCGGGTGCCAACAAGTTGGAGGTGCATGTCATCAAGAATGCCCACTTCGGCGTGGTGAAGCAGAAGAATCTCCAGAATACCGACCTCAATGGTGGTGAGTTGGGTGCTGATAACCCTACCTTCCACGCATCTATCGGCTGGGACTGGATTACCAATACCCCAGGTCGTGAAATCGGTATCTGGAATGATGTCTATCTCACTCATGACAATGGCGTGAGCGTTTCCGATCCGTTGGTAACATCTACTTTGAATCTGCCGGATACATTGGCAACCATGACTCCATCTGTCTTCCTGAAGAATGCAGATGCTGTGGCTAAGACCGTGAAGCTTTCCGGTTTTATAGGTAAGATCCAGTTCGAGCAGGAAGTTAGCCTGCAGCCAAATGAGAAGCGTGAAGTGGCTTTCGCTCCAGCTGATTATCCTCAGCTCAAGAACCAGCGCATGAATCTCTGGTGGCCTAACGGCTATGGTTCACCTTATTTATATGATGCCGGTTTCAAGGTTTCTGATAAGGCTTCTGGCGAGGTGATCTCTGAGGTCAACTATAAGGCGGGCATTCGCCAGATGAGCTATGCCGACCTGGATACTCAGACCAAGCTCTACATCAATGGCAAGCGACTGAACCCACTGGGTGGTAACTGGGGATTCTCTGAGACCAACCTCAACTACCGTGGACGTGAATACGATGCTGCTGTTCGCTATCATAAGGAGATGAACTACAACATGATTCGCGACTGGGTAGGTCAGATTGGAGATGAGGAACTGTATGAGGCATGCGATAAGTATGGTATCATGATCTGGCAGGACTTCTGGTTGGCTAACCCATGGGACGGACCGGATCCTGATGACGACAAGATGTTCCTCGAGAACTCTGCCGATTACATCTCCCGCATCCGCAGCCATGCTTGTATCGGTATCTATTGCGGTAGAAATGAGGGCTTCCCTCCTGCATCCATCGACAAGGTGCTGAGAGAGCAGGTCAAGGCGATTCATCCACAGTTGGGTTATATTCCTAGCTCTGCCGACCTTGGTGTCAGCGGTCATGGTCCTTACCAGATGAAGTCGCCGTCTTTCTACTTCGCTAACCAGAGCCATAAGCTGCATTCAGAGCGTGGTATGCCTAATGTGCCTACCTTCGAGTCTTTGAGCAGAATGATGGAACCGGAACATCTGTGGCCACAGAGCGATGCTTGGGGACAGCATGATTATACATTGAAGGGCGCCCAGGGTGGTGAGTCTTTCAACAACATCATGGAAAAACGTTATGGCAAGCCTCAGAGTGCTGAGCAGTTTACCAAGTGGGCACAGTGGCTGAACTATGATGGCTACCGTGCGATGTATGAGTCTTCTCAGCAGGATCGTCTCGGTTTGCTCATTTGGATGAGTCATGCCTGCTGGCCAAGCATGGTTTGGTGTACCTATGATTATTACTTCGAGCCAACTGCGGCATACTTTGGCGTGAAGAAGGCTTGCGAACCATTGCATATCCAGTATAACCCAGTGAAGAAGGTTGCCGAGGTGGTTAATTTCGCTGGTGGTGCCAAGGATGGCCTGGTTGCCAAGGCTCAGGTCTTTGATATGTACGGAAAGTTGATCAAGGAGGAGAGCAAGGAAGTGAATGTGGCAGAAGACCAGACCCTCGATGCCGTTAGCGTGAGCGAACCGGATGAGGAGGTTTACTACATCAAGTTGACTCTGGAGCAGAACAATCAGGTGGTTTCTGATAACTTCTATGTGATGGGTAAGGAAGAGGACAACCTCCAGGCTCTCTCTAAGTTGCCAAAGGCAGATGTTGCTGTCAGCGGCAAGCGTTTCGTTCAGCAGGGCGAAGAGTGGGTTGGCGAGGTAGAAATCCGCAATACCGGCAATGTTCCTGCCCTCTTGGTTCGCCTGAACCTGAAGGGTGGTGATGGTGAGCAGATTCTCCCTGTTATCTACAGCGATAACTACTTCAGTCTGATGCCTAACGAGTGCAAGAAGATTAAGGTATCTTATCGTGATGAGGATGGCAGAGGTCAGGCTCCATTCGTAGAGATTACAGGTTTCAATAAGTAAAACTGAAAGTAAAATAAAAAAGCGCATCAGAATTCTGATGCGCTTTTTTATTTACTTGAGGAATCCCTGCTGCTTGAGGGCATCGAGGAATCCGATGCTCATGGCCTCGCAATCCTTCTTGGTATATCGGATATCGGTGAAAACCTGGGCTAGGGTTTCTACGTTGTTGTTGCGTACAAACTCCTGGTTCTCTTTCAAAGCCTCCTTTTCGGCATAGAAGTCATCAATCTTTTCTGGGGTATAATCCTCGAAATGTTCGTTGTGGATGATGCTGCGGAGAGGAAGACGGTCGCTCTGGGCAGGCTGCTCATCTGGCCATCCGATGGTAAGGGTAGCCACCGGCATAACCAGTTTCGGCAACTTCAGGGTGTCGATGATCATCTTCGGCATATACACCGTGGTGCCCAGGAAGCAGGTGCCCAGACCCGCTTCTTCTGCCAGATTGGTGAATGTCTGGGTAAAGAGCAGGGCATCGGTAGCCGCATTCATAAACGAGAGGATGTTGTCGTATCCCGGAGTTCCCTTGCGGTTTTCTGCCCAGAGGGTGGTGCGGCGGTAGTCTGCGCAGATGGTGAGTACCACAGGGGCGCCTGTTACCATCGGCTGGTTGAAGTGGGCAGGGGCCAAAGCCTTCTTTCCCTCTTCGCTGCGGGTTACTACTACGCTGTAGAGCTGCAGATTTCCCATGGTAGGAGTTCGCATCGCCTCTTCCAGCAACAGGTTTAAAAGTTCATCTGTTACCTCTCTGTCTGCATATTTGCGGATGGAGGTTCTTTTTTTGATTGATTCCATATCTTGTTTCTTTTTCTAATATCTTATGCAAAGATACTGAAAGTTTCCCAAAAAGAACACGGTTCTTTTACATTTTTCGCTTCATTATGGACTTTTCGTGCGTTTTTTGATGAAATATCTGCTCAAACGTTTCATATTTTAGAAATATTGTTTTAATTTTGCAGCTAATTATTAAACGTTTGATATGGAATATACTGAAAATATGACTTTCGAAGAGGCGAGCCACGCCTTGATGATAGATTTGAAGACCCGATTGGATGCCCTGCACGAGCATTTTGATGCTCAGAATGTTGATTGGGATAAGCTCCATCTGCCATTGGCGAAACTTGTTTCTGAAGAAACCCAGAAATCAATCGTCAGTCCGGAAGTGGTAGAGGTTCGACCTAAGGAATTGGAGTGCGATGTGGTGAGATACCAGAACAATAAGGAGAAATGGGTGGCTTTGGTCGGATTGCTCAATGGTCATCCCTACGAGATATTCACCGGCTTGCAGGATGAGGATGAAGGCATTATGCTCCCCAAGTCTGTTACCAAGGGCAAGATCATCAAGACGGTGCTCCCGGAGGGCCAGAAAAGATACGATTTCCAGTTTGTCAACAAGCGTGGCTACAAGATTACCGTCGAAGGATTGAGCGAGAAGTTCAATCCCGAATATTGGAACTACGCCAAGCTCATCTCCGGAGTCCTGCGCTATCGCATGCCGGTTGCTCACGTCATCAAACTGGTCAATCAGCTGCAGCTCACCTCTGAAACCCTCAACACCTGGCGGGTAGGCGTGGAAAGAGCCTTGAAAAAGTATCTCTCCGAAGAAAACGGAATAGAAAACAAGGAAAACGGAATAGATCATAAGGAGACAGAAGATGAAATTGATGAGCAGTAAGATATACCTCAGGAACGTGCGTTTCCACGCTTTCCATGGCGTATTGCCGCAGGAGGGAATCGTTGGCAACGATTATCTTGTCAACCTGGTGGTGGATTATGACTTCTCTTCTGCCATGAAGACCGATGATCTTCGGGGAACCCTCAATTATGCCGAGGTCTATCAGAAGGTAAGAGAAGAAATGGCGGTGCCCAGCAAGCTCCTGGAGCATGTGGCAGGTAGAATCGCCCATAGGCTCTTTTCCGATTTCCCGGAAATCCAGAAACTCCAACTCTCTATCACCAAGGTAAATCCACCGATGGGTGCCGATAGCGACGGTGCAGGGGTAGAGGTTGTATTAACAAATGATAAAACTTATAGTTAGAATTAGGTTTTCTGATAATAAAGTAGTAATTTTGCAAAATCATCAGAAAGTATGTGTAAGAAAGTAACACTGATATGGGCTTTGATGTGTATGTTGGCAATGACGGCGTTCGCTGCCAATAAGCGATTCACGTTGGTCATCGACCCCGGTCATGGCGGTCATGATGCCGGAGCACTCGGAGCCATATCCAAGGAAAAGAATATCAATCTTGCCGTTGCCTTGCGCTTCGGTAAGTATGTGGAGCAGAATCTCCCGGAGGTAAGAGTCATCTATACCCGCAAGACGGATGTCTTCATCCCGCTCAATGAGCGTGCGAATATTGCCAACCGTGCCAACGCCGATCTCTTTATCTCCGTGCATACCAATGCCTTGTCGGCAGGAAAGATTGCTCGTGGCTTCGAGACCTATACCCTCGGTATGCACCGTGCCAAGGATAATCTCGATGTGGCGATGCGAGAGAACTCCGTCATCTCGATGGAGAAGGACTATCAGCAGAGGTATCAGGGATTCGATCCCCGTTCTTCTGAGAGCTATATCATCTTCGAATTCATCCAGGGCAAGAACATGGAGCGTAGCGTAGATCTGGCTCGAATGATTCAGCGAGGGGTCTGCGATGGTGCCAACCGTCCTGATAAGGGCGTGCATCAGGCGGGATTCCTGGTCTTGAGAGAGACTTCCATGCCGGGATGCCTCATAGAGCTGGGTTTCATCACCACTCCTGATGAAGAGCGCCTGCTCAACAACGACAGCAGGGTGGATGATATCGCCCGTGGCATCTACGAGGCTTTCGCAAAATACAAGAATAAGTACGACAGATCGGTTTCCGTTCCTTATCGTGCCAAGGATTCAGAGGATGTGAATATTCCGAAGATTGTTCCCGATCAGGAACCAGCGCCTAAGACTCGTGTCGTAACGAGGGTAGAGCAGCCGAAGCGTGAAGAGGCAAAGCCTGAGCCAAAGCGGGAAGTGAAGAAGGCAGAACCGAAGAAGGAGTCGAAGAAGGTAGAGGTAGCAGATGCACCGGTCTTCAAGCTTCAGATTTTCGTAGGTAGTAGAAACCTTCGCAAGGGCGATGCTCATTTCAAGGGCGAAACCGATTACGACAGTTTCCAGGAAGGTAATCTGGTGAAATACACCCTGGGTGCTTCCACCAATTACAACGAGATCTATCGCCTGCGCAAGGAAAAGCTGGAGAAGTTCCCGGCGGCTTTCATCATCGCCTTCAAGAACGGACAGAAATATGACGTGAACCAGGCTATCCGGGAGTTCAAGCAGAACCGCAACCGCTAGCTCCTGTACGTTTCGGGCTCTCGGTCGTGCTCTTTTCGGTCAGCTTGTGATTCGTTCTATATAAATAGGTATAATAAAAAGAATAAAATTTGAAACAATATGAAACTGACAAAGGAAATTAGGATAGCGTTGGTCGCTATTGTAGGTATCTTGGTGATGTATTTCGGAATCAACTTTCTGAAAGGCATCAACTTGTTCTCTACCAATAACACCTACTATATGACGTTTGATGACATCCAGGGTATGGGTGCTTCTACTCCTATCTATGCCGATGGCTACAAGGTGGGTACCGTGGATCAGCTGGATTTCGACTATTCCGGAAAGGGTCCCATCAAGGTCAAGGTGGATATCAACAAGGACCTGAGAATCCCTGCAGGTAGTACCGCAGAGATTGCAAAGGATATCATGGGCAACCTCCAGGTAAGTCTCCTGCTTGCCAACAATCCTCGTGAGCGTATCGAACCGGGCGGCATCATCCCTGGCACCGTGAATAACGGTATGATGGGCAAGGCTGCCGAAATGATTCCGGTAGTTGAGAAGATGCTGCCTAAGCTGGATTCCATCCTCGCCAGTGTGAATGCACTCCTGGCAGATCCTGCCCTGGCTGCTTCCCTCCACAATGTGGAGACCATCACCAGCAATCTCACCGTTTCCACACGTGAGCTGAATACCCTGATGGCTGGATTGAACAAGCAGGTTCCGGGTATGATGAAGAAGGCAAATGGCGTTCTCGACAATACCAACCGGCTCACTTCTAACCTGGCGAGCCTCGATGTACAGGGCACACTCGACCGTGTGAATGCAACCCTCGATGGTGCACAGAAGTTTACCGAGCAGTTGAACAGCGGAAAGGGTAGTCTGGGTCTCCTCATGAACGATACCCGTCTCTATGAGAATCTGAACTCCACCATGTCGCATGCCGACTCTCTGGTCATCGATCTCAAGGCGCATCCAAAGCGCTATGTTCACTTTTCAATTTTTGGCAGGAAAGACAAGTAGAGCCTCGAAGATGCCGTTTTAAAGGCATCTTTGAGGAAAAAGCCAAAATAAATTTTGTCTAAATAATAAAAGCAATGTTTCACGCCCCGGAATAGCTACAGAACTTGTTGTTTTTTAGCCATTTCGGGGTGTTTCAAAATTGTTTCATAGCCCCTAAAATGCAATTGTGGATAACTTTCTTAGTTGCTTGATTATGAGAGAGTTATCAGTGTAGTCTTAAAATATTATAAATAGCCCGATTTGCTACTTTGGGCTTTTTTTTGTAATTTTGCAGTCGATTTGCATCAGATGGTGCAATCTGATGTAGTGTTAAGGTAAAAAAACAATTAAATAAGTAGTAAATAGTGTCAATGTTAGCAAGTCCAAAAGCGCTTTGGGACAATAGTCTTTTACTTATAAAGGATAATGTGTCAGAGCAGCAATATAATACATGGTTTCGACCAATAGTCTTTGAGTCGTACAAGCCTTCGACCAAGACTTTGTTGGTTCAAGTTCCAAGTCCATTCGTATATGAGTACTTGGAACAGAACTATGTTGGCTTGTTGAGCAAGGTCCTGCATCGCAATTTCGGCGATGGCATCCGTCTCACTTATCGGGTGGTAACGGATAAGGAGCACAGGTTGACCCAGGATGTGGAAGCTGATCCGGCTGATATTGATGAGGCTGAGCGCAAGAGATTGGCACAGCAGCCACAGACACAGGCTAACCCGGCAGAACCACAGCAGCCTGAAGACATTGACACCCAACTTGATCCGAAACTCACCTTCAATAATTATATGGAGGGTGACAGCAACAAGCTGCCACGTTCGGTGGGATTGTCTATCGCTGAGCATCCGAACACCACGCAGTTCAACCCGATGTTCATCTATGGTCCTTCGGGTAGTGGAAAGACTCACCTGGTGAATGCCATCGGTCTGAAAACCAAGCAGATGTATCCTCAGAAGCGTGTGCTCTACGTCAGTGCCCGCCTCTTCCAGACACAATATACCGATGCGGTGCTGCATAATGCGAGCAATGATTTCATCAATTTCTACCAGTCTATCGATGTGCTCATCGTGGATGATGTGCAGGATTGGGCAGGCAAGGCGAAGACCTTGAATACCTTCTTCCACATCTTCAATCACCTCTTCCGCAACGGAAAGCGTATCATTCTGGCGAGCGATCGCCCTCCGGTAGAACTCAAGGATATGCCAGACCGACTCATCACCCGTTTTTCTTGTGGACTGGTGGCGGAGTTGGAGAAGCCGAACGTGGAACTCTGCGTGGATATCGTGAGCAACAAGGTGCGCAAGGATGGACTGAAGATTCCAAAGGATGTGGTTTCCTTCATCGCACAGACCTGCAACGGTAGTGTGCGTGATCTCCAGGGTGCCATCAATGGTTTGCTGGCTTACAGTATCGTATATAACAGCAGCATCGATATCCGACTGGCGGAGCGTGTCATCAAGCGTGCCGTCAAGGTAGAGGAGAGCAACAAGGTGCTCACCCTCGATGAAATCGTGGAGGCGGTCTGCAATCATTATAAGGTAACGGTGGCAGCAGTCAACAGCAAGAGCCGCAAGCGTGAGTACGTGGAGGCGCGTCAGGTGGCGATGTTCATGGCTCAGAAACTCATCAAGATGCCTGCTTCCAGAGTGGGCAAACTCATTGGTAATCGCGATCATAGCACGGTTATCCACAGTTGCGCCAAGGTAGAGGAGCGACTGAAGATTGATGCCGAGTTCTTCGATGAACTCTCTAGCATCGAGAATGGATTGAGAGTGAAGAAATAAGCACATCATGAAAGGGCTTTCCTTTAGGAAGAGCCTGATTTGAATCAGATAAGCACGGAACCTTGGTATAGTGGTTCTCGTTTATATAAATGAAATAAAAGGAAGTCGGACAAGTTTGTATTTGTCTTGGCTTCCTTTTTCCGTTTATGTACTTTGAACATTGAACTTTGAGCTTTATGATTACTTTGAATATTGAACTTTGAGCTTTGAACTTTATGATTACCTTGGACTTGATGCTTTTTGAGTCTTTTTTCGAAAGATTTTTCGAAAATATGGGCTTGGTATCATTCTTTTTTCTTATATTTGCAGTCGGAATAGATTGAAACCTGGACTAAACGGTGATATGTTTATGGAACAGAACTTAAAACTCATAGTATATACGCTGGGTGCGATGATGCTTGCACCCCAAACCCTCCATGCTCAGTCGGTCAACATCGAAGGATTGGACTCTTTGCGCCTATCCGGTTCGATAAGCGTGGTGGAGCCTGAACTCCTCAAGAAAGGTGTGCTGCATAATGCACTCGATGCCTTGAACGGACAGACTGCCGGTGTCAACGTCACGACCAATGGTCTCGACCGCATCGCCATGCTCAATTCCGTGCGTGTCCGTGGTACCACTTCCATCATGGGCGGCAACGATCCGCTCGTCATCATCGATGGCGTTACTTCCGATGTGGCTACGCTTGCTACCATCTACCCCGCTGATATCGAGAGTTTTACTGTCTTGAAGAATGCCAGCGAAACTGCCCTCTACGGTTCACGTGGTGCTTCGGGTGTCATCCAGGTGAAGACCAAGAAGGGTACCGGCAAGGGATTCCAAATTTCTTACGAAGGCAATTACGGTATCGAGGCGATGTACAAGAGCATGGAAATGCTCAATGCAGCCGAATACATTGCCGCTGCCCAGAAGTATGGGCTGGAGTATAACAACAAGGGATTTGATACCAACTTCCGCAAGGCGATTACCCGTACCGGAACCATCCAGAACCATTACCTGGCTTTCAGTGGCGGCACTCCGCAAAGCAACTATCGTGCTTCCTTCGGCTATATCGATCATAATACCATCATCCGAAGCAAGGGCTATCGCAATCTCGTGGCTAAGATTGATGTCACGCAGAAGGCGTTCGGCGACAGACTGACGGGCGATTTCGGCGTCTTCGGTTCATCCTACAAGAACAATGATATCTTCGACAGTCAGATGCTTTTCTATTCTGCCGATGCCATGAATCCTACCTATCCTTACGAGAAGCTCAATGGCAGTTGGGTAAAGAATGGGGCGGCATCTCAGGTGAATCCTCCTGGAGCCTTGCTCAAGGAGCGCAACGACACGAAGAACCTGAACTTCAATGCCCATCTCAAGCTGAAATATGATCTTTCCAACCATCTCAGCATTTCTGCTTTCGGTGCCTATACCTATACCTCCAACGAGAACAACCAGTTCTGCCCTACCTGGGTGTGGGCGCAGGGCAATCTCTATCGGGGAGAATTCAAGAGCGAGGAATGGCTGGGCAATGTCTCTCTCAATTACCAGCAATCGTGGGGTGTTCATAGCCTCAAGGCGATGGTAGGTGCTGAATATCAGAAGGATATCCGCACCGGGTTCTGGACTTCGGCTAAGGGATTCTCCAACAATGATATGTATTATCACAATATCGGTGCTGCCGCTTCCCGACCTTTCGGAGGTACGGATAGCAACTACGAAGACCAGGCGCTGGCTTCCGTGATGGGCAATATCGACTATACCCTGCTTGGCAAATATAGCCTTTCCGTTTCCATGCGTGGCGATGGTTCCTCCATGGTGGGTGATGACCATACTTGGGGCTTCTTCCCATCCGTCTCTCTCGCCTGGGATCTGAAGCAGGAGAAATGGCTCCGTTCCAATCGTGAAATCACGATGCTGAAACTCCGTACGGGCTATGGTCGCTCCGGTAATCTCGGAGGTATCTCTGCCTATACCACCATGAATACGGTGCGGCAGAATGGTATCGTATCCGTTAATAGTTCGCCTACGGTAACCATGGGAATGATCAGCAACAACAATCCCGATCTGAAATGGGAGACGCGTGCCACCTGGAACATCGGTGCCGACCTGGGACTGTGGAACAACCGCCTGATTCTCACGGCGGAATATTACGCTTCCAAGACCACCGATATGCTCTATGCCTACGATGTGCCCGTGCCGCCGTTTGCCTACGACAAGCTGTTGGCTAACCTGGGTTCCATGAGCAACCGGGGTCTGGAAATCGGCTTCTCCATCACTCCTGTCCAGAAGAAGGAGATGGAACTGAATATCAACATGAACCTCTCCTGGCAGAAGAACAAGCTCCTGTCGCTGAGTGGTGAATATGCGGGTATGAAGATGTCGGCAGCCGATATCACGCCGGTGGGTGCCCTCTCGGGTGCCGGTCAGCATGGCGGATATAATAATGTGGTTTATCAGATAGTGGGACAGCCGCTCGGCGTCTTCTACCTTCCTCATTGCCGGGGATTGATAGAGGATGGCAACGGACACTATCGCTATGATATCGAAGATCTGGATCAGGATGGAACCGTGGATCTGAGTAATGGTGGCGACCGATACATCGCCGGTCAGGCTACTCCGAAGCTTACCCTGGGTTCCAACATCAGCTTCCGTTATCGCGACTGGTATCTCTCCTTCCAGATGAACGGAGCCTTCGGTCATAAGATCTTCAACGGCACGGCGCTGGCATACAACAATATGTCGAGCTTCCCGGACTATAATGTCCTGAAGGGTGCTCCCGAGAAGAACATCGTCGATCAGAACGTATCCGATTACTGGTTGGAGAAGGGCGATTATCTCAACTTCGAGTATCTCACCCTGGGTTATGATATCCCGATACGCAAGGGCGCTGTACAGTCGCTCCGTGTATCAGCCAGTGTCAACAATCTAGCCACCATCAGCAGCTACAGCGGACTCACTCCGATGATCAACAGCTACGTGGTGAACAGCACGATGGGTATCGACGACAAGCGCACTTATCCGCTTTACCGCACCTTCTCGCTGGGTCTAAGTGTTCAATTCTAAAATCTGAAGTGTATGAAACGATATAGAATCTTGTTTTTTCTGATGGCTGCCCTGATGATGACATCCTGTCTGGATGAGCATCCCAAGGATCAGCTCGATGAGGATGCCATCTATGGTTCTGCATCAGAAATCTATACCAATGCCGTGGCTTCGCTCTATAATTATATAGGTGGAGCTAACGAGAGCGAGGGCATTCAGGGCACTTGCCGGGGCATCTACGATTACAATACTCTGACCACCGACGAGGCGATGATTCCCATTCGTGGTGGCGACTGGTATGACGGTGGATTGTGGAATGCCATGTACCGACATGACTGGACGGCGGATGACGAACCGCTCTATGATACCTGGAAATATCTCTATAAGGTGATTGTCCTGGCTAACAAGTCGCTCGACATCATCAATGCCCGTTCCTCCCTGCTCACAGCCAACCAGAAGGATCAGTTCAAGGCAGAGGTGCGTGCCGTCAGGGCTTTGATGTATTATGAGGCGATGGATATGTTCGGCAGGGTTCCGGTGGTTCTCTCTTCGGGCGAATCGGCTATCTATGAGTCGGTTACGGGTGCTTCCGGCATCTCCGTCACCGATGTCAACCTCTCGGCTCAGAGCGAGAGGAGCGAAACCTTCCAGTTTATCTTCAGTGAGTTGCAGAAGGTGCTGCCGTATCTGCCGGATGAGCATAGCAACAAGGAGGGCAATTACTATGGTCGAATCACCCAGCCGGTTGTCAACTTCCTGTTGGCAAAACTGGCGTTGAATGCCGAAATCTATATGTTTGATGACTGGACTCGTGGCTATGCCAAGCGTCCGAAGGGCAAGAACATCTATTTCATGGTGCAGACGGCAGATGGTGCCTCGCTGCTCAATGGAGGAACGGCTGGACAGAACCGGAGCAAGAAGTTGAATGCCTGGGAAACCTGCATCTTCTATTGCGATAAACTGGCGGAGCAGGGCTATGAACTGGAGAAGGATGATGCCTTCAATTTCTCTGCCCATAATGAAACTTCCCTGGAGAATATCTTTACCATTCCGATGGATAAGAATATCTACACCAACCAGTTCCATTATCTCTTCCGTTCTTACCATTATACGCATGGTGGAGCCTTGGGATGGGGTAGTGAGAACGGTACCTGTGCCACCGTCTCTACGATGAAGGCAAACCGATATGGCGAGGCGGATGAGGATACCCGTTGCCGCATGAACTTTGTGGCGGGCGTGGTAAAGGTAGATGGCAATGAACTGCTGATGGACAATGGAAAGCCATTGGAGTATCAGCCTTTCGAAGTGGCGCAGAATCTCACCAACAGCCAGTATATCAAGACGGCAGGAGCCAGAATGGCGAAGTACGAGGTGGATAGAACTTCGTATATGGATGGCAAGTTGCAGAGCAACGACATCGTGCTGTTCCGTTATGCCGATGTGCTGCTGATGAAGGCGGAAGCCAAGGTGCGCAAGGGAGAGAATGGCGATGTGGAACTGAACAAGGTCCGTGCCCGTGTGGGTATGCCGAATCGCCCGGCTACGCTCAGCAATATCCTGGAAGAGCGTCTGCTGGAATTGGTATGGGAGGGCTGGCGCCGCCAGGACCTCATCCGTTTCGGCAAGTTCACCGAGGCATACGATCTCCGCACCCCTCTTCTTGGCGAATCCTCCGGCTTCACCACCGTCTTCCCGATTCCTCAGAAATGCATCGACCTGAATCCTAAGCTCGTGCAGAATAAGGGGTATGAGAAAAAATGAAAGTTAGGGGAGTTAAAGGAGTTAACTCCCCTAACTCCCTTATAACTGATAGAACTTCGTGAAAGCCTTCACGCAGTATTCGTGATCAATCACGCTGCCGGTTTCGCGGCAACTGTGCATGGCGAGGATGGCATTACCCATATCCACGCCCTTCAATGGGATGGAAGAGGCGAGGATATTGCCCAAGGTGCTTCCGCCAGCCACATCGCTATGGTTTACGAAACGCTGGCAAGGCACACCGGCTGCCTCACAGATATTCGCGAAGATGGCAGCAGAAACCGCATCACTCGCATACTTCTGTGCCGCATTGAACTTGATTACCGGACCACCACCCAGCATCGGATGATTCGTTGGGTCAAACTTCTCACTGTAGTTAGGATGCCAGGCATGCGCATTGTCTGCAGAAATCATGAAGGCACGCTCTACAGCCTGATAATACGCCTCCTCTGTTCCGCTCTGTGCAAGAGCGATGCGTTGCAGCATATAAGAGAGGAAAGGACTTCCCGCACCCTGCTTGGTCTGCGACCCCGTCTCCTCATTGTCGAATATCGCCAGCACCTGGGTAGTATCCTGGGCATCAGAAGCAATCAAAGCCTCTACGCCCGCCCAGCACATCGACAGGTCATCGAGTCTTCCCGAAGAGATAAACTCATCGTGCACACCGAAGGTGCAGGCAGGAGTGGCATCAGCCAGATAGAGGTCGAAGTCGAGGATATCCTCCTTCTGGATATTCAGTTCGCCGGTAATCACGTTTATCAGCAGATTACCCTTCTCCAGTTCATCATTGATGATACCGAGGATAGGGAGCACATCCTTCTGCTTGCTTAGCTTCACGCCATCATTCACCTGGCGGTTGAAGTGGATTGCGAGATTACTGATCTGCAGCAGAGGTCGCTGGATATGGAGTAGGAGAGTCTTCGGATGCATCGCATCCTCGCCCTTTACGATCACTCTACCCGCCAGAGTGAGTGGACGGTCGAACCAGGTTGACATAATCGGACCGCCATAAACCTCGGTATTCAGTTTCACGATACCGCCCTCGCAAGTCATCTCAGCGTTAGGCTTGATGCGGAAGGTAGGAGAGTCGCAGTGAGCGCAGATCATGTGGAAGCCTGCATCGGCAAGCGCCTTCTTTCCGATTTGGAAAGCATAGATAGAAGAGTCGTTCTTGGTAACGAAGAACTTGTCACCAGCCACCACCTTGCCCAGCGGCTCCTGAGGGTTCAATCGTCTGAACCCCTTCTTCTCCAATTCCTCAGAGATATTCTTCACAGCCAGGAAGTTCACTGGCGAAGCGTCTAAAAAGGATAATAATCTTTTGATCATAGTCTATATCTTTATTTTGTTTCAAATGTTTCCTTTAATATTAAATATTTCTGCAAAGATAATGCAAATTTTTCATTTAATCACCTATTTCCCCTTGTTTTTTTCTTTTTTTGATGAGTTTCGGAAGAGAAGTAGCCCTTCCCCTCCTACCC
>UQWP01000073.1 GCA_900544825.1 uncultured Prevotella sp. | reverse complement strand
TAATATAAGTTATTGATTTACAGACGATTAAATATTAATTTAACGCAGTATTGATATAATTGCGAAGATAGTAAAGCACCATATCGCAATTAAACATTCTTACACTCTTATTCAATGCTTCTTCTGCAAAGCAATAGTTGTCGTACCAAGGCTTCATATCGTTGACGATGGCATCCACATCACTATCTGCAGGAATGCTTCCCATCTCCTTATAATAAGTGAACATCTCGACTACATCCTTTGTAGAGAAGCCCAGCATCTCGTCGAACTCTGGTTTTACGGAGATATTCCATCCCACATTATACCCACTTGTTACATCATCAAGTGTAACAGGACTGACACCCATCATGAAGATGCGTTCGAAGTTTCCCTTGAACTTCTTAAAGACATCACGATAGAAACCATCGGCATGAGTAATGGCATGATACACTTTCTCACCATGCTCATTGAGCACTACATTAGTAAAATTATCATACTCATCGATGATAAGATAAAGCTGAAAATGATTTGCCCTTGCTGCATCAAAGATTATCTGCATCTTATCAGCATACTGTGTCTTTGCCTTGATTTCCTGAACCTTCTTATCACCATAATATGCAGCGTACTGCTCTGCAAAACTATCCAACTTGATGCAGAGATAGGCATTGAATCTTTCCTCCAAAACTTCTATTTTACCTGTAATCTGAGAAAAATCCAGGAACAGTACCTGGTAAATTCCTTGCAGGGATGTAGGATGCTGACCTATCCACAAATTACCAAAGAGTTTTTCAAAACTCTCCTTCTGATTACAGTCATAGTAAGAGTAGAGCATACTGAGAAACAAGCTCTTTCCAAAACGACGGGGACGGACGAAGAAGAGATTGCGAGGCTGCTTCTCCAGCTCTGGCAAAAACATCGTCTTATCGACATAATATAGATTCTGACTCATCACCGTGGCAAAATCTGATACTCCGTATGATACTTGTTTTACTTGCAGTTTCATCATACTATGAAATTTAACCAGTTTATATGTGCAAAGTTACGGCTTTATTTTGAAACAACCAAAGTTTTCACGGCTTTTTTGGTTGCACCAGTAAACAATCCCACATTATAAACACGGGATTTAACTGATACACCCTTATCTTTGACTATAAATCACAAAAATTACAAGAAAAGTTTGGCTGTTTCGAATATTCAGCGTATCTTTGCAACAATAATAAAAGAAAGGAAAATTATATGGAAACAAAGAATAAAAAAATACAAGTTCATACCATAGACTACAAAGACATTGACAAGTTTTTTCCTACTCATAGCGAGATTACAATGTCTCCACTTCCGAAAGGACACATAGCACGACTCACTACCATCCACATGGTTAAGGCTCAATAAAAAACTTCAAGATGAAAAAGTCTATCACACAAAAATATCCTGCAAAGGCTGAAAGCATTCTGTCAAGTTGTTTTGTGATAAAACCTGCAACAAACAACAAACTTGAATATTGCGAAGCCAAGGATGTTCTTTGGGATACAGGTGCTACAAACACTATTATATCAAGAAACATAGCAGATGCTTTAGGACTGGAACCTATCCAAAAAGCCATGATTGCAGGAATTGGCGGAAATGTAGAGGCTTACACTTATAAAATAAGCCTATATTTTGCCAAAGAAGGTGCTTGGATAAAAGATTTGGAAGTTCTTGCTTGTGATTTAGAAGACAATGACATTATCATTGGCATGGATACTATCACACGAGGAGACTTAGCTATCACCAACAAAAATGGAGAAACATGGTTCTCTTTTCGAATCCCTTCACAAGAGCATATTGAATTTGAATAAGACGTTTATTATCTAAAAAATCCCTGCCATAGGAAACCTTTCCTACAGCAGGGATTTTTATATTATAAGGTGTAGTGCCTAATTAATCATTAAACACTACACACTAAACATTATTTATACTCTCCCCAAGCCTTGATGTCGATATCCTCGAGCTTGGTGGTGCAGAATGCATAGATGAAGGCACTCGCCAGACGGCTGTTGGTAATCAATGGCACGTTCAGGTCGATGGCGGCACGACGAATCTTGTAACCATTGCTCAACTCACTGCTGGTCAAGTCCTTCGGAATATTCACTACCATATCAATCTCGTGGTTGTGGAGCATCTCCAAAGCCTTAGGCGCACCGCCTTCTGCCTCCTCTGATGGCCAGAGCACACGGGTGTTCTCAATGCCATTCTCTGTGAGGAACTTGCTACTACCACCAGTTGCAAACAGCTTGTAACCATGCTTAACCAGCATCTGGGCTGCATCGAGCAAATCTACCTTCTGCTTGGCAGAACCTGTAGAAAGCAGGATGTTCTTGGCTGGAATGCGATGACCCACAGAAAGCATACTCTTCAGAAGAGCGGTAGATGTATCGTCACCCAAACAACCTACCTCACCCGTACTGCTCATATCCACACCCAATACTGGGTCCGCCTTCTGCAAACGGTTGAAGCTGAACTGAGATGCCTTGATACCTACATAGTCGAGATCGAAGAGGTTCTTGTGTGGCTTCTCTACTGGCAAACCGAGCATTACGCGGGTAGCCAACTCGATGAGGTTGATCTTCAATACCTTGCTTACGAATGGGAACGAACGGCTGGCACGAAGGTTACACTCGATAACGAGAATATCATTGTCACGAGCCATAAACTGGATGTTGAACGGACCATTGATGTGCAACTCCTTGGCTATCTGACGACCTACTCGCTTCACACGACGCACTGTCTCAACATACAACTTCTGAGGAGGGAACTGGATGGTAGCATCACCAGAGTGAACACCGGCAAACTCGATGTGCTCGGAAATCGCATAAGCTATCACCTCGCCATTCTTTGCCACTGCATCCATCTCAATCTCCTTGGCATGTTCGATAAACTTACTTACTACCACTGGGTGATCCTCGCTTACATTGGCAGCCAACTGCAGGAATCGCTTCAGCTCTTCCTCGTTAGAACATACGTTCATAGCAGCACCAGAAAGTACGTAGCTAGGACGAACCAATACTGGGAAACCAACACGCTCGATGAAGTTGTCGATGTCCTCCATTGAGGTCAGGGCACTCCACTCTGGCTGGTTGATGCCGTTATTGGTCAACATCTGAGAGAACTTGGCACGGTCCTCAGCGTTATCGATGTCCTTGGCAGCTGTACCCAGGATTGGCACGTTCTGTGCATCCAGGTGCATAGCCAGGTTGTTTGGAATCTGACCACCGGTAGATACGATGACGCCATGAGGCTGCTCCATCTCGATGATATCCATCACACGCTCGAATGTCAACTCGTCGAAATAGAGACGGTCGCACATATCGTAGTCGGTAGATACGGTCTCTGGGTTGTAGTTGATCATCACTGAGCGCCAGCCCTCCTTGCGGATGGTGTTCAATGCCTGAACGCCACACCAGTCGAACTCTACAGAAGAACCGATGCGGTAAGCACCCGAACCGAGTACGATGATAGAACGGTGGTCGTTCTCGAAGGTGATGTCGCTCTTCACACCTGCGTATGTAACATAGAGGTAGTTGGTCTGAGCAGGATACTCTGCTGCCAGGGTATCAATCTGCTTCACAACAGGCAGGATGCCATAGCTCTTGCGCTTGTTGCGAACCAGGAGGGCAGCCTTATGCATGTTGCCCAACTCCTGCTCCAAGCCAACGGAACGGGCTACCTGGAAGTCGGTAAAACCGTAAACCTTAGCCGTGCGGAGCAGATCCTGATCAAGAGTATTGATGTTGCACTTCTTCATCTCCTCGTCAATGTCGATGATGTGCTTCAACTTCTCCAGGAACCACTTGTCAATCTTGGTCAAGTCGTGAATCTGATCTACGGTATAGCCCTTGTGCATTGCCTTAGAAATCACGAACACACGCTTATCTGTTGGCTCGCGCAAAGCTGCATCGATATCATCGATTTCAAGTTCCTTGTTCTCTACGAAGCCGTGCATGCCCTGACCTATCATACGAAGACCCTTCTGGATGGCCTCCTCGAAGTTGCGGCCGATGGCCATTACCTCACCTACAGACTTCATAGATGAGCCCAACTCCTTATCTACGCCACGGAACTTAGACAAGTCCCAACGTGGAATCTTACAAACCACGTAGTCCAATGCTGGCTCGAAGAAGGCTGATGTGGTCTTGGTTACAGAGTTCTTCAACTCGAACAGACCGTAGCCCATACCGAGCTTGGCTGCAACGAAGGCAAGAGGATAACCGGTAGCCTTAGATGCCAAGGCAGATGAACGGCTCAAACGGGCATTCACCTCGATCACGCGATAGTCCTCGCTCTTAGGGTCGAAGGCATACTGCACGTTACACTCACCCACGATTCCGATGTGACGGATAATCTTGATGGCGAGGGCACGGAGCTTATGATATTCAGCATTGCTCAGGGTCTGGGATGGAGCGATAACGATACTCTCACCGGTATGGATGCCCAGTGGGTCGAAGTTCTCCATGTTACAAACTGTGATACAGTTGTCGTAACGGTCGCGAACCACCTCATACTCTATCTCTTTCCAGCCCTTCAAACTCTTCTCTACCAATACCTGTGGAGAGAATGAGAAGGCCTTCTCAGCGAGCTTGTTCAGCTCCTCCTCGTTGTCTGCGAAACCAGAACCGAGTCCACCCAGTGCATAGGCGGCACGGATGATGACAGGATAACCGAGCTCAGCAGCAGCCTTGCGGGTCTGCTCGATGTTCTCGCAAGCCTCGCTCTTGATGGTCTTCACGTTGATTTCATCCAGCTTCTCTACGAAGAGCTCACGGTCCTCAGTATCCATGATAGCCTGTACTGGAGTACCCAACACCTTGACATTATATTTCTCGAGGATGCCCTGGCGATAGAGTTCCACACCACAGTTGAGGGCAGTCTGACCACCGAAGCTCAGGAGGATACCGTCTGGCTTCTCCTTCTGGATAACACGCTCTACGAAGTATGGCTGCACTGGCAGGAAATAAATCTGGTCGGCAACACCTTCTGATGTCTGTACGGTTGCGATATTCGGGTTGATGAGCACAGTCTCGACACCTTCCTCGCGCAATGCCTTCAGGGCCTGCGAACCTGAGTAGTCGAACTCACCTGCTTCACCGATCTTCAAGGCTCCAGAACCTAAGAGGAGCACCTTCTTTATATTTTCGTCTTTCATCTTTTTTCCTAATTATTTAAGTGTTTCTACAAACTTATCAAACATGAACTCTGTATCCACAGGGCCTGAGCAAGCCTCTGGGTGGAACTGGCTTGAGAACCAAGGGTTCACCTTGTGGCGGATACCCTCGTTAGAGCCATCATTCATATTTACAAAGAGCTCCTCCCAGTCGTTGCCCAATGTCTTGGCATCAACGGCATAACCGTGGTTCTGAGAGGTGATGTAGCAATTGTTGGTTCCTACCATGCGCACTGGCTGGTTGTGTGAACGGTGACCATACTTCAACTTGTAGATGGTAGCACCGGCAGCCTTGGAAAGCAACTGGTTACCCATACAGATACCGCAGATAGGCTTGCGACTCTGGCTGATCTGCTTGCGAATAATGTTTACTGCATCCTCACACATATCTGGATCGCCAGGACCATTTGCCAGGAACAATCCGTCAAAGTCCATATCGGTGTAATCGTAATTCCAAGGCACACGGATCACCTCAACGCCTCTGTTGATGAGGCAACGGATGATGTTTGCCTTCACACCGCAGTCAACGAGAACCACCTTCTTGCCGGCACCCTCGTTGTAACGGATAATCTCCTTGCAGCTCACCTGGTCAACGAAGTTTACACCCTCGTAGTTAGCCTCAGGGATGTTGTCTGGTTCATCATCAAAGAGAATCTTGCCCATCATCACACCATGCTCACGAAGCACCTTAGTCAACTCACGGGTATCGATGCCTGTGATTCCTGGCACTTTCTCGCGCTTCAACCAGTCGGCAAGACTCTCCACAGCATTCCAGTGGCTGTACTGCTCGCTGTAATCATTGACGATGATAGCAGAAGCATAAATCTTGTCACTCTCCATGAAGGTTGGCAAACCGTTCTCCTCGAAAGTAAATGGTGGCACACCATAGTTGCCCACGAGAGGGAATGTAAGTGTCATCAACTGACCGGCGTAAGAAGGGTCGGTCAAACTCTCTGGATATCCCATCATGGCTGTGTTGAACACAACCTCGCCCGCTACAGGAGCATCATATCCAAAAGATTTGCCATGGAACTTGGTTCCATCGCTCAAAACTAAGGTTACTTTTTTCATATCTGACATTTGATTCTTTTATTTTCTTACTGATGATAAACGTTTTCGATATAGTTCACAAACGACTGGTTGCAGAGTTTCGTACCGCCTGGGGTTGGATAATGACCGGTGAAATACCAGTCGCCCTTGTGGTTTGGAATCGCCTCGCGCAAGCCCTCAATGCTCTGGAATACGAGCTGGATAGGAGTAGTCATGCCCTCTGGGCGAAGCATCTCTACTATCTTCTCGTTGATTTCCTCGATAGTGAATGGCTCGTAGATGGCGCGCACAGGATTAATCTGCTCCTCCTTTGGCTTGGCAAGTTCTGCCCTGCAAGCCTCGTAGGTCTGCTCGATGAGGTCTTCCATCTTGCGATCTTTCAAAAGCTGGATTGCCGCACGGAACACGCAGAACTCTTCCAGTCTTGCCATATCGATGCCGTAATAATCCGGATAGCGGATCTGAGGGGCACTGGATACGACAACAATCTTCTTAGGATGCAGACGGTCGAGGATGCGCAGGATGCTCTCCTTCAGGGTAGTACCGCGCACAATACTGTCGTCGATGATGACGAGATTATCCACATTCGGCTCGATGCTTCCGTAGGTTACATCATACACGTGGCTCGCCAGGTCGTTGCGGCTGTTGCCCTCGGTGATGAAGGTACGGAGCTTGATATCCTTCCATGCTATCTTCTCAGAGCGGACGAAGTCGCCGAGAATATCGTATAATTCTTCCTTAGATGGAATATGGTCGAGATTGGCAATCTGCTCTATCTTGCTTTCGTTGAGATACTTCTTGAAACCGCTCAACATGCCATAGTAAGCCACCTCGGCTGTATTTGGGATGTAGCTGAACACGGTGTGGTCAACATCGTAATCCACTGCCTTCAGGATAGGCTGGGTCAGCTGCTCGCCCAACTGCTTGCGCTCCTGATAGATATCCTTGTCGGAACCACGACTGAAGTAGATGCGCTCGAATGAGCAGGCAGAATCGCCCTTCTGCTCCATGATTCGCTCGATGGTACACTCGCCGTTCTTCTTCACGAGAAGCGCCATGCCCGGCATCAGCTCCTGCACTTCCTCTGCCTCCAGGTCGAAGGTGGTCTGAAGCACAGGGCGCTCGCTGGCTACTACCACGATTTCATCATTCTTGTAGTAGAACGCAGGACGGATGCCCCAAGGGTCGCGCATGGAGAACATCTCACCCGAACCGGTGATTCCACAGACCACATAACCGCCGTCGAAGTTCTTCATCGTGGTCTTGAGCACATTGCTCATCTTCACGTGATCCTCGATGTAGTTGGTGATGTCGGTGTTCTCCATCTCCATCGCCTTTGCTGCCACGAAGTTGCGCTCCACCTCTCTGTCCAGACGGTGGCCCATCAGTTCGAGCATGATGTAGGTGTCGCTGTAGATGCGTGGACTCTGTCCCTGCTTGGTCAGCTCCTGGAAGATTTCATCTACATTGGTCATATTGAAGTTGCCGCAAAGGCAGAGGTTCTTCGCCTTCCAGTTATTGCGGCGCAGGAATGGGTGCACATACTGGATACCACTCTTTCCGGTGGTACTGTAGCGCAGGTGTCCCATGTAGAGTTCGCCTGCGAAAGGCAGTTCCTCTTGGGCAAACTTAGCATCAGCAAGCTGCTCGGGAGTCAAGTCCTTGAAGTTGGCGTTCGCCTTGCCGAAGATTTCGGTCACGGCGTTCTTGCCCTCCGCACGCTCACGAAACATATACTCATGTCCTGGCTTTCCGCCCAGTTTGACACAAGCCATACCAGCACCCTCCTGTCCACGGTTGTGCTGCTTCTCCATCATCAGATAGAGCTTGTTGAGTGCGTACATCCAAGTGCCGTACTTCTGCTGGTAATACTCCAGTGGCTTGAGCAATCTGATCATTGCCACGCCACACTCATGTTTCAATGGTTCCATACTCTTTAATTATCCTTTATCTTATTTAGTTAAATCTGAATATACCTATCCGAGGGATACCCCTCCAAAAAAAGGGAAACGTCAAGAAATGACGAATCCCTTTAAATATTATTCTACAGTAACTGACTTGGCCAAGTTTCTTGGTTGGTCAACATTCTTACCCTTACATACAGCTACATGGTAAGCCAGCAGCTGCAAAGGAATAGTAGCCAATAATGGCTCCAGGCACTCCAGAGTCTCAGGGAGTTCAATCACCTCGTCGGCAATCTTGGAGATGGTTTCGTCGCCCTTGCTGACAATAGCAATGACACGACCCTGACGGGCCTTAATCTCCTGGATATTAGACAAGACCTTCTCGTACATGAAGTTGTGGGTGGCAATGACTACTACAGGCATATCGCTGTCAATCAAAGCGATAGGACCATGCTTCATCTCCGCTGCAGGATAACCCTCAGCGTGGATGTAGCTAATCTCCTTCAACTTCAATGCTCCCTCCAGGGCTACTGGATACTGGAATCCACGACCCAGATAGATGAAATTGCGCGCATACGTAAAGGTACGACTCAAGTCAGCTATCTTATTGTTGAGCTTCAACACTTCCTTCATCTTGGCAGGAATGTTCCAAAGCTGCTCTGTAATCTTCTGATATTCGCTTTCGCTGATGGTACCTCTCTCCTTACCGATGGCGAGTGCCAGGAGGATGAGGACGGTAACCTGACCGGTGAACGCCTTGGTAGAGGCGACACCAATCTCCGGACCTACATGAATATAGGTACCCGTATCTGTCTCTCGTGCAATGGAAGAACCGATGGAGTTACAGATACCATAGATAAACGCACCGCTCTCCTTGGCAAGCTTGATGGCAGCCAGGGTATCAGCGGTTTCGCCACTCTGGGAAATGGCGATGACCACATCGTCCTTCGTTACCACTGGGTTGCGGTAACGGAACTCTGATGCATATTCCACCTCCACTGGGATGCGACAGTAATTCTCAATTATCTGCTTGCCGATGAGTCCGGCGTGCCAGGATGTTCCACAAGCCACGATGATGATTCGCTTGGCATTGAGGAGCTGCTGGCGATGGTCGGTGATGGAGCTGAGCACTACGCCCATCTCTGTCTCCGTCTTGCAGGTTGTATCATCGCCATCGGTCATCACACGGGTTTCCACGGTGCGGCTCACCACACGGCCACGCATACAGTTGCGCAGGCACTCAGGCTGCTCGAAGATTTCCTTCAGCATGAAGTGAGGGAAACCACCCTTTTCAATCTGACCGAGATCGATATCCACAGTCTGAACCTCAGGGTTGAGCTTTACGTTCTGGATATTCACTACCTGCAATTCCTGTCCGAGGCGCATCACGGCGATGTTGCCATCCTCCAGGTAAACCACCTTGTCGGTATATTCGATGATAGGGCTGGCATCAGAACCGAGATAGAACTCTCCGTCCTCTCCAATACCCACTACCAGCGGGCTCTGCTTGCGGGCAGCGATAATCTGGTCAGGATTACGCTTGTCGAGAATAGCGATGGCGTAAGCGCCAATCACCTGACGGAGCGCAACCTGAACGGCAGTCAACAAATCAAGATCCTTCTTCACCTGGATGTATTCAATGAGCTGTACGAGCACCTCAGTATCGGTCTCGCTCTTGAACTCCACACCCTTTGCCATCAGGTTCTTCTTGATGTCGGCATAGTTTTCGATAATACCATTATGAATCATGGCAAGGTTCTTGCTTGAAGAATAATGAGGATGAGCATTCACTGCCGAAGGCTCTCCATGGGTAGCCCAACGTGTATGAGCAATACCTACATGTCCTGAAATATCCTTGTCTGCGCAGAACGCTTCCAAATCTGCCACCTTACCCTTTGCCTTATATACGTTCAAAGAGCCGTCATTGCTAATAAGGGCAACACCCGCGGAATCGTATCCGCGGTATTCCAGACGCTTCAAGCCCTTGATGAGGGCTGGATAAGCGTCTCCCTTACCTAAATATCCTACTATACCACACATACTTATCTATATTTATGTTGTATTTCCGTTTGTTAATCCTGACCTTTTATCCTTTGCTGTTATCGCAAGATGTTGACAACCAATGACGCAATGGATGTCAAGATACTTACAGCAGAGAACCACAATGTCGTAGAAGAACCAATAGAAGAGTTCTGAGCCTTCACCTTATTTGGTTCTACATAGATAATGTCGTTCTGCTGAAGATAATAATATGGAGAATTGATGATGTTAGCATCATTCATATTCAAGCGATAGGTATGCTTCTCTCCCTGTGCATCCTGGCGAATGAGCAACACATTGTCACGCTTACCATAGATGGTAAGGTCGCCACACTGTGCCAAAGCTTCAAGCACACTCATTTTTTCCTGAGGAGCATAGATGATTCCCGGCTTTACCACTTCACCCAATACAGAGACGTGATAGCTACCCATTCTAACAGTAACGATAGGATTCTCCTGCTCAGCCAAGTAAGGCTTTACCTTGCTCTTGATGAGGGTTTCAGCCTGGTTCTTGGTCAAGCCGCCTACATGCAGCGTACCTACTACCGGAAACTCGATATTACCGCTGTTATCTACAAGATAGCCCTGCAGGGATCCACCTGATGAACTCAACTGACCACCGGTACCGATAGTTTGAGACACAGCCAGGTTAAAAGGAATTGCAGCTTTAGGATCAGTAGTTATTACGGTAATAGTCAACTCATCCTTAGGCATAATCTTTGCTTCGTAAAGCATCTTAGAAGCTGCATAACTGATAGAATCGGCATTTTGGAAATAAGCCACATTCTTGGTGCTACCGCAACTGCCGAGCATCAAGACCATTGTCAAAGCGACAAGCGCTGAATAGATGATTTTTTTCATTATCAACAAATTTCGTTTTAAAATATTGGTGCAAAATTACAGCATTTTTTTGAATACTGCAAATTTTTGCACCAATATTTACTCCATCACATTATTTTTCTTAAAATAATGCCCTTTTTACTAGTCTTCAATGCCGTTTGATGGCAAATTGAAGGTATAGCTGTTATCGAAGATCTTCTTCACCTTGTTGATTTCGACGAAGGTGGTTCCTCCACCCTCACCGAAGCTACCACTCAGGTAAGCAATCTTATCTTCCTCGCACAGGTAACCCTTCTGGCGGAGCATACGTACCGCTGCGGTAAACATCGACTTGGTAGAAACCTGATCCTTCTGATGGATTGGAATAATACCATAGCTCAGGTTCAACCAGCGCTGAAGCTTCTCCTTGTAACAGATGGCAAGCACTGGGCTAGGGCCACGGAACGAAGCCAGGCAGCGGGCAGTCTGACCCGTCTCACCATCGGTGATGATGCCGGCAACGCCCAACTTCTTGGTTGCCTCGATGGCTGCATGAGCCAGGAAGAGCTTCTGGTCAATCTTTCCATCCTCCATCGGATCAATGTCATTGAGAGGCGACTTGTCCTTCTCAGCCTGCTCTGCAATGCGCGCCATGGTCTGAACAGCCTCTACCGGATACTTACCGCTGGCAGTTTCGCCCGAAAGCATCAGGGCATCTGTACGGTAGAAGATAGCGTTGGCAATATCTGTAACCTCGGCACGTGTAGGACGAGGATTCTTAATCATGGTGTGGAGCATCTGTGTAGCTACGATTACCGGCTTCTGAGCCTTCACGCACTTGGCGATGATGCGGCGCTGGATACCAGGGATTCTCTCGATAGGCACCTCAATACCCAAATCACCACGGGCAATCATGATACCATAGCAGGCTTCGATGATCTCATCGATGTTATCTACACCCTCCTGGTTCTCAATCTTGGAGATGATCTTGATGTCGCTGTGATGAGCATCGAGAATATCCTGTACAGCCTTTACATCAGCAGCATTGCGCACGAATGAGTGAGCGATGAAATCGATATCCAGCTCGATGGCAAGCTCGATGTTTCTGCGGTCTTTCTCTGTAAGCGCTGGCAGGTCGATGTGCTCGCCCGGTACGTTTACACTCTTGTGAGCACCCAGTGTCCCCTCGTTCTGAACCTCAGCCACGAGCATAGGACCCTGAATATCTACAACCTTCATGTCGAGTTCGCCATCATCAAACAAGATGTCGTCGCCCACCTTCAAATCGGCAGCAATATCAGAATAGCTCAAATTCACGGTATCATGAGAAGAATCTACATCAGGACGACCGAAGATTTTCACCACGTCACCTATATTATAATGTATAGGTTCCCTCACGTCGGTAGTGCGCACCTCCGGACCCTTGGTATCAATCATGATACCAATATGTGGAGACACAGCTCTAACGTTCTTGACAATGGTACGGATTCCATCTTCTGTAGCATGTGCGGTGTTCATACGAACCACGTTCATGCCCGCAAAAAACAGTTTTCGGATAAAATCTTGATCGCATCTGCGATCGCTGATGGAAGCGACAATCTTTGTTTGTTTCATATTTGTAATTACCTTATAGAAATTTCAATGTTATCGTGACATTTCTGCCACTTATCTCAAATTTTGTGCAAAGATACAAAGAAAATCTGAAATACGATTCATCTGAAATACAAAATATATATAAAATATGGCGAATGTAACAGATTGAAAGAAAATCAAACACGCCCTGCAAGGACAAAAGCATCACATATTCAATGCTTTTGCTCTTACAGGGCGACATTCTTGACAGAATTACATTTTACTAGATATCCAAGTCTGGAGCTTTCTCGGCACCAGCTGCAGCCTCAAACTTAGGCATTACATTGAAATTGAAAATGCCAGCGATGATAGCATTAGGCATCTTTCTAACCGTCTGGTTATAAGACTGTACAGCCTCATTATACTTACGGCGAGCCTCGCTGATTCGATTCTCAGTGCCTTCCTCCTGAACCTGGAGAGCCTTGAAGTTCTCACTTGCCTTCAACTCAGGATATCTTTCTGCCACCAGCATCAGCTTGGAGAAGGCATTTGCCAACTCACCCTGAGCAGCTGCATACTGCTTCATGCTAGCCTCCGTGAGATTATTCACATCCAACTTCACCTGGCCTACAGAAGCACGAGCCTTGGTCACCTCCTCGAAAGTCTCCTTCTCGTGCTTGGCATAAGCCTTTACAATCTTAGCCAACTGAGGCATCATATCAGCACGACGCTGATACTGAGCCTGCATGTTAGACAACTCGGTAGTAGCCTTCTCCTGCTCTCCTACCATACCATTATAACCACTGAACACCCAGAGCACCAACACTACGATGACGCCTAAGATAATCCATCCTGTTTTCTTCATACTTTTCAATTATTGATTAATGATTATTGATTAATTATTATCTACCAATTATAAACTATTAGCTATCAACAACTACCAGCTTCCGCCGGAGCCGCCGCCAGAGAATGTTCCGCCGCCAAAGGAGCCGCCCGAGAAGCCGCCTCCTCCACCACCAGAGAAGCCTCCGCCGCCCATGAAGAACGGAGGCAACCAGTCGTCATCATCATTCCTTCTTCGCGACTGGTTTCTACCCTTGCCCTTCGGTCTTGGCTTTACCAGACCCACCTGCTCCAGGATGTAACGGACGAGGTAATAGATCGGGATTCCGAAAAAGAGGAGGAACAGGATAATGACCAGTGCCCAATCCTCTTCATCATTCACCGTCCCCTCATCTACCGACTCAATTCCGGTGCGCCCGCTTTTCACCTTATTATATGTAGCACGGCTCACAGAGGCTACAGCCTCGCCTGGGGCATTCTCGCGCATATATTTCACGATGCAGGCACGGGCAATATCATCACAGTCCACATCCGTCAGCTCTCCCTCCAGTCCGCTGCCGGGAGCGATGAAGTACTTGTGGTCTTCCACGGCAATCACGATAACCAGTCCCCTGCGGCTCTTCTTGTAGCCGATGCCATACTTGTTGCCCACATCCTGCGCCATCCTGAAAGCATCCTGATTAGCCACCCTGCCCACGATGATGAGCACATTCTGCACGCCACACTCCAGCTTCAGCTTCTGCAGGTAGAAGTTAGCCGAATCCTTGAGCGCCCTATCCACATAGCCATCGGGATCGGAAACATACTGCGTGGAGTCCTGAAGGAAAGGAATCGGCACATTATCCGCATTCCACTCCTTTTTGGCAGACAGCGATAAGACGCTGAAAGCCATCCATATCATCACTAAAAAATGTCTCTTAAAAGCCATAAATTCTCAATTTTAGTGCAAAAATACAGAATAAAAACCTAATATGCAAATACTTAGAGCATTTTTTTTGCAAAAAAAGCCTTAACTATTTTGTTATATCACAAAAAACTTGTATCTTTGCACACCGATTTGAGATTATTAAGTATAAAAATAAATAAAAGAAGAGAAATGACTAAAGCAGATATCATAAATGAAGTAGCAATCGCTACTGGTATGGCTAAGAAGGAAGTTAGCATAGTAGTAGAGTCGTTCATGGAGGAGGTGAAGAAGAGCCTTATCCAGAACAAGGAGAATGTTTACCTGCGTGGCTTCGGTAGCTTCAACATCAAGCACCGTGCCGCTAAGACCGCTCGCAACATCTCTAAGAACACAACACTCACCATCCCAGCTCACGACTTGCCAAGCTTCAAGCCATCTAAGAGCTTCATCGAGGAGATGCAGAACGCTCAGTAAGAGAATTAACATTTTTATAATAACAATATTTTAAAATTTTAAAATCATGCCAAACGGAAAGAAAAAGAAGGGCCACAAGATGGCTACTCACAAGCGTAAAAAGAGATTACGTAAGAACAGACATAAGAGCAAGTAAGCTTTTCTAGAAGCTGAAATTGCTCTCAGTCGGTTCCACAGACTGAGGGGGCGTGTCATATCAACATGGATTGGCATGCCCCTTTTTGTAAAGTGTTATTAGTAACTTTAAGTAAAAAGATTATTGAAGAGTATGACAAGCGAAGTTGTAATTGACGTCCAACAGAAGGACATTTCTATCGCTCTCATGGAGGATAAGCAGCTGGTGGAATACCAGAATGAACCTCGTGAGGCTTCGTTCTCTGTGGGAAACATCTACATCGCAAAGGTTAAGAAACTCATGCCGGGACTTAATGCTTGCTTCGTAGATGTAGGTTATGAACGCGACGCCTTTCTTCATTATCTTGACCTGGGAAGTCATTTTAATTCCTACCAGAAGTACCTTAAACAAGTACAGAGCGACAGAAAGAAACTTTTCCCATTCTCTAAAGCCAGCAAACTGCCTGAATTGGAAAAGGACGGCAGCATCCAGAATGTTCTCAAAGTGGGACAGGAAGTGCTGGTACAAATCGTAAAGGAACCAATCTCTACCAAGGGACCTCGTCTTACGGGCGAAATCTCATTCGCAGGACGATACCTGGTACTCATGCCATTCGGTGATAAAGTTTCTGTCTCGTCGAAAATCAAAAGCGGTGAAGAACGCTCCCGACTCAAACAACTCATTCACAGCGTAAAACCAAAGAATTGCGGTGTAATTGTCCGCACTGTGGCTGAGGGAAAGAGAGTCGCTGAGCTCGATGCTGAGCTGAAAGTCCTGGTGAAGCGATGGGAGGATGCTATCGCCAAGGTGCAGAAGACCCAGCAGCGCCCGCAACTCGCTTTCGAGGAGACCGGAAGAGCCGTCGCTCTCCTGCGTGACTTGTTTAACCCATCTTACGAGAACATCTTCGTCAACGATGAAGGTGTGATGAACGAGGTGAAGGACTATGTTTCTCTAATAGCCCCTGAAAAGGCGGGCATAGTCAAGCTCTACACCGGTAAGGTGCCTATCTTCGACAACTTCAGCATCACCAAGCAGATCAAGGCTGGTTTTGGAAGAGTTGTCAACTACAAGCATGGTGCGTATCTCATCATCGAGCATACCGAAGCCCTGCATGTGGTAGATGTAAACAGCGGCAACCGTACTCGTGAGAAAGGTCAGGAAGCGAATGCTCTCGATGTAAACCTCGGCGCTGCCGATGAATTGGCCAGACAGTTGCGACTCCGTGATATGGGAGGAATCATTGTGGTGGACTTCATCGACATGAATCTTGCCGAAGACCGACAGCTGCTCTATGAGCGCATGTGCAAAAACATGCAGAAGGACCGTGCCAAGCACAACATCCTGCCTCTGAGCAAGTTCGGACTGATGCAGATTACCCGCCAGCGTGTACGCCCAGCCATGGACGTAAACGTAGAGGAGACCTGCCCTACCTGCTTCGGTTCGGGCAAGATCAAATCGAGCATCCTTTTCACCGACCAGTTGGAAAGAAAAATCGACCGCCTAGTCAACAAGATCGGCGTCAAGAAATTCACTTTGTATGTGAATCCTTACGTAGCTGCCTTCATCAACAAGGGCTTCATCTCCCTGAAGCGCAAATGGCAGTTTAAGTATGGTTTCGGCTTCAATGTAATTCCATCCCAGAAACTGGCGTTCCTCCAGTATGAATTCTACGACAAGGACAACCAGTATCTGGATATGCAGGAAGAACAGGAAACAAAGTAAGTTTTTAATTCTCAGAAAAAAGAGGGTGTGTCATAAGTCCATGACGCACCCTTTTTCGCAAAAACTCCTACTT
>UQWP01000072.1 GCA_900544825.1 uncultured Prevotella sp. | reverse complement strand
CAATTAACAGGGATGTTTCCAGCTTGTTTTTAAGAACAGAGAACTGGACACCCTAGTTTATTATTAAAGGCAGCACACCAACTTATCATAAAGTTTGCAGCACACCAACTTATCATAAAGTTCAATGTTCAAACTTCAAAGTTCAAAGTTTATAGCATCTCTGACAGTTCCAGCCACCTCATTTCCTTCTCGTCAAGCTCATCCTTGATTTCTGGCAGACGCTTGCTCTTTTCGGTCAATTCCTCTACCGACAGGGTACCGCTGCAAAGGGCTTCTTCCAACTTTTTCTGCTCGTCGGTAAGCTTCTCTATTTCCTGGGTCAGCTGTTCATATTCACGCTTCTCCTTATAGCTCATCTTACGCTTGTTCTCAAAGTTGGCATCACGCTTGGCTGTGCCGGCCCCATCGTTGGCAGCCGTATTGTTATTGCCTGCGCTTTTAGCCGTAGCTGCAGCTTTTTCTGCTTCATCCTTCTCCTGCAACCTGCTCCAGTCTCTATACTGGGTATAGTTGCCAGGGAAATCCTGAATTTCGCCTTCGCCCTTGAACACCAGGAGATGATCTACCACCTTGTCCATGAAGTAACGGTCGTGACTCACCACGATTACGCAACCGGCGAAATCCTGCAGATACTCTTCCAACACCTGCAAGGTCTGGATGTCGAGGTCATTGGTAGGCTCATCGAGTACCAGAAAGTTGGGATTTCTCATCAGCACCGTACAGAGATAGAGCTTGCGCTTCTCGCCACCACTCAACTTATACACATAGTTGTGCTGTTCCTCAGGAGTAAAGAGGAAGAACTGCAGGAACTGCGAAGCCGTCATGTGCTTGCCGTTACCCAGGTCGATATAGTCGGCAATCTCTGTAATGACATCAATCACCTTCTGGTCTTCCCTGAACTTGAGTCCCTCCTGCGAAAAATAACCGAAGCGAACGGTCTCGCCAATATCAAACTTACCGCTATCCGGCTGCACCTCACCCAGGAGCATCTTGATGAAAGTAGATTTTCCCGTACCATTATTACCTACGATACCCATCTTCTCAAATCGGGCAAAGTTGTAGTAGAAGTTATCGAGAATCACCTTCTTCTTTCCTCTGTCATCGAAAGCCTTGCTCACATACTGGCATTCGAAGATTTTCGAACCAATATATACGGTAGAAGCCTTCAATCTTACCTGACGGTCTTCGATGCGCTGCTTGGCAACCTTCTCCAACTCATAGAAAGCATCCTCACGATATTTTGCCTTATGACCGCGAGCCTGAGGCTGACGGCGCATCCAGTCCAGCTCTCTGCGATAGAGATTCTTGGAATGCTGGATTTCTGCACGCAGATTATCCATACGTTCCTGACGTTTTTCCAGGTAGTAAGCATAGTTTCCACGATAAGTGTAGATGGTCTTGTCGTCGAGCTCCAGGATGGTATTACATACCTTATCGAGGAAGAAACGGTCGTGCGTAACCATGAAGATGGTCTTGTTGCCACGGTTCAGATAACCCTCCAGCCACTCTATCATCTCCAGGTCGAGGTGGTTGGTAGGCTCATCGAGCATCAGGAAGTCAGGCTCATCTATCAGCACATTGGCGAGTGCCACACGCTTCTGCTGTCCACCACTCAACTGTCCCATCGGCTGGTCCATGTTCGTGATATGCAACTGTGTGAGGATCTGCTTTGCCTTGAGCACCTTTTCCGGATCATCCTCATGATTGAAGCAAGCTTCCAGCACGCTTTCCTCTGGATCAAACTTAGGAGATTGTTCCAGATAGCCCACCTTCAAGTCGCGTCGATAGATGATATCACCACTCTCATGTCCCTCCTTATCCATGAGCACCGACATCAATGTAGATTTACCCGTGCCATTGCGTGCCACGAGTCCCACTTTCTGTCCTTCAGCTATAGAGAAGGAGATTTTATCAAAAAGAACCTCAGCTCCAAAGCGTTTGGTGAGGTTTTGAACGTCTAAATACGGTATTTGACTTGCCATTTTCGTTATTTTTGTGCAAAGTTACAGAAAAAATTTGGCAGAAACAAATTTTTTGCTTATCTTTGCACTCGAAAAGTTCAAATACATCTAGTGTTTCCATTGTAGAAACGCTACATTTCATAGAAAAATCATATAATATACAATATATAATAATGTATAGCAAAGACGAATTATCAGCAAAAAGTGTCGTTCAACTGAAGGACCTTGCAAAAGAGATTGGCGTCAAGATTAAATCTGGCGACAATAAGGAGACGATTATCTATACGATTCTTGATGCTTTGGCAGAGGCATCAGCAGATGGTGCTGCGCAAAAGCGTAAACGCACACGCATCGCCAGCAAGAAAGAAGATCGAGTATATTCTGTTCATGGAATCGAGGGCGAAAACTTCGATGTTATGAAAAACCAGGTTAACGGCCCTGCCGCTACTGATACAACCACAGAAGGAGAGACTTCACAAGCTACCCCTGCTATCGCAGATCCACTGGCAGCTTTCCCTAAGCACAGAGGACGCAAGAGCAAGGCAGAACTGGAAGCCATTGCGGCTGCCAAGGCGGCTGCCATCAAAATGCAGCAGGAAGCAATGAAAGCTCCAGAAAATACTGCAGAGCAACCAACAGAAAATGCAGAGACCCCAACAGAACAGACTACAGTTTCTGAGGAAGAAGCTATGGCTACAGCTCTGTCAAACAATGAGCAGCCAACAGAAGAAGCTCCCGTATCAGACAACCAGGAGGCAGAGATTCCTGAGGCGCAGTTTACTGCCGACAGTTCGGGCAATGACAACAGTGAGTTGATTGCCATGCTCCAGGCTAAGATGAATGCTCACAACGAGAACAGTACTCCTGCAGAACCAAAAGAAAACAATACTCCAAAACATACTCCAGAGTCAGCTGTAGCCGAGACTACACCAGATGGCGTCTGGACAGGCGACCCGGGCGATGGCACCGATTTCATTACCGTGGTAGATTTACCTATCGAGGATCAGGCTGCCATGCCTACATACGATATCTTCGACCGTCCGATGACTCCGGCTGCAACTGCAGCACCAGCTCCTGCACAGGCACCTAAGGAGGTAAGTCAGGAACCGGAATATGATTTTACTGATATCATCTCTGCCAATGGTGTACTCGAAGTACTCTCTGATGGATATGGTTTCCTTCGCAGTAGCGATTTCAACTATCTCTCATCTCCAGATGATATCTACGTAGCTACCAATTTCGTGAAGCGCTACGGATTGAAGACAGGTGATGTCATCCAGTGCCACGTTCGTCCTCCACATGAGGGCGAAAAGTACTTCCCACTCACCAGCATCGACAAGATCAATGGTCGTGACCCTTCGGATATAAGAGACCGTGTTCCATTCGAGCACCTCACCCCACTCTTCCCTAACGAGAAGTTTGAGCTCTGCGGTGACCGTCGTACTACCAACCTGAGTACCCGCGTAGTAGATCTCTTCTCACCTATCGGTAAGGGACAGCGTGCACTCATCGTGGCACAGCCAAAGACCGGTAAGACCATCTTGATGAAGGATATCGCCAATGCCATCGCAGCCAACCATCCAGAGGCATACCTGATGATGCTGCTCATCGACGAGCGCCCAGAGGAGGTTACAGATATGGCTCGCACCGTGAATGCAGAGGTCATCGCCTCTACCTTCGACGAGCCAGCCGAGCGCCACGTGAAAATTGCAGGCATCGTTCTGGAGAAGGCAAAGCGTATGGTTGAGTGCGGTCATGATGTTGTCATCTTCCTCGACTCTATCACACGTCTGGCACGTGCCTATAATACAGTAGCTCCAGCTTCTGGTAAGGTGTTGACGGGTGGTGTGGATGCCAACGCATTGCAGAAGCCTAAGCGTTTCTTCGGTGCAGCCCGTAATATCGAGGGCGGCGGTTCGCTTACCATCATCGCTACAGCCCTGATTGATACAGGTAGTAAGATGGATGAGGTCATCTTCGAGGAGTTCAAGGGTACAGGTAACATGGAGTTGCAGCTCGACCGCTCACTCAGCAACAAGCGTATCTTCCCTGCTGTCAACCTCGTGGCTTCTTCTACCCGTCGCGACGACCTCTTGCAGGATAAGACAACCCTCGACCGTATGTGGATTCTCCGCAAGTTCATTTCCGACATGAACCCTATCGAGGCGATGAACACTATCCACAATAGTATGCAGCATACCCGCAACAATGAAGAGTTCCTCATTTCTATGAACTCATAACGATAAATTTCACAAAAAAGAGTCCAGTAAGTCCATTCATACTTACTGGACTTTTTCTTTCTATTTGATAGGAAAAACAGAGCTTCTCTGTACACAAAAAGCCATATTACAAATACGGAATACAAACATGACAGTAATACTGAAAATATACTGTAAAAATGTCATTTTCATCACATATTTGAAGTAGTTGATACAGGTCAAAAAACGCTTGTTGCATTTATATTTCTTAGCATAAGATGCCGTTATTTGATAAAAAAGTGTTAACTTTGCACCCATATTTAAGGAATAACAGTAACAAAAATTAAAAAAGATTTAAAGATTATGATGACTATTTTTACAATGGCAGTAGCCGCAGTTATGTTTTCAGGTATGGTACTTTGCATGGGTATGTTCTTGAGAGACGTAATCAACTCAATCCCAGAAATGACTAATATGAGCCACTCTGTTAGTTTGAGCAAGTAAAAATAGAAATCTCTATTATATTTTACAGTGAGAGAGATTTAAATATGAGAAAGGGCAAGATCCATTTTTGGAGCTTGCCCTTCTTGCTTTCTAGTTCATCATTAATATTCCATAGAGAAGGTGATGCCTCTTCTCATCATATCCTTCACGGTTGGCTTCAATCTGGTCAGGAATCCCTCCCATGAACGGTTCTTCTGGAAACTCCAGCCTGCCTCTGCCAAAGCCAGCGAACGAGGATAAGCCTGATAGTAGATACGCTCTGGCGAATTGATGCACTCGCTCCAAAGGGTTCCGGCTACACCGAAGAGATTGTTCTTCTCAAACTCCTCGCCCATTCCCCAGGCAGGATCCAGGCTATAGGCTGCCTTCAGAGATGTTACAGGCATACCCCAGTTTACCTCAGGCATATCGCCCTTTGCCATCGGATAATCGAAGTAGCAATGCTCTCCAGGACAAAGCAGGATGCGGGCATTGTTCTCTACCGCTGCCACCAATGCTTCCTTTGTCAAACCGGCACGCCAGGCAAAGGTAACACAACCAGGCTGAATCTTCTTGAAATCGGTCTCATACCAGAACATTGGAGTCTTGTGATACTGGGTACGAAGCAAGTCTATCACCTTATCAAAGAGATATCCCTGCAACTTCCAGTTCTCAGAGCGGTCGGTTGTGGTAATACCCAGCTTCTTCTTCAATGCCTGGCACTTAGGACAGTTGGTCCAGCAGTCGAGCGCAGGATTTCCAGCCTCATCACCACCCAGATGGATATATTCAGAAGGGAAGATATCTGCCAACTCCTTGAAGACATTACCCAGGAACTCGTAAGTGAAGTCATTACCCGGACAAAGCAACTCATCCGAAACACCGCAGGTGGTACGGATAGGTTTCTGAACACCCTGACAGGTCAACTCCGGATAGACGCTGATGGCAGCTACCTCGTGTCCCGGCATCTCAATCTCAGGAACCACCTGTATATGATACTTGGCACAATATGCCACGAAGTCGCGCATCTGCTCCTGGGTATAATAGCCCTTGATAGGCATCAGCATATCGTCCATTCCCCATCGGCTGCTCGCCTCAGCGGTGAGTCTAGGATATTTTTTGATTTCGATGGTCCAAGCCTGATCATCTACAAGATGGAGATGAAGCATATTCAGTTTATAACGGGCCATCTCCGGAACAAAAGCCTTCAAATCCTCGTATGGAACGAAGATACGGCAAGGATCTACCATCAACTCTCTTACATGGGTGCGAGGCTGGTCTTTCAATGTCAGCTGTGGGATGGCATCGCAACCTACCTTAGAGGCATCGCCACGGAGCAACTGGTCGAAAGTCATCAAACCGTAGAAGACACCAGCAGCAGTCTTACCCTTGATTACAACTCCCTTCTGCTGCACATCCAGAGTATAAGCCTCATTGTCAGCCAGCGTCTCATCCAGGGCAAGTGTCATGGTGAGCTGTCCGCCTTTCTTCAAATCCTTATGCTGCTGCTCAACTCGCTCCTTCAGGATTCTCTCAGCATGTTCCTGCTCATTGGCAAGACCATCGGCTGCTATGATTTTCCAGTTTCCTGCCACCTGCAAAGGTGCCGCCTTGGCTTTCACCTTCAGGTCCATCGGAGTAGGAATCAGACAAGCCTCAGGGTTGCAGACTTCTCTCGCCTGTTTTACCTCACCGAAGAAGTGGTTCCATCCCGGAGCCTTGCGATAGAGTTTCTCGCTACCTCTTGGCATCACCAATTTTACTCCTCGCATATTCACGCCCGAAAAAGCAGTAGAAGCTGCCTTTGGCGGAATCTTGGAATTCACCTTGATAACCTTTACACCTTCCAGATTGGCAAAGGCAAACTCTCCCAACTCCGGCGTTCCGTCTATCGTGATGTTTTTCAATGCCTTGCAACCAGAAAAGGCTGCAGCTCCCACCTTCGTCACGCTCTTAGGAATCACTACTTCCTGCAGATTGTCGCAGGCAAAGAATGCCTGACTACCAATCTCCTGTAACTGGTTGGGCAGGATGATGCTCTGCAGATGATGACGGGAATGGAAGGCATTCTTTGGAAGAACAGGACAGGTAGCTTCACTCAAGTCCAGAGTTCTCAATTGCCAGCACAAGTCACGAAGCTGTCGGAAATCCGAATTTCTCGTGGTTGTTAATGTTCCGGTCAATTTCAGGTTAATAGCAGCCGATTTTTTCTCTGCATTGAGGTCCTTCATATTGGCGACGGTTTGCGCCGACAGCGAGGTTGCCAACAATGCAAAAACTGCAAAAGAAATCATTTTTCTCATACACTAATGGTTTTTAAAGGTTTATATACTATTATTAAAATTAATATTAAACGAAATTTATACTCTTGCCCTTTTCTACTAACTCAGCATTCAAGACATCTATGTCTTTCCATTTTTCCCAGTCAGGGTTCTGCTCTGCAAGTCCCACAACATCAGCCCCATAGGTAAAGAGCCGTTCTATCATCGCTCCATAGGTAAGATGATCGATCTTTTCTATCGGATGCAGGATGATCGATTCCTCGAAACTACCCTTCTTCTCGCTTCGGATTTCCACCAGCAATTTTGCCTGCAGCAATTCCTTCACGGCGTGATTGATGATCTGCTGCGGAATCTTCGTCACCTCATGGATATCCTTCGGCGTATATGCCTGCTCGCCATCATTGAAGCGATGGCACACCTGATGCATCACCACGGCACAGACCTTGATACGCTGTTCCAACTTCACATGATCATACTTCAAGTCCAGATCATAATGATGCAGGTTCTGGTTGGTATAGCAGAGCAAGGCACCGAATACCACGATTGCCCACGAAATCTGGAGCCACAGAAGGAACAGCGGAATGGCGGCAAGCGAACCATAGATGACGTTATAGCTCGAAAGGAATACCTGCAGATAAATATATCCATACTGCAATGCCGTCATGCTGATGCCCGCCAGAAGCGAAGGCACCAGCGTACTGCGAAACCGGATATAGGTATTCGGAATCACGCAATAACAGAACACGAAGAAAAGGAACATCGGCACAAATGCTGCTACATGCAGGAGGAAAGCCGGAATAGTCTCCCCCATATCAGCAATCCTATCCACATCATCTATCACATTCACCGTCCATACATTAAAGAAAGAGGCGAAGAGAATCATCATACCCAGCCCGAAAAGAATGGTAGGATATTCGGTCACAATCTGCTTCCACGAACGTTCACCCGTATGCCAGATATCATCAAAGGTGAGTTCTATCTTCTGCATCAGCGAGATGATGGTATAGAGAAACATCACGATACCCGTACCGATAATATAATTGCTCTGCGTATTCTCGATATAGTTGTGAACGAAGTTCACGATAGTCTGAGCCACAACGGGTTGCGCTTCAAAGGTGGTAGATAGCCACGACTCCAGCATGGCTGTATAACCAAAACCGCGGGCAATGACAAACATCATCGCCATGAATGGAATCAATGCCATAAACGAGGCAAAGGTCAATGCCGCCACATCCCTCGCCCACATATCCTTGATATAGAAGATACGGCCAGCGAGCATACCCATTTTGAGCCAAGATTTCATCTTGCCTCGAAAATCCTGGATATTCGAAGAATTCAACTCCCTGATATCCTCGTAAAAGCCTACTATTTTATCTATCAATCCCATAAACTCCGGTTTTTGTTATCAAGCAACAAATCCCCTCACAACACCCAAAAGATGCCGTGAAGGGATTTGTCTTAGTATTTTGCTAATCAGATTCTACTACTCTTTAGTAGAACTTGAAGTAGTTGCGAGCATTGTTGTAAGAGATATCCTCTACCATGCGAGAGAGACTCTCCATGTCGTTAGGAAGCAAGCCCTTCTCTACATCATTGCCGAGGAGGTTGCAGAGCAAACGACGGAAGTACTCGTGACGTGGGTAGCTGAGGAATGAACGTGAGTCGGTCAACATACCTACGAAACGGCTCAAGAGACCCAATACAGAGAGTGCATTCATCTGACGGGTCATACCATCGAGCTGATCGTTGAACCACCAGCCTGAACCGAACTGGATCTTACCTGGGCAAGAACCGTCCTGGAAGTTACCGAGCATGGTAGCGATTACCTCGTTGGCACATGGGTTCAATGTATAGAGGATGGTACGTGTCAACTTACCCTCCATATTCAACTCATTGAGGAAGTTGCTCATAGCCTTAGCGGTAGTAAACTCACCGATAGAGTCGAAACCGGTATCAGCACCGAGCTTGTTGTACATCAATGTATTGTTGTCGCGGATAGCACCATAGTGGAACTGCTGAGTCCAGTCGGCAGCGTGATCCATCTCAGCGCAAACCTTCAGGAAGGCATGCTTATACTGGCGGATCTCGAGTGCAGAGAGCTGCTGACCGCGCATTGCCTTTGCAAAGATAGTCTCAATCTGAGAATCTGTGTATGGCTCATCATAGAACTCCTCGATACCGTGGTCGCTCAACTTACAGCCGTTCTCGGTAAAGAAGTCGTGACGCTTCTGCAAAGCATCTACCATATCCTGGAAAGTAGTGAGGGTAACACCAGCTACCTCGCCCAACTTGTTCATATACTCAGCGAAATCAGGCTTCTCGATGTTCATCGCCTTGTCAGGACGCCAAGCTGGAATCATCTTGATTTCGAAACCGCTCTCGCGTGTCTGCTTGTGGTAACGGAGATCATCGATTGGATCATCTGTTGTGCAGACACATTCTACATTATAGTGACGCATCAAGCCGCGAGCGCTGAACTCAGGCAGCTGCAACTTCTCGTTACACTCGTCGTAGATTTCACGTGCAGTCTTAGGGCTCAACTGCTTGTCGATACCGAAAGCTGTCTTGAGCTCCAGGTGTGTCCAGTGATAAAGTGGGTTACGGAAAGTATATGGTACAGTCTCTGCCCATTTCTCGAACTTCTCCCAGTCGCTGGTGTCAGTACCTGTGCAGAAACGCTCATCTACACCATTGGTACGCATAGCACGCCACTTGTAGTGGTCACCACCGAGCCAGAGTTCTGTAATGCTCTTGAACTTGTGATCATTCGCAACCATCTCAGGGATGAGGTGGCAGTGATAATCGATGATTGGCATCTTAGCCGCATGATTGTGGAAAAGGTCCTGCGCAGTCTTGGTGTCAAGCAGGAAGTTTTCATCCATAAATTGCTTCATAACTGTATAGTAGTTTTTAAATGTTTATTTAATAATACTTATGATGACGCAAAGATACAACAAATATCCCAAAAAGAAATCGTTTAAGGGAAATATTTTTGATTATTTCACTTAAACGATTACGTTATGCGTATTTTACACGATAATTCTGGTCTTATGATAGTTCTCTCTGAACTCACTTGGCGAACATCCCTTCTTCTTCTTGAAGATGCGATTGAAGTTGCTGAGGTTGTTGAAACCGCAGTCGAACCCGATCTCGCTGATGCTTTTGGCTGTATCCACCAGCATCCTGGCTGCATAACCCAGACGGAGGTCGATGATATACTCCGAAATGTTTCTGCCCGTATGGAGCTTAAAGAATCGGCTGAAGGCACTCGAGCTCATTCCTGCCAGTGAAGCGAGATCCGGCAAACGGAGTTCATCCATATAGTTCTTCGAGATATAGTTCTTCACCTTCAGAATACGGCGGCTGTCATCCTCCACCGCTACCTTGGCATAGCTGCTCGATGCCAGGGTTCGCGCACCCTCACACTTCGACAGTTCATAAAGAATGGTGAGAAACTGCTGCACGGCATAAAAGCCATCCTTCACCGTACTCAGGGTATCCAGTAATCGATATACCTGCATAATCGCCTTCAGGGGAAAGCAAAGCCCTTTCTTCGCCTCCTGCATCATACGGGTAATGCTGGCATACGGATTTCTGCCGAAGAGAGTCTCCTCACCCATACTGAAATCAAACTGAATGGTAATCTCACGGATGTCTTCACTGCGACAGACATTCTGTTCCCATACGTGTTCCAGATCAGGCGATGTGATGAGACAGAGGTCAAAGTCGCCAATCACCTCCTGAGAATCACCCACAATACGCTTTACCCCCGCCGCATTCTCCACAAAATTGAGTTCGAACACCGAATGATTGTGTATCGGATAAGTGAACTCCTTCTTGTGCCTGTCGGCGATGTAAAGCACATCCTTACCCATCAGCGGGGTAATCTCATGTATGATTCTTCTGTCTTCAGCCATAATATATAGTGATTAATTATCAGTGATTAGTTATTAATGATTATTGTATGCGCATAATAATCAATAACAACTAACCACTAATCAATATATTAAATATTCAAACTTCTGAGGATTTCACTCATCTTCTGCTTGGTAGCGATACGGGTAGGAACCAGCGGCAGGCGCAGCTCGTTCTCGATGAAGCCCATATCATTGAGCAATGCCTTCACACCGGCTGGATTACCATCTACGAAGAGAAGGCTGTAAAGCTCGGTGAAGGAATGATGAATCTTACGGGCTGGCTCGTACTCACCACGGAACTCCAGACGGATCATTCTGCTGAATGCCTTTGGTAGGGCATTACCGATGACAGAAATCACACCGGCAGCACCACTCGCAATCATAGAGAAAGTAAGGGCATCATCACCGCTGATTACTTCGAAATTATCCGGCTTGTTCTTGATAATCTCATCTACCTGCTCCAAACTACCACTCGCCTCCTTCACGGCTACCACATTAGGGAAGTCGCGGGCAATGCGGCAGGTGGTTTCCGGCTTCATATTGATACCGGTTCTGCCAGGCACGTTATAAAGTACGATAGGCAGCGGACTAACCTGTGCAATTGCCTTGAAGTGCTGATACAAACCTTCCTGTGATGGCTTGTTATAATAAGGACAGATGCTGAGGATTCCATCGATGCCACTCCAATCAGAATTCTTGATTTCCTCTACGACAGCAGCAGTATTGTTGCCACCACAATATTTCAATATCTTGACGCGACCCTTGTTCACGTCTTTCACCAATTCTGTAATCTTGTCTTTCTCTTCCTGGGTCAGGCAAGGAGCCTCACCAGTTGTTGCAAGGATGCAAAGGAAGTCTGCACCATTGTCAATTTGGAACTCTACCAATCGCTTGAGCGACTGATAATCTACCGAACCATCGGCCTTAAAAGGAGTAATGAGGGCAACACCAAGGCCCCTAAATATATTCTGTGCCATAATCTAAATAAACAAAATCGTTGGCAAAAGTACACAATTATTAGCATATTGCAAAATAAAATCGGAATTTTCTTTCAAGATTGTATCATTTTTGAAAATATTCTGTATTATTATACCATATTTCACGTTTTTTTAGTAACTTTGCAGCCGTTTTAAGTGAAAAGCAATGAGATATTTTATATTCTTTGGTTACGACGGAACCAACTATCACGGCTGGCAAATTCAGCCCAATGCCAATTCGGTGCAGCAGGAGTTGCAGCGTGCCCTTTCCATCCTTCTCAGAAAGGAGATAGAGGTGGTAGGTGCAGGAAGAACCGATACCGGTGTGCATGCCCGAAACATGGCGGCGCACTTCGATTTCGAAAAACTGCCGATGGCTCCCGACCAGCTGGCATATCGCCTGAATAGGATTCTGCCTCGCGACATCGCCGTCTATGAAGTACGGGAAGTTCACCCTGAGATGCACGCCCGCTTCTCAGCTACCTCGCGTACCTATCATTATTATATACATACCCGGAAGGATCCTTTCGAGCGCCATTATTCCCTGCAGATGAACTACCCCCTCGATTTCGAAAAAATGAATGAGGCGGCGAAGTATTTTCTTCAGCACGAAGACTACGCAGCCTTCTGCAAGGCTGGTGGCGACAATAAGACCACCATCTGCCATGTGTCGGCAGCCCGATGGGTTCAGACCTCCCCTACCACCTGGTATTTCGAGATTACCGCCAACCGTTTTCTCCGAAATATGGTGCGTGCCGTAGTGGGCACCCTCATTGATGTAGGCAGGGGCAAGATCACGATGGAGCAGTTTCTCGATATCCTGCACAACGGAAGCCGCAGTGATGCGGGCGAAAGCATGCCAGGCAATGCATTGTTCCTAGAAGACGTGGGGTACATGGGACTTTGAACATTGAACTTTGAACTTTATGATTAGTATAATAGGCTATAATCCTATATGTTGCAAGACAAGACATATCATAAAGTTCAATGGTCAAAGTTCAAAGTTCAAAGTAATCATAAAGTTCAATGGTCAAAGTTCAAAGTAATATGTGGTTAGTATTAGCATTTCTCTCAGCAGCGATGCTGGGATTCTATGATGCCTTCAAGAAGAAGGCGCTTTCAGGTAACGCAGTGATTCCCGTGCTCTTTCTGAACACGTTTTTCTCATCGCTCATCTTCCTGCCGTTCATCATCTTGAGCTATACAGGAAATTCGCTGGATGGAACGATGTTCCATGTAGCCGAAGGCGGATGGGAAGTTCACAAGTACATCGTGCTCAAGAGTTTCATCGTATTGAGCAGTTGGATTTTCGGTTATTTCGGCATGAAGCATCTGCCGCTCACCATCGTGGGACCTATCAATGCCACCCGTCCGGTGATGACACTCGTGGGTGCCCTGCTGGTTTACGGTGAGGTACTCAACCTCTACCAGTGGATTGGTGTCATCCTTGCCATTATCTCCTTTGCCATGCTTTCGCGCAGCGGAAAGAAGGAGGGCATCGACTTCAAGCACAACAAGTGGATCTACTTCATCGTACTGGCTGCCGTACTCGGTGCCGTGAGTGGTCTCTACGATAAGTATCTGATGGCTCCACCTGAGAATGGCGGTGTGGGATTGGACAGAATGATCGTACAGAGCTGGTACAATATCTACCAGTGTTTCCTCATGGGAGCCATGCTCCTGATGATCTGGTGGCCAACAAAGAAGAACTCCACCCCATTTCATTGGCACTGGAGCATTATCTTCATCAGCATCTTCCTCTCGGCTGCCGACTTCGTTTATTTCTACGCTCTGAGTCTGCCTGGCGCCATGATCAGTATCGTGAGCATGATTCGCCGCGGTTCTGTCATCGTCAGCTTCCTCTTCGGAGCAGCCATCTTCCACGAGAAGAACCTCAAGGCGAAGTTCGTGGATCTTCTCCTCGTATTACTTGGAATGCTGTTCCTCTATTTCGGAACAAAATAAACAGTATGGAGAGCTTTCTGCAAAGAAAGCAACAAGCATAAAAAAAGTCTTGCAAGCCAATGTGCCTGCAAGACTTTTTTATGTTTTTACCAGATATGTGCACGCTTGTTCTTAGGAACAAAGAGCTTGTCACTCTTCTTGATGTTGAATGCCTTATACCATGAATCCACCATTGGGAGGGCACCGTTCACACGAGCCTCGTTTGGAGAGTGAACATCCACGGTCATCAGATACTGCAGGTACTCAGGACGGGCATTACCTGCCCATACACGAGCCCATGCCAGGAAGAAGCGCTGCTCTGGAGTAAATCCATCCTTCACACCCAACTTCTCAGTCTTCATCACATTCTGAAGTGCACGGAAAGCGATGTTCAAACCACCGTTGTCACCGATATTCTCACCCAGGGTCATCTGACCGTTTACCTTCTTGCCAGCCAACTCAATCTTGTTGAAATGATCAACCAGGATCTTGGTGCGAGACTCGAAGTTCTTCTTGTCAGCAGCAGTCCACCAGTTGTTCTGGTTACCGGTCTTGTCAAACTGGCTACCCTGATCGTCAAAGCCGTGGCTCATCTCATGACCGATTACACCACCGATACCACCATAGTTCATCGCATCATCGGCTGTAGGGTCGAAGAATGGAGGCTGGAGAATAGCAGCAGGGAAGCAGATCTCGTTGGTAGTTGGGTTATAATAAGCATTGATAGTCTGAGGAGTCATTCCCCACTCAGTCTTATCTACCGGCTTGTTCACCTTGCGGGCGATGGCATCCTTGGTAAAGAACTCAGAGATATTTGCCATATTCTCGTAGAGAGAAAGACTGTCATCTACCTGCAATCCGCTATAGTCCTTCCACTTGTCAGGATAGCCGATCTTGATGATGAAGTTCTCCAGCTTATCCTTAGCCTGTGCCTTGGTAGCAGCACTCATCCAGGTAGCCTCATCGATGCGCTGAGAAAGCGCAGTCTGGAGATTGTGAACCAGGTCGAGCATACGCTTCTTACTGCTCTCTGGGAAGTACTTCTCTACGTAGATCTTTCCGATAGCCTCGCCCAACACGCCGCTCACAGTACTTACGGCACGCTTCCAGCGAGGACGGTCCTGCTGAACACCACTCATTACCTTGCTCAACTCGAAGGATACGGCACGGAAATCATCGCTCAATACGCTGGTTGCACCAGAAATCACCTTGATCTCTGCGTATGTCTTCAAATCATCCAGAGAGGTCTCTGCGAGAATCTTCTCTACCTCGTGGATTGGCTCAGGCTGACCCACGCAAATTTCCTTGAAAGCAGGGAAACCGGATGCCAGGAACACGTTGCCCCAGTCGATGCCAGGATAATCGAGCACGAGCTGGTTGTAGGTCATCTTGTGATAGTTCTTGTCGATGTCGCGGAGCTGTACCTGGCTATAGCTTGCCTTGGCGATGCGGGTCTCGATAGCCATCACTGCCTCCATCTTCTTCTGGGCGGTAGCCTCGTCGTTGCCTACCATCTGGAAGAGCTTCTTCATATAAGCCTTGTATGCATCACGAATCTTCTTGGTCTGCTCGTCATCGTTTACATAGTAATCGCGTACACCAAGACCGAGACCACTCTGTCCTACCTCAACGAGGTTGTTGGCAGCATCACGAAGGTCAGCGCCCACACCGATGCCATACATCATTGTACCCTCGCCACGGAAATCGAGCTGAGCGGTAACAAGCTGGTACTCTCTGCGGTCCTTGATGGCTGCGATGCGGTCGAGAGTTGGCTTGATAGGTGCCCATCCCTCCTTGTTCAGACGAACGCTGTCCATTCGGAGGTTATAGAGCGAACCGATCTTCTGTCCGAGTGAACCCTTCTGCTGTGGCTTGGAAGCATACTCGAGGATGATGTTCTGGATGCGCTTCTGGTTCTGCTCAAAGAGATCGGTGAAAGCACCATTGTCGGTATGCTCGGCATCGAGTGGATGATTCTTCATCCAGTTGCCTGCGGCATAACGATAGAAATCATTTCCCGGCTTGATGGTCAAGTCCATGTTGGTCTTGTCAATACCGGAGCCCAACTTTTCCTGCTGGGCAAAAGCTGTTGTTGCACTGAGCAACAATGCTGCGAATAATACTTTTGTTTTCATTATTGTTTGTATTTAACTGTTTCTTTTTTACTAAGGGCGAGACCTGCAAATGTCAGGGCGCCATTCAACATCAGAAGCTCATAGCCGAACTTATAACCCGTAAACTGCGAGGTAAGGGTATCAATGGCGAAGCAGATGAGCGGACTGGCGATGCAGACCCATGGCGACCAGCGGTCGTTTACCTGACGCTTGGTGAGCAGACTGAAGGCAAACAAGCCCAACAGCGGACCATAGGTATAAGAGCAGAGGATGTAGATGGCATCTATCACACTCGTAGAATTGATTGCCTTGAAAGCGATGATGAAGAGCATGAAGATGAAAGCCACCAGCAGATGCATACGCTTGCGAAGCTTCACATCATCCTTCTTGCCCAGAATATCCACACATAGACTCGTAGTAATCGCGGTCAATGCCGAATCGGCACTCGAAAAGCTCGCCGCCACGATACCGATGGTGAACAGTACCACTACAAGAGTTCCCATCGCTCCCGATGCTGCAAACATCGGCAACAGATCATCCGGAGCCTGCGGCAGCGCCACACCCTGCTTCTGTGCCAGCATCATCAGCAAAACACCCAGACTCAGGAAAAGCAGATTGGCAGGCACAAAGGCGAAACCATAGGTACAGACATCCTTCTGCGCTTCACGAAGCGACTTGCAGGTAAGATTCTTCTGCATCATATCCTGATCCAATCCCGTCATCACGATCACCACGAACACGCCGCTCAGGAACTGCTTCCAGAAATTCTGCTTCGACATCCAGTCGTCAAAGACGAAGATGCGCGAATGACAGTCGTGGACGATTGCCGTGATGGCCTCAGATGGCGTCATTCCCAAGGCTGCCACCACATGATAGATGATCAGGATGAGCGCAGCAAACATACAGGTAGTCTGGAAGGAATCCGTCCACACCAGCGTCTTGATGCCACCCTTGCGGGTATAGAGCCAGATGAGCATCACCATCACAGGCACCGTCACCCAGAACGGAACTCCCACTCCATCGAGCACGAACCGCTGCAACAGAATGCAGACTACGAAAAAGCGGACTGCCGCTCCCGTCATCTTCGACAACAGAAAGAACGAAGCACCCGTCTTGTAGGAACGTTCGCCCAATCGCTGCTGCAGATAGCTGTAGATGGTAGTGAGATTATATCGGTAGTAGATAGGCAGCAGGAGAAAACCTACCAGGAAGTAGCCCAGGATAAAGCCGATGCACATCTGCAGATAGGTCATATCAGTCTTCATCACCATACCCGGCACACTCACGAAGGTGATGCCCGAGATAGAGGCGCCCACCATTCCGAAAGCCACCATATACCAAGGCGAACGCCTGTTCGCCCTATAGAAAGTTTCATTGCTGCTGGTACGCCTTGCCGTAATATGACTGAAGAGCAACAGCACGCAGAAGTATGCCAAAATCGTGATGATGATAATCATTTTTCTCTTATATCTTTATTTTCGTTGCAAAGGTACAGTAATTTAAGGAAATAACAAAATTATTTCCATAACTTAACAAAGAAATAACATATAGGAGAGGAGTGAAGAGTGACATCAAGGGGTATAATCGAGTAGGAGGTAAACACTAATCATAGGTGTTTATCTCCTATTTTCATGT
>UQWP01000071.1 GCA_900544825.1 uncultured Prevotella sp. | reverse complement strand
TTCCTGGCAAGAACTACAGGCGGCTCTTTTCTGCATTACCAGCACCCGTACCCTTATACTTGCTCTTGGTGGTATTGAAGTTATAAGATAAGCTCATACCTACACAACGCTCATAGCCATAACAGTCTTTTTCCATTACGGTATGGCTGCCATACATAGTCCATTGTTCCTTGTCGGTCTTGAACAAGTCGTTGGCATAAACGCCTATTACAAGAGCGTCATTGAGGAACGACTTTGTGAATTTCATATCCACACGAGCAAATGACTTTGTTTTTTGCAGATCATTAAGCCTACCCGTCTTATATCTCATATTGAGAAAAGCCTTTAGTGTAGGCGTTATGTTGAAACGATTGTTTAGACGGAAGTTGAAGCATGGTCTGTTTGACAGTTTGTTGATATCAAAACCGTCAGTACACAAGAACGACTGTGTGTAGTCTATTTCTGCCATAGGATTATACCAACCAAAACGGGCGAAGCCACTATCGAAACATACACATCCTGACTATTATTGAAGTTGACATTGCGTAGAAAAACTATGTCTTTGCCTTGATAGAGTGTGGCTACCCACACCATCGGCTTGTCTATATAGTTGTAGCCAGCATTCAACGACAACCAGTCGTACGCCACATTCAAATCAACATTATTTGTTATACATGGGCGGAGATACGGATTTCCACCCTCATAAGTATAGCGGTTGTCATACTGCACCTCATCTCGCAGACTGTTATAGCTTGGTCGCCGTGTCTTGCAGGTATAGGCAAGTTGCAATGCCCATTTGCCACTGTTCCATGACATAGAAGCAGAAGGGAACCAATCGGAATATCTACGACTCGGCTCAGTCTGCCATTCACCGAAATAATAATAATCGGACTTTACATACTCGTATCTTACACCTGCATTTGCAGAGAATGCTCCAAATTTCAAACCATACTCAGCAAAGCCGGCTATACTCTGTTCGTTAATCTTTGTATTCGATGCATCTACATATTGCTCGGCATTGGCATATTCGCCACGAATACGGGATGAAATAAATTCGGAGCCTACACTTAGTGCTCCCTTCCAAACAGGGTAAGACAATATGAGTTTGGCAGCAGCCATGTCACTATGCTGTCTGTTACGTGTATGAACGTCGCGACTCTCAATATCTGCGCAGCTCTCTTTGATTGACATAGTCCTGCCTTTCTTTTTCCAGAAATAAGTGGCGTTGAAGTCCACACCCAATTTGCCAATCTTACCCACATAATAGGCGTTAGCATTATGCACCGGACTAAAGCAATCACTTATATCGGTCGCTTCGTTTACAAATGCTGTTTGCACACCGTCTTCCATTATCTTCTGATAAGAGTCGGTCGTTCCTCCTTTGCCCGAACCATACTGATTCTCATAGCTCAATCCAAATGTTTTGTCATCATCTATAGAATAAGCAAAGGCAACCTTTGCGCCAGTTCCCTTTGAGCGATACTTAATCGGTGAAGTCTGTTCTATAAATATATTCTTCGTGCCATTGATTTCGGTAGACAATACATTATCCTCACCACCTGGTGTCGTTGTTCCCCAAAGTTCGCCAAATACTTCTGCTTTTCCAGTGCGATATGTTGACGATAGATATTGCGAACCACCCCACCACTTGTTGAACTTTGTAGTAGTATAGTTCTCGCCACTCCATCCTTCGCCTTGACGGCGTATTGTCCTGATACGAATTACAGACTTAATCTCTGCATTGTATTTGGCTCCAGGAGCGGTTACAATCTCTACATTCTTAATGTTATCCGACTTCAGTTGATGAAGCTCTTTGAGATCGTTCACCTGTCGGTTGTTGATATAAATAAGCGGTGAACCTTTGGCAAACACATTCACCGTTCCATCCGAACTGACATCAACGCGAGGCATTTCGCGCAACACTTCAGTTGCAGTACCAATTTTGTTAAGCTCTGAGTGCTCTATATCCACAAGCATTCCCTCTTTGCCCAACTTTATATTCTGGCGCATAGCTTTTACCTTCACGCCTTTAAGGTTTATCGTATTCTCATGCAACACGATAGTTCCTATCTTACCTATATTATATGTATTGCTTGTCGTAATATAGCCCACGCAACTCACTCTTACTATCGCCTTTGTGGCTTCGCAGGGAATCACGAACTGGCCGTTCTCATTCGTCACGCCGCCATTAATCAATGAAGAATCACGAACATTCAGCAGAGTCACATTGGCGAAATCAACCGGGCGATTCTTGTTGTCTATGATGCGACCTATCATCTTGGTGGGTGTCTTCTGCGTACACTCCACCATGATATTATCCTCCACCTGCGTCATCCTGATGGGATAGAATCCTATCAGCTGCATGATGGCATCGGGAACACTCTGGTTTCTGATGCTCTTGGTTACCCTGAAATCCTCCAGTTCATCATACACGAAGTTGATGGTGTACTTATGCTGGCGGGCATTCAAATCCTTCAACGCCGCAGAGAACGACACATTATTATATTGTCGGGTGATGCGCTGGGCATAAGACTGCTGACCCCAAAGCAGCAGGAAGAAAAGAAGAAGCTCTCTGATAGGCTTGCCGCTAACGGGCATTGGTTTCCAAAAATCTCTCATAAATATATCCTCCTATCTTATTTCACCACCAATGTACCGTCAATATACTCTATCTGTATGCGGTCGAAAGCATTCAAAATCTCCAGGTTCTGCTCTAAAGTCTTCGTCTTGTTCCAGTTGAAGAAGAGACGGATGTGCTGGGCACCGGCATCCACATACTCCACCTTGACATGATAGAAACCGGATAGCTGAGCCAGGATGGTTCCCAATTCTGCATCATCAAACACCACAGGCTTCATATCAAGCGAATCCTTGTTCTCAGCTGTTGCAGCACGAAGACTGTCGTTCGTCAGCGCCTGGGTTGTTGCCAGCTGTTCTGTCGCAGCCTTGTTATCCGCAGCCTGACCAGAAGTAGAGAACCCCAACCAGCCATTGTGAATCGCAGCCAAGGCTACACCCGAGAGGAAGATGATGCCGACGATGGATGCAGCAATCTTCATCCGGTTGCGATAAGCGCCCTTGGCTCTGCCGGCATCCATCGCCAACTTATCCTCGTGATGAGCCTGAACAAACTCCTTCCAAGCCTCATTCACATCCACTTCCTTCGGATTGGCTTTCTTGCCAGCCATTCTCGCCATCACCAGTTCATGGAAGAACTCCTTCACTTCCTCATCGGCAAGCAGGCGCTCCACCTGCTCGTCGGTATATTTCTCGGGATGCTCCTGCACGTCAAAGAGCATCATCCGCTTTTCTTCTTTACTCATGTTTGTCATTGTCTTGCTCATTTAAATTGTTTTTTAATCCAGTCCATCGCCTTCGAGAGATGGTTGAACACCGTCACCTTGCTCACTCCCACTTCATCAGCCACCTCCTGATAAGATTTCTCCTGAAGATAGCGCAGACGAAAAATGAGTTGCCGGATAGGCGGTTCCAGGTCTTCGATGAGAAGCATCAGTCGGTCGAGTCGCTCGTCAGTCTCTTCCGAGAGAATCACGTCGGCATCATCCAGCAGCAACTTCGCCACCCTTTCCTTCACGCTCTTATGAGCTATCAGGTTGAGACAGCGGTTGCGTACGCTCCGCATCAAGTAACCTTCCTCACTCTCAGGCACCAGAACCACATCATCGACAAGAATCTGGACGAATACTTCGCTCACCACATCCTTGCTCTCGTCATCATCAGAAAGAATGCATCTGGCCAGATTGTACATCTTCGCATAATGCTGACGGAATAACTGTTCTATGTCCTTTTTTTTGTTCATATACTATCTATACAGTTGAGCCAAGCGAAAAACTAAGCAAAACATCAACTTTTTTGTTTTTTTCTTTAAATCCGAATCGAAATCACCAAGAATCTCCCCTGATTTGAATGCAAAAGTACACAATCTATCGGAGATAGAAGACAAATGGTAAGGATAAATCGATTTTCAGTTGATTTATTTGTTCATTCCAACATTTTTTAGTACTTTTGCCCACCAAATTACGAACAAGTAAAATAAGATTGGTATAAAAATAGGTATTACCAAGATAAAATAAAGAATAGATTAGATAAAGGAGAATAAGATTATGTCAACGATTATTTATCCATCACCGATATTCGGTCCGGTAAATTCCCGCCGTCTGGGAGTTTCACTGGGCATCAACCTCATGCCATCTGATGGCAAGGTCTGTTCATTCGACTGCGTTTATTGCGAATGCGGATTCAACGCCGACTTCCGTCCCAAGAAGAAGCGCCCTACCCGCGAGGAGGTAAGAGAAGGATTGGAGAAGGTTTTGAAGGAGCGCCACGACAACAACCAGCCTCTGGACGACATCACCTTCGCCGGAAACGGTGAACCAACGGGACACCCTGACTTCAAGGGCATCGTGGAAGATACGATGGAACTCTGCAAAAAATATTTCCCGGAAGCACAGGTTTCCGTGCTCAGCAACGCCACCTATATATATAAGGAGGAAGTGAGAGAGGCGCTGATGCTCGTGGATAACAACATCCTGAAACTGGATACCGTGGATATGGATTACATCAAGAAGCTGGACCGCCCTCAGCAGCCTAACTACGATGTGAAGGATGTGATTAAATATCTGAAGATGTTCAAGGGTCACGTCATCATCCAGACCATGTTCCTGAGAGGTGACGGATTGGACAATACCAGCGAGCACTTCGTGGCTCCTTGGCTGGAGGCAGTGAAAGACATCCAGCCTCAGCAGGTAATGGTTTATACCATCGCCCGCGAAACACCAGACAAGTTGCTGGAAAAGGCACCAAAGGAAGTTCTCGATGCCATCAAGGACCGTGTAGAGGCACTGGGTATCAAGTGTACAGCCAGCTATTAAGAGATAATCAGGATAAGAAAGAAAAGCAAGTAGAAAAAAGAAAGAATGAAAGCGAAAAGTAATATCCTTATTATCAGCGATATGTGTGGCTACGGAAAGGTATCTGCCGCAGTTCAGATGCCTATCCTCTCTTATATGGGACTCGATGTATTCAATCTGCCCACCATGCTCATCAGCAACACCTTCCCATACGGCAAGTACGCCATTCTGGAATGCACTTCGTATATCGAGGAAGCCTTGCAGAAGTGGAACGAACTGGGCATTCACTTCGATGCCATCACCACAGGTTTCATGGCTTCGGAGCGTCAGGCTAAGCTGGTGGCACGCTATTGCAGAGAACAGGCAGCACTGGGCACCGACATCTATGTGGATCCCGTGATGGGCGATTACGGCAAGCTCTATGGGGGAGCCAGTGAGAGTACCGTGAGATGCATGAAGGAGATGCTGAGCGTATCGCATCTCTGTTTTCCCAACTATACCGAGGCTTGCCTGCTGACGGATTCGGAATATAAGGAAGAGGGTATCTCGGAAGAAGCTGCCTATGATCTGGTAGATAAACTGAGAGACATCGGTTCCCACTCCGTGCTCATCACCTCGTGCATCGTAGAGGGTCAGCATGCCGTGGTAGGCTTCAATCATCTTACAGAAGAGTATTTCCTCCTGCCCTACGAAGAAATCCCCGTTCAGTTCCCGGGCACCGGCGATATCTTCTCCAGCATCATCGTGGGCAGACTGAAGGATGGTGATCATCTTCGTCATGCCACCCGCATCGCCATGAATACCCTGCGCAACTGGATAGACATCAACAAGGATGACAAGGACAAGAACCGCGGTATTCCGATAGAAAGACATCTGGGGGACTTGTAGATTGCCACTTTGCAAAAAACGGAAGCAAGGGAATACCAATTAAATTATAATGGAAAAGAAAGAAACAAATACACTCAGTATATTTCAGCACCCAGTATGGGTAAGCCTGTTCGCCCTTACGGCTGCTATCTCGTGGGGATGGGCTTACCCATTGATCAAAATGGGAATGGAGGAATATCAGATTACAGCAGACATGACCGGAAGCAAGATGCTTTTTGCAGGCATCCGCTTCTTCATCTCCGGCATCATCATCCTTGCCATCGCCAGAAGCTCGCATCGTCAATTCGGATTCAAGAAGAAAGCAGTTCAAGAGAATGTCTGGTTCCTTCTCCTCTATGCACTCCTCAACACCACCCTTCATTATGCCTTCTTCTATTTCGGACTCTCGCATAATGCTGGAGCACGTTCGGCGATACTCAATTCGATGAGCGTCTTCACGGTGGTTATCTTTGCCTGCATCTTCTTCAAGAGCGACAGGATGACGTGGCGAAAGGCATTGGGCTGCATCATCGGCTTCCTGGGCATCCTTGCCTTGAACCTTGGCGGAAAGGAAAGCGGAAGTTTTACCTTTCTGGGCGATGGTATGATTATCCTCAATGCCCTGTGTGGAGCCAGTGCTTCCCTGCTGACCCGAGGATTGAGCAAGAGGGTGGATGTTTTCGTAGGAACCGGTTATTCGCTAAGCATCGGTGGAGCCTTGCTGGTGATTCCTGCTTTGTTGATGGGTGGCTATCTGCCAGTCATAAGTCTCTGGGGCATCACGATTCTGCTGCTGCTCATCGCCATCTCAACCGTCAGTTTCGCTCTCTACAACAAACTGTTGAGCTGCAATCCCGTAGGAAAGGTAGCGATATACAATTCACTCATCCCCGTAGTAGGAGCCATCACCTCCTGTCTCTGTCTTGGCGAAACCTTCTACTGGAAGTATCTGATAGCAGGCGCATTGGCTACTGCCGGAATTTATATCATCAATAAAGGGAAGAAATAAATTCCGGCTGTTGCCCATGCAACCCTTATAGAAAGCAAAGCCACCTATTTCAAGATACCCGTTTCGCTCTCCTCATTGTTGATATTCCGCTGTATCTTACGGTATTCCTTTCCCCGATTGATATTCCAAGCAACACCGATACGGAACAAATTACCTCCCGAATTATCATAACCACAAACCTGCTTACGGAGCAAAGCGTTGACGATTTCTGCAGAATAGGATTTCGGATGAGCCATAAACGGATTATGCATATAGAGCGTAAAATCGAAATCACCCATATGATAACTGGCTGAGGCTGCCAATGAAGGAGGATTATGCCCGATGTTCTCTCCCTCCATAAAGTTCCAACCATTATCAGTATACAGCATCACGGTCCATTTTCCCCAATACCCCTGTAATGTTCCACCATAATTATAAGCGGTATAACAATGACTGTACTCATCGCCCTTATTGAAAAAACGGTAAATACCTGCGTTCACAGATAATATAAGGTGGTCGGGGATAATGTCAAACCGGGTATCATTCGTAAGATACAACATATTACAATGGGGCTGATTCTCCTGAGTATAAAGAAACTGATCATCTTCCGTGCGGGTGTATTTCGCCAAATTACAATGACGATTGATGCGATAATTCAAGGTAAAATCAGTATTTATCCTTGGTTTACTGAAAGAGAATACCACCCAGTTCTCATATCTACTATCAGGCTTAAGCGAAGGATTACCCACAGTCCATTCCATACTGTTCTTTCGAATACGAGTATCCGAAATCATAGCTATCTGCGAAATATGCTGTGATAATTCACTTCCAAAGCGAATCTGAAACGAAGATGTCAAGGAATAAGCCAATGTGAGTTTCGGACGACAAAGCCAAAAACTAAATTCCTCATCTCCCTGTCGATAAGACTGATTACTCAACCCGAAGCCAGCCACATAAGTTAAACGGGATGTTCCTTCCTTGAATTGTCCCAAACTTCCCTTGATTTGTGCAAAACCATAAATACCCAATGAACGGATACCATTCTCGCTAACCACATCACCCAAATACTGATTATCCATATATTTCCAGTTCAAGTTGGTTCCTGCTGAAAAAGTAAAGGGTTTCAACCGGTTTTCATAGATAGCCTCAGCTATGAGCGAATAGGTCTTTCCATCTACCTGATACTGATAGGGTTTGCCCTCACCTTCATAATAGGCTCCTTTGGTGTGGATATAAGTGCCCAAAACATCTGCCGACAAAGACTGATGCTTGCCCAACTGATGATAGAAATACAAATCGAGAGCAGGAGTAAAATCCCTACCCTTGCTGGTTCTGTAAACAGGATACGCAGGCTTTCCTGATTCAGAAAACCACATCTCATTTGATGTATAAGGCTGATTGCTGAAATCCGTGGTAAGCGTTGTCTGGAATACATATAATGCAGAATCAGCCAGATTATACTTCAACTGCAATGTATTACCATAATTTTGAGTTGCCCCATTCATGATTTTTCGAGATATCTGATACTCAGAACCATCATGTAGAAGATATTGAGCATCCTCATTATATTCGGATGCCTTATTATCCACATAAGTCTGCTCATATAAAAAATTCAATTGGCTCTTGCCCCTATTGACGGATGCATAGACATCATTCGAACCGAGCTTGGTAGTTAGCGCATTGGTCAAGTTGAAGCCCAAACTGCCACCCGATGAAGCCCTGCGGGTATGAATATCTATCACGTATGCAATATTCTTTCCATATCTTACGCCAGGACTGTCGATATAATCTACACTCATAATAGAAGCTACATCCAGCATCTGCACATCATGCATATTGGCGAGAATACCATTGATGCGAACCTGCACTTCTCCTTTATGATCGGTAGCAGAAATGGAACGGCCTGCCTCATTAACCCTGATATGAGGCAAAGCCAACTTTCCCAAAAGCGAAAAACCAGAAAAAGAACGCTGTTTCTGAATATCGCTTGGGAATATCAACTTGCCATCTTCCTTGTTGACCACTCGTGCCGCCTTCACAACAACCTCTTGCAAGGCTATAGAATCATTCGATACCTGCTGAATCTCCTGGGCACTTATTTCTGCACAAGAAATCAATGCCCACAGCATCACCATAGCTGTTAACAATTTACTTTTCTTCATTGTCATCATATACTTTTCTAAAACTTGTTTTCTGCTGCAAAGGTATCAAAAAGAGAAGACCGAAGCGAAAAATATGGCTGACATGAGTCTGACATTTATCAATTAACGAATATTATATCTAGTTTTATACCATCTTTCATAGAATTTCTGTACTTTTGCATTTGAATTTTTAAACAGTATATCATTTAAACAAAATAGATAATATGAAACTGAAAGCATATCATTCCATCCTCATCTTCGCCATCCTTGTGATGTCTGCGGCATTCTCCAGCGTGAGCAACTACCGCAAGGCACAGTATGCCATTGTACAAGATATGAACAAAGCTTTGGCGAAGACACTTCAGGAAAATAAATATCAATGGATTACGCCTGATACCATCCAGAGCTACCGCTCACATCTCAGCATCGACCTGCTGAAGTCGACCAGTAATCTCTGCTATGTGATGGAAGACAGAAGAAGAGGCAAGAACAATTCCCAGCTGGTAAATAGCGCCAACCTGCTCAGCAGCAAAGAGATACTTCTCAACGAGCATTCTATCCAAAGTTATGCTAACTGTTCGATGGCAGATGTTTTGAGTATGAGCAACCAGCGGACATCTTTGACGCTTACCCTCATGGCTATGATTTGGGCTATTGCATCGCTATACTATCATCGCAGAAAACAACCCTGGAATCATGAGGCAGATATGTTCGGCACTATGTGCTATTCTCAAGACGAGGATTCCTTCTACAATCAGGAAAGCGGACAAGCCATCAAGTTTACTCCGATGCAGCACCAGCTGATGCAACTTTTCTTCAACAATATGCATCATCAACTCTCCAAACAGGAGATTTGTGATGCTCTTTGGCCCAAGAAACCGGATGCCAGCGAAACGCTCTATACCTTGATTCGCCGTATCAAACCGGTGATTGAACAGAATAGCAACCTCATGATTGAGTCGGAAAGAGGCAAGTCTTACCGACTGATAATCAGATAAGTTCAGAAATGTCAGTCAAATGTAATACTTATTATTTGGCATTTTCCCATCTTCTTCATACCTTTGCAGCTAAAATACAAAAGAAGCAAAGATATGAAGAAGATTTTTTTGATAGCAGTTGTCTTGCTGATGATGATAAACTTCATCATCAACTATCACCATGAGGTTACGAAAGAGAAACATACACCGATGGCGGATTTCAAGACCAAGGTTGAGATGGCACCTATGAAAGAATACAATGATCCGGACTTCGGCTACGTTGTCAAGTATCCTTGCTTCTTCCAGCAGGAGGACACATCGGTATCGGGATACCAGGGCTATGCCCGCTTCTCATTCACTAATCATGCCAACATCATCCTGGAGAGTTACGTTACCCCCAACTATAGCAACACTCTTCAGGCTTGTGCTGATTCTCTAGCCCAGAAGCTTCATTCGGAAAGAACGATGCAGGCATCGAATAAGGCATTCATCCTCTCCGGTCCTGTCTATGAAAACGGAGTAAGAGTAGATGGCTACAGTCATTACGATAAATTCATCAAGAGTGGCAGAATACTCTTCGTCTATTCCCTCACCTATCCCGACAGCTACAAGCAAGCCATGCCCCGACTGTTCAAACTCATAGATGACTGGAGAGTATTGGGAGCATATTGATCTACTTTGAAAATATCCTCATAAGCCTCTTGGGATTGTATTAAAACAGCTTTCAAAGAACATAAAAGCGCTTGATAATTTGCATATATCAAATAATAATTGTAAATTTGCGGTGGAAATATAAACAACGTAAATTATGTCAATATTCAGTCGCCTCTTTGGAAGGAAAAACAATCTTACCGTGGACTCTGACATCAAGAAGGAAGATGCCAGAAGCAGGAACATTGCCTTCGTAGATACTGAAGTGGGACTGAAAGACCATAAAATACACGACATCGGAGCATTGCGTTATGACGGAGCCACCTTTCATCAAGCATCGCAAACGGCACTGAACAAGTTCCTGCAAGAAGGAAAGGTTGACTATATCTGCGGGCATAACCTCATTCATCACGATGCCCGCTATCTCCAACTCAACGGCATACTGATAGATACCCTCTATCTCTCCCCGCTACTCTTCCCCAAGCGCCCTTACCATCATCTGGTAAAGGACGACAAACTGATGAGCGAGCAGATGAACAATCCCGTCAATGACTGCGAGAAAGCCAAGGAGCTGTTGATGGATGAAATCGCAGAATGGAATCAATTATCAGAAAGGAAGAGAAAAATCTTCACCTTGCTGCTCCAGCATGAAGAGGAATTCAGAGGATTCCTGATGTATGTGGGAGCCATCGACACAGATTATACTATATCAGACAACGCTATATCAGCTGATACCATATCTGATCATGCAATCATAGAAGTTTCAGAATTCATTCTTTCTGAATACAAGGATCATATTTGCGCCCATGCCGATATTCCGGCTCTTGCAGCCCAGTCGCCTTGCGGCTTGGCATACGCCTTGGTCCTCATAGGCACTGACGATTACCAATCTGTAACCCCAGGTTGGGTACTCTGCCATTATCCCGAAGTAGAACATATCATCTATATGCTCTGCCATACCCAATGCACCGATGGCTGCGAGTATTGCAACCGCATGCTCGACATTCATCACAACCTGAAACAACTCTTCGGCTATGATGCCTTCCGTACCTATGACGGTGAACCGCTACAGGAACAGGCATCGCAGGCAGCAGTGGATGGCAAGTCATTATTGGCGATATTTCCTACAGGTGGCGGCAAGTCGCTCACCTTCCAGTTGCCAGCCTTGATGGATGGCAGAACCATTCATGGACTCACCGTGGTTATCTCGCCTCTGCAATCATTGATGAAAGACCAGGTAGATAACCTCGCAGACCGCGGCTTCACCGATGCCGTAACCATCAACGGTCTCCTCGACCCTATCTCCCGCTCCCTAGCCATCGAACGAGTGCAGAGCGGAGATGCCACCTTATTATATATAGCACCAGAGATGTTGCGCTCCAAAACCATCGAGCGCATCCTGATGGCACGGCATGTGGTGAGATTCGTCATTGATGAAGCTCACTGCTTCTCTGCATGGGGACAAGACTTCCGTGTGGATTACCTATATATCGGCAAATTTATCAAGGAATATCAGGAACGCAAGTTTGGCAAGGACGCCATGGCCCGCAATCATGGTCAGACCCTGATACCCGTATCTTGCTTCACCGCCACAGCAAAACAGAAGGTGGTGCAGGACATCTGCGACTATTTCAAGCATTGGCTGGGTACCGACCTCCAGCTCTTCGCCTCATCAGCCTCACGTACCAACCTGCACTATTCCGTTATCCACGTAGATAGCGACGGCAATAAATACAATCTACTGCGCTCGCTGGTAGAGAAGGCTGATTGCCCTACCATCATCTACGTATCCCGCACCAAGCGAACCCGGGAACTCGCCCAGAAGCTGACCCGTGACGGAATTTCCGCCCTGCCCTATAATGGCAAGATGGATGCTGATGAGAAGATACACAATCAGGATGCCTTCATGAGCGATAAGGTTAGAATCATCGTCGCCACCTCCGCCTTCGGCATGGGTGTAGATAAGAGCGATGTGGGGCTGGTTATCCACTACGACATCTCCGACTCTCTGGAGAACTATGTTCAGGAGGCAGGACGTGCAGGAAGAAATCCACAACTTGATGCCAAATGCTATGTACTCTATAGCGACGAGGACTTGGACAAGCACTTCATCCTGCTCAACCAAACCAAACTGAGCATTAGCGAGATACAACAGGTATGGAAAGCCGTTAAGGATTTTACCAAGCAGCGTTCACATGTAAGTTGTTCGGCACTGGAGATAGCTCGCCAAGCCGGTTGGGACGACTCGGTATCCGACATAGAAACCCGTGTTCGCACCGCCCTATCCGCTCTAGAACAGAGCGGATACATAGAGCGTGGCAACAACATTCCGCACGTCTATGCCACAGGTATCACCGTCAAGAACATGGACGAGGCAAGACTGCGCCTCACCGAATCACCCCTGTTCTCTGAAGATGAGATGAAAAATGCCATCCGCATCATCAAGTCGCTCATCACCCAGAAACATATAGCCAAGGCACAGAATAGCGAGGCAGAATCCCGCATCGATTACCTCGCCGACATTCTAGGACTCAGCAAGCGAGACGTCATCTCCTCCGTTGACCGAATGCGACAGGAAGGCATCCTTGCCGATACCCGTGACATCTCAGCCTATCTGCAAGACATCAGCGACAAGCAACGCAAGCCTCAGCAGATGCTGGAAAACTTCGCCAAACTGGAAAGATACATCCTGGAACATATCCCAGATGAATCGCTGCACATTACATACAAGCAACTCAATGACAATGCCGTACATGACGGCATCAACACTTCAACCGAAAAGAAAATCCGCACACTGCTATACTTCCTAGCAGTGAAGGGGTATGCGCACAAGAAGGAAGACGGCGTCCGCAATCTTATCGTGACAAGAGACAAGGATATAGAGACCATCATCAAGCGATTCGAAAGACGAATTGAGGTTTGCCGATTCATCATCGAAAGACTATACAGCCTGGCAGAGGAAAATAGTAAAACTATAACAGAAGAGAGTAACAATAGCTCTTCTGTAGATTCAAAAGAGAAGCCTCTCCAATTCTCGGTAGTTGAACTTCTGAACGATCTGAAATCCAACAACCAGTCACTCTTCTCCGACTTCTCTTCCCTGCAGTTGGAAGACGTGGAGGAAGCCTTGCTCTACCTCTCCAAGATAGGAGCCATGAAGCTGGAAGGAGGATCCCTGGTACTCTACAATGCGATGGCGATTAAGCGCACCAAGGAACTTCGCCTCCGCTATAAGCAGGAAGATTATCGAATGCTCAATGAATTCTACAAGCAGAAGATTCAGCAGATTCACATTGTGGGCGAATATGCCAACCTGATGGTAAGGGATTATGACGCCGCCCTGCAATATGTGCAGGATTATTTCCAGATGGACTACCATCGTTTCATCTCAAAGTACTTCAAGGGCAACCGGGAGACTGAGATAGAGCGCAACGTAACCCCTTCAAAGTATAAGCAACTCTTCGGAATGCTCTCCAAGCGACAGAAGGAAATCATCGACGACCACGAGTCTCGCTGCATCGTAGTTGCTGCCGGTCCTGGCAGCGGCAAGACACGTGTGCTCGTACATAAGCTTGCCTCTCTCCTGCTGTTGGAAGATGTAAAGCATGAGCAACTCCTGATGCTTACTTTCTCTCGTGCAGCCGCTACCGAATTCAAGCAGCGACTGATGCTACTCATCGGCAATGCCGCCCATTTCGTAGAAATCAAGACCTTCCATTCCTACTGCTTCGACCTGCTGGGCAGGGTTGGCAATCTGGATGAGGCAGGAGATGTGGTTAAGCAAGCCGCCGAAATGATCAACAATGGAGAAGTGGAGCCCAATCGCATCAGCAAGACCGTGCTCGTGATCGATGAGGCGCAAGACATGAGCAAGGATGACTATGCCCTTGTCTCTGCTCTGATGAAAGCCAACGAAGAGATGAGGGTGATAGCCGTAGGCGATGATGACCAGAACATCTATGAGTTTAGGGGCTCCAACTCGCAGTATTTCTATGAATTGACCCAGACAGAGCACAGCCGTTTCATCGAGATGACTGAGAATTACCGCAGCCTTCGCCATATCGTGAATACTGCCAACGACTTCGCCCGCAACATCCGTCAGCGAATCAAATCTACCCCTATCATCTCCATGAGTCAAGAAGATGGAGAGGTAAGAATCGTGAAGCATCCGTACGAGATTCAGGAGAAAAAGGTTTATATGTATCAGCCTATCCTAGAAGATGTTACGCGATTACTGGGAAGTAACGCTTCAAAAGAAGCCGATGCATCTTCCCGCAAGAAGAACGAAACCATCAGTATCCTCACGCAGACCAATGAGGAGGCTGTCATCATGCTGGCTCTTCTTCACAGTTATGGCATCAAGGCCAAGCTGGTGCAATCAATGGACGGCTTGCGCTTCTGGAATCTGGCAGAGGTAAGATACTTCTTGAAGAAGATAGACCAAGGCATCAAGGAGACGAAATCCCCTATCATCCCTGATGATATTTGGGAAGCAGCCAAGCAGCAGACATTCCAAAAGTATGCCACCAGCCAGGCTTTGCCATATCTGCGCCGCAGCCTCCAGATATTTGAGCAGACCAATCGTGCCAAATACTACAGCGACCTGAGGGAGTTCGTGTTCGAATCATCAGTAGAAGACTTCTGTGACATTTCGAAATCAGACATCGTGGTCAGCACCATCCACAAGGCAAAAGGTCATGAGTTCGACCATATACTGATGCTCATTACCCATCCCGAGCATCCTACCGATGACATACTTCGCCGATACTATGTGGGCATGACCCGTGCCAAGCGTACGCTTGCCATCCACACCAACGGCAATCTCTTCGACAGCCTGAAAAGTGCCCAGTATCTCTATGATGCCCAAGCCTACGATGAGCCCAACGAAATAGTGCTTCAGCTCTCACACAAGGATGTAAACCTGGGCTTCTCCAAGCCTCACAAGGATGCTATCCTTTGCCTGAGAAGCGGTATGCCGCTAACCTACCACGACCATTGCCTCTGTCTCCCATCAACAGGCAGAGACATAGCCCAGCTCTCCATCAAGATGAAAGAGAAACTAGGCAAATGGGAGTTGAAAGGCTACAAGGTAACCGCTGCCCGAATCCGCTTCATCGTGGCATGGAAGTCAAAGGATGCACCGAGGGATGAGAAGGAATCCGCCATCGTGCTCGCTGATTTGGTAATGGAAAGAATAAGATAAGTTCCTGGAACCTTATCTACAAGCACAACCTATTTATCGGACTAAGCTATTGACACAATGGAGATTAGAAATCTCACCAAATGCTTATTTTAAGATATTAGACAGAATTTTATGTTAAAAATTTGGTGATTAGAAAGAAAACTCGTATTTTTGCAACACATATATTTATATTGATAGATATGGTATAATCATAATGTAACAAGGGAAGGAATTGCCATATGAAAGGTGACTACTTAACCTCATTAACACAACTTAAAAATACAGAATCATGGGACGTTATTTAGCAATCGGGCTGAAGATAAAAACAGCCATTGGAAAGAAAGAAATATCGAAGCATCTTGACGAGATGCCACTCGAAGACATTTTCAAGGAGATAGAAAAAGAGTATCACCTTGAAGACATTTACGTTCGCCAAGAAACAGAGGATTATTATGTTTACACACTTGACGAAAAGTTGTTAGACAAAGAGTTTATCCCTTTCTTGGAGAAGTTCTATCAATTACGTTACCAAGATGGCAGCAACTATGATGCGCCAAATGTATTGGAAGAACTAAACAGTATTCCTGACACTCCATCTCGCTTAGCTTTACTAAACAAGAAAAGCTTTCAAACTTATCAAATGGGAAGCGATAATGACTACCATCGTGTAAATGGCAGTTGGAACTACGAAGTACCAATCTATAATACTTATGCCATTTTGAGTTTGGATGGCAAGATAATAATGGAATGTTATAACGGAGTATTCAAATTCTTGCGCCGTTGCATCATAGCACAACTGTCAGAGTTCAAACTATCAAAAGCTTTAAGCATTTGGATTGATGGATAAAATGATATAACAAATAAAAACATCCCTTACCATAAGCCTTTGATATTCAACGAAATCAAAGGTTTATGGTGAAGGATATCCGACTGACCTTGGGCTTTAGCCTAAAATCAGTCGGTTCCTTTTATGTAGTCCCATCTGAACAAATAAGACCTTCAGTCTTAACGGACACTAATGTATTCTTTTTATTTATTCATAGGCATCAGCCAAACCTGATTCTACGTCCTCTCTAGACCAACCGTCATAAAACGCTCTCTCGTCACCAAAAGGGTCACTCCAATTATCGTAATCATTCATTTTCTCGTTTTCATAATCCCAAAATGAAGTTTTATGATAATTTGAAGCCAGTTTCTTTCCTTTTTTGTTACTGTCATCATTTATTTCTATAGATGAAGGTGGAAATGAGGTCTTTCCTACATCGCATTTTTCTGTGAGTAAAACAAATATCTTTCCGTTGCTATTGCTGACAATTGAAAACATTGGTTCTTTTGGAATAGAATTTATAGCTACAGCACCAATATTTGTTCCATAAGTGAAAAATAATTGGTTGGTTTCTATATCTTTTTTAATGTATACATGACTGCAATTAGACAGCTCTTTAAAATCGTTTACTGAATATGTTGCTATATAGGTAAGTCCGTCTAATAGCATGTTGTTTGATGTTAGCTTTAACAGGTTGATACTTGTTTCTTGTGTACCATCATATGCTTTTATGGAACATAAGTATTCTTCGTTTAATGCCCATATTTTATCGTATTTTAATGGGATAATTAAATCTCCTCTTGTATTTATGATACCCCATTTATCTTTTAACACTCTGGCATAGCCACAAACAAACCTAGGTTCGCACCAAGAATATACACCAAATGGAATAACAATATTATTATCGTAGTCAATGTAAGCATACTGATATTGACTATTTCTAACCAATGAAAGTCCACAACTAAATTGATACATTTCCGTATATTGTGCGGTAATAACAATCTGTCCATTTTGGTCTTTTGCTCCATATAACCCATTATCTTCGTATATGTTAAGTAATTGTTCTTTTCTCATGATGATTACATATTAATGTATGATACTGGATTTTGTCTTTTTCCTACAAGTTGAGAAATATCCATATGTAAATACGGAGAGTCCGAAATCTCTACACCTTCAAATTCCCATCGACCTACATATTCATTTGAATCTGTAAGGAACCAATGGGTTGGCTTAAATACCCCTACGATGTAACCAGAACAAATGGCAAAAACGTATTCTGCCTTTTTAGCTCGTTCCCCATTCAATCTCCAATACTTTCTTACACATTCATACAAACTGGGTCTTTTGCACAATAAATAGGTGCGTGTTACATTAAAACAGATGATTTGATTGTTGGATTCGTTTTCAAATCTACCATAATCTCTAAATACGTTTTCCATAAGGGCTTATTATTTCTACTTTACTCTAATTTCCGCAACACTATAATTTAATGTTTTTTATAAGCACCTGAGCAACAAAAAGTTGCTCAGGATTTTGCCATGTCAGAAATTTCACTTATCTTAGTGTTGCAAATAAAAAACAAATAAAACTCTGAATGACATGGCAAAAGTACAAATAAAATCTGAGAGACTCACTCCTTTTGGAGGAATTTTTTCTATTATGGAGCAATTTGATGCTCTTTTA
>UQWP01000070.1 GCA_900544825.1 uncultured Prevotella sp. | reverse complement strand
CAAGTAGGAGTTTTTGCGAAAAAGGGTGCGTCATGGACTTATGACACACCCTCTTACATCTATGCAGCGGGCACATGATGAGATTGCCCTCATCATCACGAAGATGCATGCCGCTACCCTGGCAGTATCTGAAGTATCTGCACTCGGCACACTCGCCCTTCCGCATCCATTCACGGTTGCGGTAAGGCAGGAAACGATGCTGCCAGATATCCATGAAATCATCCTGATAGATATTGCCCTGATGATAGTTGGAACGGATGCTGGCACAGGCTGAAATAGAGCCATCTACCAAGACCGAACCTACGGTTACGCCTGCATGACAACCATAGAAAGTATTGCGGATATCGCCTTCGAAGTTGCCCATGAAGCCCTCGCAACCATAGCTGCACGCTATCCTACCCTCTTTTCGGGTCTGCTTGATAAACTCCAGAATGCCTTTGCATTCTTCCGGCATGAGATGCATATCAGGATCAGAAGCTTGATGCCATCAAGATGGGGATAATTGTGGCGATTGACGCAGGTAAGGATATCAAACTTGATTTCGGGATGCGAAATCAGAAGGTCGATGGCTTGCGAAACCATCTCGAAACTATGCTTGTTGCCCCGCATCCAGTTGTGCTCATCACCCAATCCATCCATGCTGATGGTCATGGTATGGAGTCCTGCTTTCAGTAAGTCATTGAATTTCTGAGGAGTAAGATAGAGTGCATTGGTTACCATTCCCCATGGGAAACCCTTCTTGTAAATGGCAGCTCCACATTGTGCGATGTCCTCACGCATCAAGGGTTCTCCCCCTGTTACGATGACGAATACCTGATGAGGATCCGTATGTTGGCTGATGTTATCTAGCACCCGCAGAAAATCCTGAAGGGGCATATCGGTTACTCCCGCCTTTACCTTGCAATCGCTTCCGCAATGGCGGCAATGCAGGTTGCAGCGCAGGGTACATTCCCAGAAGAGCTGGCGCAGCGGATGCTCCTCTACTATATGCTGATACCCCTTGCGCCAAATCTCCAGAGCGAGTCTTCGGCGCAAGGATAAGGGTTCTATCTTCGTCATACTGAATTATCTTATTTAATCAAGAGGAAATAGTGAAAACACAGAAGCAGAAGATTACTTTTTCTTCTTCAGTTTCTTGTTGCCGATTATTTCATAAGTTCCATTATCCCAGGCGCCGCTTCCTTCTGCTGTTTTCTTAAAGGTCAGCTCCTTACCTTCTATCGTATCATTGGCAAAGGTTCCACCATTCTTCTCACCATCCACATCTTCCAGCAAGATTTTGGTATACTCTTCTGATACAGGCCAGCTACTTCCCGATTTTATCGTGTAGTTACCATTTTGGTCAGTGTAAGTAGAGTCGATATGAGTATAATGCATCTTGCCGGTATAGCTACTTTGCTGGCAACTCGCAATGATGGCTTTGATGCCTTCTACAGGAGTACCATCCTCTGCCGTAATATTTCCTTTCGCCTCGTAGGCAGTAGTTGGAGTACCATAGAGTTCGGGGTCATCACCCCATATTCCAGCTCCACAAGATGAAAAACCGAGCAGTGACAGGAGACTTGCTGCCAAAGCATTGTACCAATTAAAATACTCTAAAGATAACAATTAGCCGTTAAATAACAATAACAACTAACTAATTGTTACACTAATATTTGGAATTATCGTTGAGAAAGATTAACTTTGTGAACGACAATATTCAAACACAAAATAAATAGGAATTATGGACTTAAAAGGAATCTACACTGCCGATGCCAATCGCTATGGCGATGCAGAGGCACTCTATCAGAGATGCGGCAAGAGCGGAGTCTTGCTGCCTAAGATTAGTCTGGGATTCTGGCACAACTTCGGAGGAGTGGATCCTTACGAGAGAAGCCGTGCCATCACCCACTATGCCTTCGACCACGGAATCACTCACTTCGACCTCGCCAACAACTATGGTCCTCCATACGGAAGCGCTGAGGAAACCATGGGCAAACTGATGAAGGATGACTTCCTGCCCTATCGCGACGAACTCTTCATCTCTACCAAGGCGGGATACGATATGTGGGAAGGTCCTTACGGCAACTGGGGATCACGCAAGTATCTGATGGCGAGCCTCGACCAGAGTCTCAAGCGCATGAATCTGGACTATGTGGATCTCTTCTACAGTCATCGCTACGACCCGAATACGCCGCTTGAGGAAACCCTCCAGGCTATGGTAGATATCGTGAAGCAGGGCAAGGCGCTCTATCTCGGCATCAGCCGATGGCCTTTGGAAGCCCTGAAGTTCGCAGATCAATATCTGAAGGAGCGCGACTGTCCGCTGCTCATCTTCCAGGATAAGCTCAACATGCTGAACAAGGAGCCGCAGGAGAACGGAACCCTCGACTACTGCCACGAAAACGGCATCGGATTCATCTCCTTCTCTCCCCTCGCCCAAGGTCTCCTCACCGACCGCTATCTCAACGGCATCCCATCCGATAGCCGTATGGCAAAGGAGCACTTCCTGAAGCACAGCGCCCTGACCCCGGAACTCCTGGAGCAGCTGAAGCAATGGAATGCGGAAGCCGGCGAACGTGGCGAAACCCTCGCCGAAATGGTACTGGCGTGGATTCTGCACCAGAAAGGCGTTACCAGCGTACTGGTAGGTGCCAGCTCTACTGCCCAGCTGGAAAAGAACATGAAATGCGTTCATGCCAAGGCATTCTAAAAACAGATAGTAGCCAACTAAAATATCAAGTTTTAGTGGCTACTATTTTTGTTTTTATACCTTATTATGAATCTTTATGCGCCTTTTAGTATGATTTTTCAAAGAAAAGCAGTAACTTTAGATAAGTTACGCTGCATCTCAACAATAAAAATAAAAAAATCAATTTTTTATTTTGTATTGTCTTCGATTTGCAGTAACTTTGCACCCAAAAATAAGAATTTGCATTCATGAATACAAAGATAAACGAATTTGAGGTGATGGCACCTGTGGGCTCGCGCGAGTCTTTGGCTGCCGCTATTCAGGCTGGTGCCGACTCCGTGTATTTCGGAATCGGCAAGTTGAACATGCGTTCACATTCTGCCAATCATTTTACGATCGACGACCTGCGTGAGATTGCTGCCACCTGCAACGAGCATGGCATCAAGACTTACCTCACCGTCAACACAGTGATTTACGACAACGACATCCCTACGATGAAGGAAATCATTGATGCTGCCAAGGAGGCAGGCATCTCTGCCGTCATCGCCAGCGATGTGGCTGTGATGAGCTATTGCAATGAAGTAGGAGAGGAAGTGCATCTTTCCACACAGTTAAATATCTCAAACACAGAGGCTTTGAAATTTTATGCACGCTTTGCAGATGTTTCTGTGCTGGCACGTGAATTAAACATGGACCAGGTGAAGCATATCCACGAGCAGATAGAGAAGCAGAATATCTGCGGCCCTATGGGCAAGCAGATCCGCATCGAAATGTTCTGCCATGGCGCCCTATGCATGGCGGTATCAGGCAAGTGCTACATGAGCCTCGCCAATGCCAACCGATCTGCCAACCGTGGCGAGTGCGTTCAGATTTGCCGCCGCAGCTATACCGTTACGGATAACGAAACCGGCAACCAGCTGGAAATAGACAACAAGTATGTAATGAGTCCGAAGGACTTGAAGACCATCCGCTTCATCGACCGCATGATGGATGCCGGCGTACGCGTCTTCAAGATTGAGGGTCGTGCCCGTGGACCTGAATACGTATATACCGTAGTGAAGTGCTACAAGGAGGCAATTGCTTCCGTATTGGATGGTACCTTCACCGAAGAGAAGAAGGATGCTTGGGATGAGAGACTTGCCACCGTATTCAACCGTGGTTTCTGGGATGGCTACTACCAGGGACAGACCCTCGGCGAGTGGAACAAGCACTATGGTTCTGTGGCTACCGAAAAGAAGGTGCTCGTGGGCAAGGTGATGAAATACTTCTCTAAGTTGGGCGTAGCAGAGGTTGCCGTAGAGGCTTCTACCTTCGACAAGGGCGAGAAACTTCTGATTACGGGTAACACTACCGGCGTGATGTATCTCAATGCCGATGAAATCCGCTACGACCTGAAGCCTGTGGAAACAGCGCAGCAGGGTTGGAGAGTGTCTATCCCTGTGCCAGATAAGGTTCGTCCGAATGATAAACTCTATAAATTAATTACCGTAAACGAAATAAAGGAAATAAAAAAATAAGGCAAATAGAACAAGTTATTAAATATTTTAGTATATTTGCAGAATTATTTAAAATATATCCACAATGGCAAATGAAGCAAAAACAATGAACCTCTTTCGTGACTTGCTCAGAAAGAAGGGATATTACGATGATAAGAATATCATAGTAGAAGAGCAGTCTTCTGATAATAAGAAAATTCAGAAGTTGCTGAAGAATGCGTCAAAGGCAGGTCTTGGACAAGGCTTCCCGGATTTTATCATCACCTCATCAAAGAATACAAATCTTGTGATTGTTGTTGAGTGCAAGGCAGAAGTTGCTAAACAAAAGTCTGCAACACTTGATAGCTTCAAGGATTATGCAGTTGATGGAGCTTTGCTCTATGCTTCTTTTTTAGCAAAGGAGTATGATGTTATTGCCATTGGTTATAGTGGAGAAGAAAAGAGTCTTACATATTTGGAGCATTATCTCCAAATATGCAAGACTAATAAACCTTATCCTTATTTCAATGACGAAGTTCTTTCTTTTGCTGATTATAGCGATGGCTTGAATAGTAGTATTTATAAGTTTAACCAAGATTACAATGAGCTGATTAGTTATACGAAGGAATTGAATGAGGAGTTGCAAGAGCGAAAGATAAAAGAATCAAAACGTGCCCTCTTGATTAGTGGTATTTTGATGGCTTTGCGCAATGAACGTTTCAAGGCTGAGTACAAGAATTACGACAGCATAGAGCTTTTGGTGAATAATCTATATGCTTCTATTTGTGCAGAGCTGGATGATTCCGATGTTCCTAATAGCAATAAGAATGCATTAAAGAAAGGTTATGACTTTATAACTACGAATTCAGGTATCAACAACAAGGACGGAAAAGAGTTCTTGACTAACTTGATAGACGAGGCAGATAAGCGCATCAATGGTTTTATGGTAACACATAAATACATAGATACGGTAAGCCAGTTCTATGTTGAATTTTTGCGCTATGCTAACAATGATAAAGGATTGGGTATTGTGTTGACACCTCCCCATATTACCCAGTTGTTTGTAGAACTTGCGGGTGTTAACAAAGATAGTGTAGTGTTGGATAATTGTGCGGGGACAGGAGGTTTCCTCGTTAGTGCAATGAAGGCGATGTTGGAGGATGCTCATGGGGACATCGCTAAAGAGTCAGACATCAAGCGTAAACAACTTTTGGGTATAGAGTTTGACGATGAAATCTATACTCTGCTTATATCCAATATGATTATCCATCGTGATGGGCGCACTAATATAACATTGGGTAGTTGTTTTGACCAAGATTCAGACAAAATAAAGGAAAGTTTCCATCCTACGGTTGGATTGTTGAATCCTCCCTATAAGAATAAAGGAAAAGGTACGGAAGAATTGGAGTTTGTTCTCAATAATCTATCTATGTTGGGAAGGGGAGGCAAGTGTGTGGCAATTATGCCTATTAGCTGTGTAAATGATGTAAAGGGAGCTTCTTGTGTACTAAAGCACAAGATATTGGAGTATCATACATTGGAGGCTGTGCTTTCTCTACCGGAAGAATTGTTTGTAAATTCTAAGGTGAACACGGTAACTTGTGCTGTTGTCATAACAGCTGGTGTTCCTCACCCTAAAGGAAAGAAAACGTGGTTTGGATATTGTCGCAATGATGGTTTTGTGAAAAAGAAAAATGTGGGACGTGTAGATGCTAACCATACTTGGGATGACATTAAACGATATTGGGTGGAAGCCTTTATGAATCGTGAAGTTATCAGTGAATTTAGTGTAATGCAAGAAGTTACTGCTGATATGGAGTGGTGTGCCGAAGCATATCTTGAGGCTGATTACACGAAACTTACTCAAGCGGATTTCGAGGAGACTATCAAAAATTATGTTCTTTTCCAATTGAAGTGTAATGAATCATCTAGCGATGTAAATAATGAGGAGGAATAAGTATGGAGTTGGTATCATTAAATAAACTGTTCCACATAGAATATGGAAATGGATTGGAACTTGTAAACTTATCCAAAAGTAAGAACGGCATCAACTTTGTAGCTCGAACACAGAAAAACAATGGTGTTGTGAGCAAAGTTGTGGTGCCAATATGGGAGCATACTTTCCAAAAAGGAAGTATTACCGTAGCTGTTAGTGGAAGTGTAATGGAATCTTTTGTACAAACAGAAGAGTTTGTTACAGGCTATCATATTATGGTATTGACACCCTTAACAGTAATGTCCGACGAATTGAAACTTTTCTATTGCCATTGTCTTCATATGAACAAATTCAAGTATTCTTATGGAAGACAGGCAAACATAACACTTCCGTCCTTGCAAGTTCCTTGTTTAGAGGAAGCTGAAAAGTTTGTGAAAGGTCAATCCATACAAAACACAAAGAAACAGATGGTGCAGCGACTCAATATTTTAGAGCTAAAAGAATCGACCATACAAAATAATAAGGTAGAGCTTATTCCATTATCTTCTTTGTTTCACATGAAGAATGGGATTGCTTCGACAGGATTGGAGAGAATATCTTATAAAAAAAATGCAAATTGGATTCCTTATATCAGACCTTCTTACAGGCAGTCAACAAGCATAGATGCTTATGTAAATCGCAACATGTTTATGGATGATGAGGTTTATCCTAAGAATACCTTGTATGTTTCAACAAACGGGCAAGGTAGTCATACATTTTCTTACGTATCTGTAGGTGACTTCGTTCCTAATTCCGATGTGACGGTTCTCCTTCCAAAGCGAGAAATGACATTAAAAGAGAAACTCTTTTATGCAATGTGTATTACGCATAACCGTTTTAAGTTTTCTTATGGACGAAAGCCAAAAGGACAGAAATTAGCAGAGATATTGCTTCCAAGCACAATAACAGAAGAATTTGATAATATAAATATAGATAACATAATTAAGGAAATAAAATAATGGCAACAATTAATGAATTGCAGGATGAAGTAGTAGAGGAGTTTCAGGATTTCACCGACTGGATGGACAAGTATCAGATGCTCATTGACTTGGGCAACGAGTTGGCTCCTCTCGATGAGAAATACAAGAACGAGCAGAACCTTATCGACGGCTGTCAGAGCCGCGTATGGTTGCAATGCGATTATGTAGATGGCAAGCTCGTATTCACTGCCGATAGCGATGCGCTCATCGTAAAGGGTATCATCGCCCTCCTCATCCGTGTATTGAGCGGTCATACCCCAACCGAGATTATGGATGCCGACCTCTATTTCGTAGAGAAAATTGGTCTGAAAGACCATTTGAGTCCAACCCGCAGCAATGGTCTTCTGGCGATGATCAAGCAGATTCGCATGTATGCCCTTGCCTACAAGACCAAAGAGGCAGAGGCTTAACCGCCTCTGATTATATATAAAAGGTATATTATAATGCGCAAATTAAGAACGATAGAGATGAACCGCCTCACCCTGGAGGAATTCAAGGAAGCCGAGAAGCTGCCCCTGATAGTGGTCCTGGATGATGTGCGTTCATTATATAATGTAGGAAGTGTTTTCCGTTCCTGCGATGCCTTCCGTGTAGAGGCGGTGTATCTCTGCGGAATCACCGCTACCCCTCCCAATGTCGAGATTCATAAGACGGCATTGGGTGGCGAAGACAGCGTGGATTGGGAATACTTCAAGACTACCGAAGAGGCGGTAGAGAAGTTGAAGCAGAAAGGCTACTTTGTATATAGCATCGAGCAGGTAGAAGGCTCCACCAAGCTCCAGAACCTGCCTGAGGCTCACCCTTCCCTCTCCAAAGGCTACGCCGTGATTTTCGGTAACGAGGTGAAGGGAGTCAAGCAGAACATCGTGGATATGAGCGATGGCTGTCTGGAGATTCCCCAGTTCGGTACCAAGCATTCCCTGAATGTCAGCGTCACCGCCGGTATTGTAGTCTGGGAGTTTACCAAACTCCTGAAACTATAAGTTGAGTTCGTGCCAAACTTGCGTTTTTTGCCAAGTTTGGCACGAACTCAAGAGATTTCCGGGAAAAGTTGCTGAAAAAGTTTTATGGTTGCATGCAAGCACATGAAGAAGAATACTCAAGTGGTTCAATCAAGCAACTCAAGCAGTTCAGTCAGCGAGTTCAGACGTCTCTGTTAGCTGATGCAGACGTCTCGATAAGCTTACAGATACGTCTCCGTTAGCCTACGCAGTCATATTCGTAACCCGATGCAGCCGTATTCGTGAATAAGTTTTATGTAATCATCTATCATCCATCACGATTTGAGGTTATCCCTCACGATATTCTCACTACACATTACCAGATACTGCATATCATTGTTGAAACACTTGCGATAGATTGACTTATACTGATATAGATAGACACATTTATGGTTAATAAATAAAATGTGTCTATCTATATCAGTATTTTATATGCTTATCATATAATTCGATATTTTTCTGAGTCATCGATGAAAGATTTGTCTTCTCGGTTTTCACAATCTTTCGGCCTTCTCTTATTTCAGATATTCTCCGAAATCAGTCAATCTCATGTCACCCTTCTTCAGGAAGGTATCGTGCATGGCGAGGGCGGCACGCATGCTCTGTGGCTCGTGTCCCTTTTCTGCAAACTTCAAGTATTCGCGGAGCATTGGGCGATAATCCGGATGCGCACAGTTTTCGATAATCTCCTTGGCACGACGCAACGGACCCTTGCCACGAAGATCGGCTACTCCCTGCTCAGTAACGATGACATCCACATCGTGCTCGGTACTATCTACATGGCTGCACATCGGAACAATGGCAGAAATGCAACCGTTCTTGGTGGTACTCTGGGTGGTGAAGATAGAGATGAAACCATTACGCTCGTAGTCGCAGGAACCGCCGATACCGTTCATCAGCTTGCTGCCGCAGATATGGCTGGAGTTCTCATTGCCGTAGATATCACACTCAATGGCGGTATTCATGGCAATGACACCCAGTCGGCGGATCACCTCCGGAGAGTTTGAAATCTCGCTCTGGCGGATGGTGAGATGCTTCTTGAAGTAATCAATATCATCATACACCTCTTTCAATGTATCATTGGTTACGGTGAGCGAAGAGCAGGAAGCATCCTTGATTCTTCCCTCGCGCATGTATTTTACCACGGCATCCTGAACCACCTCGGTATAGACGCTGAACACAGGTACGTTAGGATTCTGTCCCAATGCCTCAAGAACGGCATTGGAAGTTACGCCCACACCGCTCTGCAAAGGCAGGAACTGAGGAGGAATATGTCCCTTCTTCAGGTCGCTGACCAGGAAATCAGCCACATTGTGTCCCATCTGCTCGGTTACAGGGTCGAGTGGCTTGAAGGCACGCGCCTCTTCCGGAATACAGCATTCCACCACACCGATAATCTTATGTGCATCAATCTCCACATATTCCTTGCCGATTCTGTCACCCACATTCAAGATTGGAATAGGGGTGCGGAACGGGCATTCTGCTATCTCATATACATCGTGCAGATAGCGGGAAGCAGGACTGTGGAAAGTATTCTTCTCGATGAGCACCTTCTTGGCAAGGCGGACGATGGTAGGAACGATACCGCCGGCAGAGGTAAGGAAAGCCTTGCAGGTGTTTTCGCCTTCCTCCAGGTCGGAAACCTCAATGATGGCAAGGTCTATCTCGCCATAGAATCCACGGCGCAGACGCTCAGCCATGTGACCGAGATGCATATCCTCATAATCTATCTCGCCCAGGTTGGTATGAGTTCTAAAGTCCTTGTTGGTAGAAAATGGCGCACGGAACTTGATGGCATGGGCTGCTGCCATGTCACCTTCAATACTCTGCGAAGTAGAAGCTCCTGTCAAGATGCCCACCTGGAAAGGTCGGCCCGCCTCATGTTCAGCCACGGCTCTCTTGGAGAGTTCGCGGAAGGTGGCCTTAGGCACGCCGTTTGGAGTAAAACCACTCAAACCGATTGTATCTTGATCGTTAATCATCGCTGCTGCTTCGGCAGCGCTTAATCTAATATATGCCATTTTCTTCTTTCTTAATACTCATTAGCGGAACTGATAGCCGCATTCTAAATAATTGATACCTATTTGTGGCTACAAAGTTACACATTATTTTTGATATAAGCTAATAATTTGATGATTTTATACAGATAACAGGCAAATTACTTACAATTCGTGAATAGATATGCAGAATTCACTTGCTTTATGCAAAAATAAGGCTGGCATCCACGCACCCTGAAAGGTAGGGCGTAGGGGGCAGAGCCTACTTGCAAAAGTCTTTCTCCTGATATTCTCTCTCTTTTTCTAAGATAAAAGTGGTATTTTCGAGGTATTTAATAACATTTTGCGGATGATTTGGCGGATATGTCAGAAAAATGAGTTAACTTTGCAGAAAAATATAAATAATATAAAAGAAAGGTTCATACAAGATGGAACAGAAATTACTGATTTACAACACTCTCACTCGTACGAAAGAGAGATTCACTCCGCTCCACGCTCCTAACGTGGGCATGTATGTTTGTGGCCCTACCGTGTATGGCGATCCGCATCTCGGTCATGCGCGCCCTGCCATCACATTCGATATACTCTTCCGCTATCTCAAGCACTTGGGATACAAGGTTCGCTATGTTAGAAACATCACCGACGTGGGCCATTTGGAGCACGATGCTGATGAGGGCGATGACAAGATTGAGAAGAAGGCTCGCCTGGAGCAGTTGGAACCAATGGAGATTGCTCAGTACTACACCAACCGCTACCACGATGCCATGGAGGCGCTCAACGTACTTCCTCCTAGCATTGAGCCTCATGCCACAGGTCATATCATAGAGCAGGAGAAACTGGTACAGGAAATCCTGGACAATGGCTATGCCTACGAGAGCAATGGCTCTATCTACTTCGACATCGAGAAGTATAACAAGGATCATAAGTACGGTGTCCTCTCCGGACGTAACCTGGAGAACGTGATCAACGAGAGCCGCGAACTGGCTGGTATCGGCGAGAAGAAGAACCAGGCTGACTTCGCTCTCTGGAAGAAGGCTTCTCCAGAGCACATCATGCGCTGGCCTAGTCCTTGGAGCGATGGTTTCCCAGGATGGCACTGCGAGTGTACTGCCATGGGACGCAAGTACTTGGGCAGCCACTTCGATATTCACGGTGGCGGCATGGATTTGATTTTCCCTCACCACGAGTGCGAGATTGCGCAGGCTGTGGCTTCTCAGGGCGAACAGATGGTTCATTACTGGATGCACAACAATATGATTACCATCAACGGTCAGAAGATGGGTAAGAGTCTTGGCAACTTCATCACTTTGGAGCAGTTCTTCACTGGCAATCACGACAGTTTGGAGCAGGCTTATTCGCCAATGACCATCCGTTTCTTCATCCTCTCTGCTCACTATCGCAGCACCGTAGATTTCTCTAACGATGCCTTGAAGGCTAGCCAGAAGGGATTGGAGCGCCTGATGAATGGCTTGAACGACCTGGAGCGTGTGCCTGTGGCTAAGCAGAGCGATGAGCAGGTGAAGAAGTTCGTAAGCGAGTTGCGCCAGCGCTGCTACGATGCGATGAACGATGACTTCCAGACTCAGCTCGTTATCAGCTATCTCTTCGAGGCTTGCCACGTGATCAATACAGCCCTCGACCACAAGGCAAACATCTCTGCCGAAGACCTGAAGGAGCTTTCAGACACCATGCAGCTCTTCACCTTCGACCTGCTCGGCTTGAAGAGCGAGAAGGGTGCCAACAATGATGCCCGCGAAGAGGCTTACGGCAAGGTAGTAGATATGGTTCTCAACCTCCGTGCCAAGGCAAAGGCGGCCAAGGACTGGGCTACCAGCGACCAGATTCGCGATGCCCTGGCTGAAGCTGGCTTCGAGGTAAAGGACACCAAGGATGGTGTTACCTGGAAACTGAACAAGTAATATAAATACTTGATATAGAGACAAGAAAAGGCTTGGCAGAACCCAAAACTGCCAAGCCTTTTTATCTTTGAGTAGATGTCGTATTTTTCTTCTTAGCGGCAAGTGAATCTTTCTGCCTATTCAAAACAGAATCACGCAACATCTTATCTTTCTTACTCTTATACTCCTTATATTCTTTTTCGTAATAATGGGCAAAGTTGGCGAAAGGCTCTGTCGTTACCTCGTCGCTCGATGCCGTATAGGTATTTCCGTATGGATCGGATGCCTTGATGATGATTCGGGCATTCGGATTCCTTGGAGTATAATAATAAAGGTGGTTCATGATAAGATAACCATTCCCCTTGCTCACGAACCGATAGGATACACTCTCGCTGTATTTATGATGATAGCCGGCGGCAAAGGCATCCTGACCCTTGCTGCTGATGCGGCGCATCAGATATTCCTTACCATCCTCTATGGCTACCACGCGCCAGTGACTGGTAGCATTGAAAACATTGGCTACCAGGATATTCCTGTTGTTTGCCAGCTGCCAGTCCTTGGCATATTTCTCGCCGTTGAAATCGGTCTGCGCACGGAACAAGGTCATCTGCTTGCTCTTATCCCAGAAAGTTCCCTTGTAATAGCAGTTGCTGATGCTGGTACCCACAAAGCTATAGACATAATATCCGTTCGGGGTACCGCAGATGTTGATGTTCGACTGCCATATATTTCCACAGGCAGCAGCATGACAATTCTCCATCACATCCTCGCCCTCATAGTTAATCTCATGGTTGCAGGCAAAATGAGTATGTCCGCAGAAGAGTTCGTATCCTCCCTTAAACTGCTTCAGCAGAGAGAGTAGGAGAGAGAGACGGGAAGAGGAATAATGTCCTTCCTCATTGGTATTGGTCAGCGGCTTCGCCTTGCTGAAAGGCGCATTGCCGAAGGTAAAAGGAATATGATAGCAGAGTACCACCTTTTTATCCTTGGGCGTAAGAGCCAGATTCTGCTTCAGCCACTTCACCTGGCGCTCACGCAGCTCGCCTGGCGAATAATAGGACATACCGCGATGGAAGAAACAGTTGTTGATGCAGACATAATGCACATCACCACGGTCGAAGGAAAAATCGGTAGGACCGAAATTCTCCTCCCATTTCCTGCGGTAGAGTGCCTTGCCATCCTGATCGTGATTGCCGATTACAGAGAAAAGTCGCATCTCCGAAGAGCCTAATGCCTGGCGTATCTGTCGCTCCAGCTTGGCATTATAGCCGCCATAATACTGCACATCATCTCCCATACTCAGTCCATATACGGGAGTTCCGGCAGGCAGACTCTGGATGGTCTGCCTGATATCCGCCATCGTCTGGGTAGTGAATCTTTCTACATCGCTCTTCTTGATGGGATTATCATCCGGAGATGTATAATAAGGACTATAGGCATTGGTAACCTGAGGGTCGCCGATGACAATCATCTTATGATGCGTTTCCTTACCACCAGGCAATCGCCTCAGGGTAAAGTCATAAATCTTCTTCTTGTTGGAAACAGCCTGGTAAAAACAAGCCGTGCGGTCGGTAGCCGAATGGGTAGGAACCTCGAACTCGGCAGGCACGGAAAAATAGATGAAGCGAGCCAAGCTGTCTCGCTTCATCTTATATATTCCTCGGGAATCGGTCTTCACGCATTTGAAGCCATCGCTCACGATGACGCCAGCCACACCTTTTCCCTCAGTATCCTTTAAAGTACCAGAGATTTTGAAATCTCTCTTCACCACAGGCTTTTTCTTCTTCACCGTATCCGCCACCTGCGTGGCAGTCGTGCTATCCACTACCTTGTGGATGATAGGGAGCATATCATGCTTCCGGAGATGCAGGGTAACTCCTATAGCCACAAGCACGCAGCAGATGAAGACGACCAAGCCTGTATTCATCTGTTTTTTATTCATTTTTCCTCCTACACTATCACTTTTTCTGTCGTACTTCTACTTTACGATAGAAGTTATCGGGTTACGGGTACCCTTGGCATTCACGAGGAAAGCCTTGGCGCTGCCGAACTTCAGGAACATATCCAGACGAACAGGGATGTGGTTCTCATCATCCGTGATATAGAAATCCACGATTTTCTTCCACTTCTCATCCTCATACTCCTGATATTCCAGTCGCAGACAGCGATATTTGATGCCGTTATCCGCCTTCACGGTCACCTTGCCACCATATTTGAGCTGGGCAGGAGTGCGACCGCCACCATCACAGATAGGGAACTTCACGCTATGACCTTTCTTCCAGTTGGCAGGGTCGAAGCTGCGGGCACGCAGGAAGATGTTCATCATATCAAAGACACAGTCATCATAAGAATGCTTCTTCCATCTGTGCTCACCATGCTTGTTCTGATAATGCAGGTTTACATTGCAATTGCCGCCGGAATAGTTGTAGAAAACCTCATCCACGGTATATCGCTTGCCTTCGCGGGCTCCCTTGCGGAAATACATCGGAGCCATATCGGTACCTGTATAGCAGAGCAGGGTATCGCGGAGAACGAAGAAATCGTCCACTCTCTTGTTACCGCGGGTTACCAGCGAACCACGATAGGCTGGCTTGCCCTTGTGAGTGGTCTGCACCACCGACATGCTGGCAGTGCCAGCCTTTACCCATACAAACTTCCAGTTGTAATAGAGATTGTAAGTCAGGAATTCGCCCGACTTGAATGCAGTATTACGGAAAGTACACTGGGCCGATACAGAAGTATTGACCAAAAGCAGCAACATGGCTACTATAAATGACTTGAGTAACTTCATATCCTTTACATTTTAGGAACATACTGGATGCCGAGCTTAGCGGCACGCTGTACATTCTGATTCTTAACTTTCTTCTCCTTATCAGGCTTCTGCTTGGTGATGGCTCCCGGTTTCTGCAGCGAGAGTTCACGAGCCAGCGGATCCCAGCTTTCTGTGAGATCCCATTTCGCCTTACATTCTATCGCCTCCGGATAGTAATAAACTTCCTCAGCCTGCTGGTCGCTATCATAATTACCCGTATCCCACTTGCCGTTATTATTGCGATCTACAATCAGACGCATATAATACTTCTGTGGTTTGAGATAATAGAATTCTGCCACACCATTCACAGTCTTGACCTCCTTTACCACTTTATCCTGTGCATCAAGCAGTTGCACGATGAGCGGCAGATCGTGGAGCGAGGTAATGTTCACGAGCAGCGTACCATAGGTATCCAGCGAGTTGACCTTGAATCCCTGCTTGATAGGCTTGGAAGCCAATCCGTAGATATCCTCAAAGGCAGCAGAATCTACCTCCAGACTGTATTCTATATCCGGTCGCCATTCTCCCCGGAGTTCATATTTCCGGTTCTCCAGCGGCAGGAATTCCATCGGAGCCCGATACCAGAGCGTATCATGCTTGGCATAGAGATGGATGGCGGCAGTATCTACCTTAGCCAATGGAGTAGGGAAGGAGAAGATGACATTCTGGTCGGGATCAAACTGCGATGATGCACTCAGCTGTACATCGAGCGGTTTTACCTCCATCACCGAATCGTAAGGTTCGCCTTTCTTCTTCTTTTTCTCCTGCTTCTTGGTCCAGGCAGCCAGTTCCTTTTCCTGTTCCTTCATTCGCTTGGCGTATGGTTCCTTTGACAGGATTTCCTGGGCAGAATCGGTCTTGTTGACCAGTACTCCGGTACTATCCGTCATGCGGTAAGTGATATCCATCAGCAGCGTATCCTGGTTTACCAGTGCCGTATCCTTCAGCCAGTAGGTAATGGTATCCTTCTTCTCCGAAGCCTCTACCTGGAAAGCATTCTCGGCATCAAAGTTGAGTCCCTTGATCTGTGGAAGAATGGAATCGCCATAACTGAAGAAGAGGGTGAAGCTATTTGCCTTCTGGCGCTCTGCCTTCAGGAAGAATCTGTCGGTCAGAGGCTCCGTAAAGGCTCTGAGCACGATATTGTCAGGAAGGAAATGGGTGTAATCCACCTGGTCTATCGACTTGATGTGCAGGGAATCCACCCAGGTGGTATCCTGTCTTACATCCGGTTTGCAGGAAGGCACGATGATGTCGTGGGAGAAAGCAATCTTCTCGCTCTTTTGACTGAATTTATAGTCGCCATCCTGATCCTGCAGGGCGTAGATGCGGTAAGAACCCGGTGCCACACCCTTGATGACAAAGCGGCCGCGACTGTCGGTACGGCTCACTCGCAACATCGGTTTGGTGCGGAAAGCAGAATCGGCATGGTCGGCATACAATCCCACCAGGATACCCTTGATAGGTTCCAGATTCTCCGATTCCAGCACATGACCTGATACCTCCATCGTATCAATGGCAGCACCTGTAGAGAAACTGTAGGTGTAGTTTCCCATCGGATTGCCCTCGTTGTTATCGCTGATGGCATCCGAGAAGTCGATGGTATAGGTGGTATTCGCCTTGAGTGAATCCACGAGCGATATCTGAATTCGCCTGCCGGCACCCTTGATTTCAGGCTGTTCCAGCTGTGGTGGCGAAACCACCACCTTCTCCGAAGGGTTATCGAGCTTGATAAACTCATCGAAGTAGATATTGATTTTCTTCTGGTTTACATTCACGGCGCCATCGGCTGGCGAAGCTCCTATCACCTTGGGAGGAGTCTCGTCAAACCATCCGCCATCCGGCTGTCCCATCTTGGCACAGGAAACCAGCAATAGGAAGACAAGCAGATAGAAAGGCAAAAACAGGGTATTTGCCTTTATCCGATTCTTCAACAATTGTATGATGTCGTTCTTCTTTGTCATTCTTTTCTATCTTACATGTCCACTATTCCTGCAGATTATGCAGTAAAAGCCTTATTCATAAAGGCTTACTATATAAAAAGCCTTATTTGTTCATCATGAGCATCTCATCGATGTTCTTGCGGCTGTTGCTCAGACGAGGAATCTTATGCTGTCCGCCCAACTTGCCCTTGCTCTTCAGCCATTCATTGAAGAGTCCCGGCTTAGCCTTTACGATTTCCAGGTGCTGGAGGGTGACATCGTGGAAGCGCTTTGCCTCGTAATCGCTGTTGATTTCCTGTAACTTGGTATCGAGCAGGCTGGCAAACTCATTCAGATCCTTTGGTTCCTCTGAGAACTCGATGAGCCACTGGTGGCGGCACTTGGCATTGCTGTCCATATAGACAGGAGCAGCGGTGTATTCCGCAATCTGCGCACCCGTCTTCTCGCAGGCATAGGCAAGTCCCTTCTCGGCATTGTCCATAATCAGCTCCTCACCAAAGGCATTGATAAAGTACTTGGTACGGCCGGTGATGACAAACTTGTATGGGTTGGTGCTGGTAAACTGGATGGTATCGCCAATCATATAGCGCCACAAACCGCAGGAGGTGGTAATCACCATCGCATAGTTCTTGCCTACTTCCACGCCCCAGAGAGGCACTACGGTAGGATGATCGCTTCCAAACTCATCCATCGGGATGAATTCGTAGAACACATCGTAATCTACCATCAGCGACATGGCTGGATCTGAAGGATCATCCTGCAGACCGAAGAATCCCTCACTGGCATTATAGGTCTCCATATAATGCATGTTAGGAGATGTGATGAGCTGCTCATACTGCTTGCGGTAAGGAGTAAAGGCAATGCCGCCATGAAAGAACACCTCCAGGTTAGGCCATACCTCCTCCAGATGCTGCTTGCCGGAGAATTCCATCACGCGTACCAGTACGCTGAGCATCCAGCTAGGCACACCCGAGATATTGGTTACGTTCTTGTTCAGCGTTTCATGGGCGATGCGGTCGCGCTTCACCTCGAAGTCGCTCAGAAGAGCGGTTTCCTTCTTTGGTACGCGCACCATGTTGGCAAGCGGATTGATGTTCTCGATGAGGATGGCACTCAGGTCACCCACCAGACTGCCCGAAACATTATAGTTAGGCGAATGGCTTCCACCTAGAATCAGGCTCTTGCCGTCGAATATCTTACTCTTTGGGTTGTTGCGCAGATAGTAAGCCACAGCATCGAATCCACCCTTGTAGTGGATGTTCTGCAAACCATCCTGCGAAACAGGGATGAACTTACTCTTGTCGTTGGTAGTACCCGAAGATTTGGCGTACCACTTCACCTGCCCTGGCCAGAGGATGTCTCTTTCGCCATGACGCATTCTGTCGATGTCGCCCTTCAATTCCTCATAGGTATTGACCGGCACATTCTGCGCAAACTTTTCGTAGCTATTTGTCGTATTGAGTAGATGTTTCACACCATATTCGGTGTTTTTGCCAGATGCCAAAAGGCGCATCAGTACCTCATGCTGCAATTCCTCTGCATCATGTACATACTTTTCCAAGCTCTTCTGGCGAGGCTTGAATACATTACTTACTATCGTTGTTAAACTCATATCTAGATATATATACCTTATAAAGTACTTGCAAAAGTACTTCAATCTTTTGATATAGAGAAAGTTTTTACTGTTTTTTAATACAAAACATAACCTATCGGGCAAGATAGGGGATAAGAATGTAAAATATCAAACAAATCGAGTAGGAGGTAAACACTAATCATAGGTGTTTATCTCCTATTTTCATGTT
>UQWP01000069.1 GCA_900544825.1 uncultured Prevotella sp. | reverse complement strand
ATGGATCGAGCATCTTCAGAGGACTATAGAAGTTCTGCATGATGCGGCGGAGCGGTTGCAGGTTCTCTTTTTCATGCACTACGTCCAGCAAAGGGGCATCGTATTCATCGATGATGACTACAGCCTTTTCGCCCGTCTTCTCGTAAGCTTTCTTCACTAGGTCTTTTAGACGAAGGTTTGCATCCACCTGATGAGTCTTGTAGCCCCAGATGGTCTCCTGCTCTTCAAGCATATCAGCCAGGTATCTTTCCAGTTGCTCTATGCTCATGTGCTTGGCACCGCTCAAGTCGAAATGAAATACAGGATGCTTCACCCAATCCTTTTCATAATCAGCAATGGCTAATCCTTCGAAAAGTTCCTTTCTTCCCTCGAAATAGGCTTGGAGGGTAGAGGCAAAAAGCGATTTGCCGAATCGTCTTGGGCGACTCAGAAAAACATATTTCATCCCTTTTTCTCTAAAATCCACGATGTATTTGGTCTTATCTATATAGAGATAACCTTTCTCGCGGATATCTTCAAAGGTCTGAATTCCTACAGGATATTTATTTACTATTTTTGCCATATTCTTACGCACTTTACGTTTTGCGCTGCTAAGGTACGAAGAAAATCTGAATTAGCCAAGCATAAATGCAAATATTTATTCTACCCGTCATCTTATTCTTGGCAGCCTGGTTCGCCCGAAAGGGTATGTAAATCAGGAAACAAAAAAGCGGAGCGTGATTTCACAACCACACTCCGCGCAAACTTAAACAACCAATAAAAGAAATAGATTGATCGTTCTTTGTTATATCTGATGAAGAGTAGCTCTTTTTAGAGCTTTTGCGTTTTCTTTTTCTTAATTGAAAACTTGACCTTATAATTAAACCAGAAAATTGCTTGTTATCTGATGAAGAGAAGCTCACGATACTTAGGCAATGTCCAAAGCTCATCGGCTACAGCCAACTCCAACTTGTCGATCTGATAACGGATCTCCTCCATCTTTGGAGCTACTGTGTCATGATAAGCAATAGCCTTGTCGTGCTCACTCTCAATCTTGTTGGCTACCTTGCGGGCATTTACCAACTCCTCAACACCGGTCTCGATGATCTGAGTGCGCTCTGCAATCTTCTTGATGATGTTGATGTTGCGGGCTGTCAACTTCTTGCCTTCCTCGTCACCGAAGATGTCAATCATGTTCTCCACATTCTTTGCCAACTGACTCTGATAGTGAGTTGCCACAGGAATGATGTGGTTCATGCTCAGGTCGCCCATCACACGAGCCTCAATCTGAATCTTCTTGGTGTAGGTCTCCCATTTCACCTCGTTACGAGCTTCCAACTCGTTCTTCTTCATGACGCCCATATCCTCGAACATCTTGATAGATGTAGGGTCGAGATAACGCTCGAAAATCTTTGGACAGCTCTTCTCGCAGTCCAGACCACGCTTAGCAGCTTCCTCTACCCACTCATCTGAGTAACCATTACCGTCGAAACGGATAGGCTTGCAGGTCTTCAAATCCTGACGAACGATATCGATGATGGCAGAAGTCTGATCCTCACCCTTGGCAATCAACTCATCCACACGCTTCTTGAAGTCGGTCAAAGCCTCGGCTACAGCTGTGTTCAATACGATCATTGCTGATGCACAGTTAGCCTCAGAACCTACGGCACGGAATTCGAAACGGTTGCCGGTGAAGGCGAATGGAGATGTACGGTTACGGTCGGTGTTATCAATCATCAACTCTGGAATCTCAGGGATATCCAACTTCATACCCTGCTTGCCGGCCACGGTGAAGAGATCCTTCTTGTCGGCTTTTTCAATGTGTTCGAGAAGGTCGGTCAACTGCTTGCCGAGGAATGAAGAGATGATTGCTGGAGGTGCCTCGTTGGCGCCAAGACGATGCGCATTGGTAGCGCTCATGATAGAAGCCTTGAGCAAACCGTTGTGCTTATATACACCCATCAAGGTCTCTGTGATGAAGACTACGAAGCGGAGATTGTCCTCTGGTGTCTTGCCTGGACCATGGAGCAGAATGCCTGTATCTGTAGCGAGACTCCAGTTGTTGTGCTTACCGGAACCGTTGATGCCAGCGAATGGCTTCTCATGAAGAAGTACGCGGAAACCATGATGGCGAGCCACCTTCTTCATCAAGCTCATCAGGAGCATGTTGTGGTCAACGGCAAGGTTGGTCTCCTCGAAGATAGGTGCCAACTCAAACTGGTTTGGTGCTACCTCGTTATGACGGGTCTTACAAGGAATACCGAGCTCGAGAGCCTGGATTTCCAAATCCTTCATGAATGCCTGAACACGCTCTGGGATGGCACCGAAGTAATGGTCGTCCATCTGCTGGTTCTTGGCAGAATCGTGACCCATCAGGGTGCGGCCTGTCAACATCAGGTCAGGACGTGCAGCATACAAGCTCTCATCTACCAGGAAGTACTCCTGCTCCCAACCGAGGTTGGAAACAACCTTCTTGACATCAGGGTTGAAATAGTGGCAAACATCTGTAGCAGCTACGTTTACAGCATGCAATGCACGGAGCAATGGAGCCTTATAGTCGAGAGCCTCACCAGTATAAGAGATGAAGACTGTAGGGATACAGAGTGTATCGTCGATGATGAATACAGGAGATGTTGGGTCCCATGCAGAATAACCGCGGGCCTCGAAGGTAGAGCGGATACCGCCAGATGGGAAAGAAGAAGCATCAGGCTCCTGCTGAACGAGCAACTTACCTGAAAATTCCTCGATCATACCACCCTTGCCATCGTGCTCGATGAAGGCATCGTGCTTCTCGGCAGTACCTTCTGTCAATGGCTGGAACCAGTGGGTGTAGTGGGTTACGCCATTCTCGTCAGCCCACTGCTTGATGCCCTTGGCTACGGCGTTGGCGATATTACGGTCGAGACGTGCTCCGTTGTCGATGACATCTACCAGTTTCTCATAGACGTCGGCAGGGAGATACTTGTACATCTTCTGTCGGTTGAATACCTTCTTTCCGAAGAATTCACTTGGTCGCTCGCTAGGAGCGGTTACCTCAACAGGCTTTCTCTTGGAAGCCTCTGAAACAGCTTCAAATCTTAAGTTGCTCATACCTTATATAATTTAAAATTTCTGATTTCCTATATTTTTTATTCGTATTATCTGTGGAAGATTTATTTTCCCAGCCATTTGGCGATTCTCTCCATTGCCTCCTTGCAGTCCTCATGCTCACCGAAGGCGGTAAGACGGATGTAGCCTTCGCCTGATGGACCGAAGCCGACACCTGGGGTGCAGACTACGCTTGCGCCATAGAGCATCTCCTCGAAGAACTTCCAGCTTGGTGTATCGTTAGGAGTCTTCACCCAGAGATATGGAGCATTCTCGCCACCATATACTCTCAGTCCGAGTTTCTGAAGTTCCGCTCTCATAAAGTGGGCGTTCTCCATATAGTAATTGATGGTAGCCTTCACCTGCTCCTTACCCTCAGGGGTGTAGATGGCTTCGGCAGCACGCTGGCTGATATAGCTGGTTCCATTGAACTTGGTGCACTGGCGGCGGTCCCAGATAGGGTTCAGTGCCACTTCCTCACCGGTCAATGTCTTGGCCTTCAATTCCTTTGGAACGATGGTGTATCCACAGCGTACACCGGTAAAACCGGCAGTCTTGGAATAACTGTGGAATTCGATGGCCACCTTTCTGGCTCCACGAATCTCGTAGATGGAATGCGGAATCTCCGGGTCGGTGATGTATGCCTCGTAGGCTGCATCGTAAAGGATGATGCTCTCGTTCTTGATAGCGTAGTTCACCCATTTTCTGAGTTCTTCCTTCGAGATGACCGTACCTGTTGGGTTGTTTGGATAACAGAGATAAATCATATCCACGCGGTGGTCTGGAATCTGAGGGATGAAGTCGTCGCTCTCATCGCAAGGCATGTAGGTTACATTGCTCCACTTGCCGTTCTCAAAGACTCCTGCTCTACCAATCATCACGTTAGAGTCGATATATACTGGATAAATCGGATCGGTGACACCGATGTTGTTATCCCATCTCAAAATCTCCTGGATATTTCCTGTGTCGCTCTTGGCTCCGTCGTTTACGAATACCTCGTTGGCATCGAGATGAATGCCGCGAGGCAGGAAATCGTTCTTGATGATAGCCTCACGGAGGAAGTCGTAGCCTCGCTCCGGACCGTAGCCTCGGAAAGAAGCCTGTACTGCCATCTCGTCCACTGCCTTGTGCATCGCCTCGATGACGGCAGGGCAGAGGGGCTGGGTTACATCACCGATGCCCAGACTGATAACTCGTTGTTTCGGGTGTGCAATCTTGTAAGCGTTTACCTTCTTTGCGATGTCGGCAAACAAGTAATTGCTAGCCAACTTCAGGAAATGTTCATTAACTAATGCCATATTTTTATTCTCCTTTATTGCGGTCTTTTTATCAACCTTTGTTATTTAAGTTTGCTCTTGTTTACATTGAACTTTGAGATTTGAACATTGAACTTTATGATTACTATTGAGATAGAACTTTTTAGCTGTCACTTCTTTTAAAAAGACATATCATACAGTTCCAAGTTCAATGTTTCAAGTTCAAAGTGCCTCTATTTCTCCTTCGAAGACGAAGGCAGCAGGTCCTGTCATATATACATGGTCGTCTGCCTCGCTGTATTCTATTTCCAGCGTTCCGCCATCCATTACGATACTGCTCTTTCTACTGGCACGCTTGGTCAAGGCTGCGGCTACAGCTGTGGCACAAGCTCCTGTACCACAAGCCATCGTGATACCGCTTCCCCTTTCCCAAACTCGTGTCCTTATAATGTCAGTGTCTGTAATTTGTGCGAACTCGATGTTGCATCGTTGAGGAAAGGCTTCGTCTCTTTCTAGAATCTTGCCATAGTGGGCGATGTCGATGGTGTCAATATCATCCACAAAGGTTACGAAATGCGGATTACCCATACAGACGTAGGTGCCTTCGAAGATTCTGCCATCGGCTTCGAGTACCGAAGGACCTCTGAATTGCTGTGGATTTTCCAGTCTCGGCTTCAGCATATCCACTGTCACCGAATCTACAACCTTCTTATTATCCTGAAGATGCAATCTCAATATCTTGATGCCCGATAGCGTTTCCAGTCGGATGGTTTCTTTTCGGGTCAATCCTTTTTCATAAAGATACTTTCCGATGCATCGGCTTGCATTGCCGCACATCATCGCTTCTGAACCATCGGCATTGAAGATGCGCATCGAATAGTCGGCTCTTTTGCCATCCTGTGGCTTTCCGATGAGAACCAGTCCGTCGCTTCCGATGCCTGTATGATAAGCACTCCAAGCTATGGCTGCCTTTTCGGGGTCTGGGATGTTGTACAGCTGGGTATCTACATAAATGTAGTCATTGCCCGCCCCATGCATCTTGGTGAAATGAACTGTTTCTTTCATATTGCGTTGTCCTTTAAGTTTGAATACTTTTCTTTTATCTCTCACGTCTTGCCTCTTGCGAAGCTTGACTTTTTGATAGTCTTTCGAATGTTTCGATGACTATTTGTTTGATTTCGGTTGCAAAGGTACGACTTTTTGTTGGAATAGACAAGAAAAAACATACAAGAAAAGAAGATAAATTTTAGGCTTCTTTCAATTTGTAATGAAGAAAAGCTTGATTACTTACAAATTGTAAGGAGAATACGGTAAGACTGGATAAATTTAAAATAATAGAGAAAAAGTAGAAACGAAATGTTTTAGATTACTTTAAAATGCTGACAAAATGTATTAATTTTGCAGCCGAAAACGAACATAATGTAAGGGATGATTTGATTTGAGTGACAATCAAAGATGGTTCGTTTTCAATAGAGACAATCCATAAAAGTAGTAACACATTATTAATTATTAAGGATTATGAAGAAGATTGAGGCAATTATCCGCAAGTCTAGATTCGAGGATGTCAAGAAGGCACTTTTAGCTGCCGACATCGAGTGGTTCTCTTATTATAATGTAAGAGGTGAGGGAAAGATGCGCCAGGCTCGCATTTATCGTGGTGTGATGTACGATACCAGTAGCATCGAACGTGTACTTTTGAATATTGTGGTTCGTGATAAAAATGTGGAGCCAACCATCGCTGCCATCCAGGGAGCTGCACAGACTGGCGAAGTGGGAGATGGCCGAATCTTCGTGATTCCTGTACTGGATACCGTCAGAATCAGAACCGGCGAGCGAGGCGATATTGCATTGTATAATGCAGAGAAAGAGGAGTAGAGATACTTTGAACTTTGAGGTTTGAACATTGAACTTTATGATTAGTATTGAAGTTTATATTTGAGAGACTATATTATAATATTGTATTCTAATTTAACTATAAGATATAAGTATGAGCAGTTTATTATTAACTACACTTGATACGGGTAACACAGCGTGGATGATCATGGCAACCATCTTGGTGCTCTTGATGTCAATCCCAGGTATTGCACTTTTTTACGGCGGTTTGGTGCGTCAGAAGAATATCCTCAGCATCCTGATGCAGACGGTATTCATTGTGGCAGTAGTCAGTTTGATATGGGTAGCCTTCGGATATTCCTGGGCTTTCTCTACAGAATATGCGAATAGCGGCAACCCTTTGGCTTGCATCATCGGAGGTTTCGATAAGTGCTTCCTCCACGGCATCGGTTTGGATGCCATCATGCCAACAGGTATTCCAGAGCTCACTTTCGTGATGTTCCAGTGTATGTTTGCCCTCATTACTCCAGCCCTGATTCTCGGTGCATTCGCCGAGCGTGTCAAGTTCAGCGGTTATGTACTTTTCACCGTTCTCTGGGTCATCATCGCCTATCTCCCTATGGCTCACTGGGTCTGGGGCGGCGGTTTCCTGCAGGAGATGGGAGCCATCGACTTTGCGGGTGGTACCGTGGTTCATATCAATGCCGGTGTAGCTGCTTTGGTCATGGCACTCTGTGTCGGCAAACGTGATGATTATCGTGCAGGTCATCCTATCACTCCTCACAACATCACCTTCGTATTTATGGGTATGTCATTCCTCTGGTTGGGATGGTTCGGATTCAATGCTGGTAGCGGTCTGGCTGCTGATGGTCTGGCTGCCAACGCCTTCCTGGTAACTCATATCGCCACCGCTGCAGCAGCCACCACCTGGATGCTCATCGACTGGATTGTGAACAAGAAGCCAACTACGGTGGGTGCTTGTACAGGTGCTGTAGCCGGTTTGGTAGCCATCACTCCTGCAGCAGGTAGTACAGATATTTTGGGTGCTTTCTGCATCGGTGTCATTTCCACCATCGTCTGCTTCTTCATGGTAGCCGTTGTGAAGGAGAAGTTCAAGTATGATGATGCCCTCGATGCCTTTGGTGTGCATGGTATGGGTGGTATCCTGGGATCTGTTCTTACCGGTGTCTTCGCTACAAGATACGTAACTGGAGCTGAGGGTGTGCAGGGTGCTCTCTATGGCGACTGGCATCAGCTTTGGGTTCAGGTGGTAGCCACCGTGGTAAGTATCATCTATAGCATCGTAGTTACCTATATTATCTTCAAGGTAGTAGATAAGACAGTAGGTGTACGTGTTGACAAGCGAGTAGAGGAGGAAGGTCTCGATATCTACGAGCATGGTGAGAGTGCTTATAGCAACTAAAATTGAGAAATTCAATTATCTGATATGATTAGATTAATGGTGTTTCATTTTGAGGAATGGAACACCATTTTTTATGAAAAATCCTCAACTTGCACAATGAAAATGCCTCAACTTGCACAATGAAAATGCTTCAACTTGCACAATGAAAATGCCACAACTTGCATAATTTAACGTTTAAAATGCTAGTATTCAATAACTTTTGATTATCTTTGCAACGGTTTTAAAACATGTAGATTATGAAGAATTATAAGGCAAGAATAGCAGATAAAATGTTAAGTCGGAGACTTTTGGGGAGTGGTGCCGTTTTGATCCAAGGACCCAAATGGTGTGGAAAGACGACAACTGCAGAGCAGCAAGCAAAGAGCGTTGTGTATATGGATGATCCTGAATACATGGAGCAGAATGTGGAACTTGCAAATCTTTCTCCTAAAAAGTTGCTTTCAGGAAAGGTGCCTCGTCTTATTGATGAATGGCAATTAGCCCCTCAACTTTGGGATGCTGCCCGTTTTGAGGTAGATCATAGGGATGAGCTAGGACAATTCATCTTTACCGGGTCTGCAGTCCCTGTGGATACAAGTAAAATTCATCATTCAGGGACAGGTCGATTTGCATGGCTTACAATGAGGACAATGAGTCTTTCAGAATCTGGCGATTCTACAAATGAAGTCAGTCTTGAAGAATTGTTTGCCAATCCCGTCGCAGATGTCTTTGCAACTAATCCTCTCAATATTGATTCTTTAGCTTGGTTGATATGTCGGGGTGGTTGGCCAAAGGCAACGATGGTTAGTAAGGAGGTAGCACTTGATATGGCATATAGATATTATGAAGCCGTGGTACACTCTGACATTTCTCGTGTAGATAATGTAAGCCGTGATCCGGAAAGAGCAAAAAGAATATTGCGTTCTTTAGCAAGAAACCAATGTGCTCAGGTAACGGTAAATACCATCTGTGCTGATTTGGAGAATAATGATGTTGCTGCAACCAATCGCAATACGGTGGCATCCTATATAGAAGCATTGAAGAAAATTTTCGTATTGGAAGATTCCTTGGCATGGAATCCCAATTTGCGAAGTAAAACGGCTATTCGCACTTCGGATACCCGATATTTTTCAGATCCTTCTATTGGAGTTGCGGCTTTAGGTATAGGTCCGAATGATTTGGTGAATGACCTCAGTACAATGGGCTTGTTCTTTGAATCGATGTGTATCAGAGACTTGCGTGTTTATGCCGATGCTATTGATGGAACGGTATATCATTATCGTGATGGTAATGGTTTGGAGTGTGATGCTGTAGTTCATTTGCGTAATGGAAATTATGGATTGATAGAAGTTAAATTAGGTGGTGAGAAGAACATCGAAGAAGGGGCAAAGAATCTAAAGCTTCTGGCTTCTAAAATCGATGATACGAAAATGAAATCCCCATCTTTCCTCATGGTTCTAACAGGTACATCTCGTTATGCAGTTCGTAGGGATGATGGCGTCTATGTTGTGCCAGTTGGTTGTTTGAAAGATTAATCAAAATATAGAATCTTTGTACTCTAGCACCTTGACTGTATGTTTGGTACGGTCAAGGTGTTTTCCTTATATAATAATGTGTAATCCCCTTTTCTCTTTAAATCTTCTTGTTCTTCCTAAATTCAAGTGCTTTTTTATGTTAAATCTATCTGCTGTTTGGTGACAATATGGGATATTCTTATTATATTTGTCAACAAATTAAAGAGCTAACAAATATGACTAATAACTCATTTTCTATAAGATTACGGGAAGCGCGCCAGATGATGGGGCTCAGTATGGATAAACTCGTAGAGCGGACCAACGGAGCCATCACCAAACAAAGTATATCCCGTTATGAGAAAGGCATCATGCGTCCCAAGCGTGATGCCCTGCAAGCCATAGCCAAAGCCCTTAATATCAGCGAGGCATATTTCGATGGCACCAATATCAAGATAGATGTTCCGATGCTCCGCACCACATCAAATGGGAAGTTATCCGAAGACGAGCTGCAAGCTCTGGAAGCGAAACTCTCGTTTTGGGCAGAGCAGTATCTTGCCAAGGAGCGTTTGATATATTGTCAGTCTAGCTCTCATGAAGAGAAATATTTTAAAAACATCCTTTTTAAGAATCCTATCAAAGGAACTAAGGTTTCCACCCTAGAGGATGCAATCCATGCTGCCGACCTTTTGAGAAAACGATGGCATAGTGGTGATGGACCGATTTCCGGCGTTCTTCGATTATTAGAGCGAAAAGGCATTAAAATTTTATCAACAGAATTGCCTGATAACGTATGGGGTATGTGTACATGGGCAGATAAGAGGCATCCCTTGATAGTTCTCGATATGCGTCCAGAGAAAACAACAATAGAACGTCTCCGTTTTACGGCAGCGCATGAGTTAGCTCATCTGCTTCTTACCTTTCCTGCAAGTGCAGAGTTAGACGTAGAGAAGCGCTGTAATAAGTTTGCTGGCTTTTTCCTCTTTACCAAGCAGGCTTTAATCGAGGAAATGGGAAGTGAAAAGCGAGATGAGCTTATGCTTGAAGAAATGATAGACCTCAGGGAAGTATATGGCATATCGATAGCAGCCCAAGTACATGCAGCCTGGGATATCCGCATGATTTCCCGTGAACACTACGACTGGTGGTTTGATGAAAAAATCAAGAAAAACAGGCTGGAAGTTGGTTGGGGTAAATATGAATTTCCTGAGACAATAGGAAGAGAGAGGAGAATGGAAGCTAGAACAAGAAAATTATAAAAGTAAAAATGAAAATGGCAGAATTAATATCACATATATATCAAGATAATGTAGGGCATTGGATTATACAGTCTAATGAGGAACATTCTGTTGGTGTAGCTAGGCTTGCTGCTCGTTTCGCTGGTGAATTTGGTATGAGTGAATGGGGCAAAGTTTTGGGGCAGCTTCATGACAAGGGTAAGGAATCACATGCTTTTCAGCAACATATTAAAAAAGAGAGTGGATACGAGCCTGATATTAAAGTTTGTGGTAATTATAACCATGCTTTTATTGGCGGAATTTTGGCACGGAGGCTTTATGGTAAATCAGCAGATAATTTCTTCGTTAATCAAATTGTGTCCCATCATACTGGGTTACATGATTATGATGAGATAGAAGGAATTCTTAATCAGGATATTCCAGCAGAAGTTAATGTCAATATAGGAAAGGAAAAATTAAATGTACCTGCTTTCAAGATTCAAACTAATGATTTTCATCATTTAGATCGTATGATGTTTTCATGTTTGGTGGATGCCGACTTTCTTGATACTGAAGCTTTTATGGATAAAGAATCTTCTATGTTAAGACGGAATAAAGCTACGTTACATGATTTACTGCCTTTGCTTGAAAATAAACTGAAGGATTTGAAAGCTAAAGCAGATAATTCTGATGTTAATGCTATAAGAAATCAAGTCCAGCAGCAATGTATTAAAATGGCGGATACAGAAATAGGTTTTTATAGTTTGACGGTACCAACTGGTGGAGGAAAAACATTGTCTTCTTTAGTATGGTCAATGAAGCATGCTATCAGAAATGGTCAGAAAAGAATTATTATAGCCATTCCATATACAAGTATCATTGTTCAGACGGCGTCAGTTCTACGGAGCATCTTTGGAGAAGAGAATATTTTGGAGCATCATAGTAATGTGGATCCTGAGCAAATTAAAGACGAAAGACTTCAGGAAAAAATGAAGTTGGCGACAGAAAATTGGGACTATCCGATAATTGTAACGACTAATGTGCAATTATTTGAATCTATGTTTAGCAATAAGCCATCTGTTTGTAGGAAACTTCACAATATAGTCAATAGTGTCGTAATCTTAGATGAGGTACAGACGCTTCCGATGGACTATCTTCAGCCTGTTGTGGATTCATTGAAAACGTATCATAAACTATTCAATGTTTCTTTCTTGTTTACTACGGCAAGTCAACCCGTGTTAAGTGGACTTATTGAAGGATGTAATCCGAAAGCTGCATTCAAAGGAATTGACCATATTACAGAAATCATTCCTCGTGAGTTTAATTTGCATGACAAGTTGCGAAGGGTAAAGTTAAGTATCAATAACGAAGGAAGAACGTATGATGAGGTTGCTGAGATGTTGAGCAAGCATAAAAGAGTGCTTTGTATTGTAAATACTCGTCGTGATGCTAGAGAACTCTATACACGTCTGCCGCAAGAGGGTATTACATTACATCTTTCAAAGATGATGTGTCCGGCACATATTAGCGAGACGTTAGAAACACTCAAAAAAGCTCTAAAGGACGATACGAATGAAGTTATACGTGTTGTCTCCACGCAATTGATAGAAGCTGGAGTTGATTTGGATTTTCCAGTTGTATATAGGCAAGAAGCAGGGCTTGACTCTGTATTGCAAGCTGCCGGCCGATGTAATCGAGAAGGAAAGAATGGTTTGAGTACTACTTATGTCTTTTCTTTGTCTAAAGAGCATAATCTTCCTAAAGGAGAAATGCAGGCTGCAAATAATGCAAGATTAAGTCTTGGTACTGGGATAGATTGGTTTGCTCCAGATGTGATGACATCATATTTCAAGCAATTATATTGCAGAAAGGTATGTTTTGATGTAAAGGGTATGAAGCATTATCTTTATAATCCTAAGGAAATATGTTTTGCTACTGCTGCAAAAGAGTTTCAGATGATTGAAGATAATGGTATCAATGTTGTTGTCTGTTGGAGAAATAGTTTCGAGCTTATGCAACAATTATTGGAAAAGGGACCTTCATATATACTGATAAAGAAGCTGTCGAAGTATATGATAAATATCAATAAGACAGATTTTAAGTCTTTGTTAGATATGGGTGTCGTTAGTGAGAAAAAAGAGGGACTCTTTGTTGTCGATTATAAACAGCAGTATGATGAACATATAGGCTTGCGCATCGATAATAATTGGGCGAATAAATCGATTATTATTTAAATGGAAATGATATGGTAAAGAAAAATTCGATAAAGCTATTTGGGGATGATAAGATCCGTGCCATTTGGGATGATGAACAGGAAAAATGGTACTTTTCTATTGTTGACGTTATTGCGGTTTTGACTGAAAGTCCTAATCCTCAAACCTATTGGAGAGTCCTAAAGAAGCGACTTAAAGATGAGGGAAATGAAACCGTTACAAACTGTAACAGTTTGAAAATGCGTGCAGCTGATGGTAAAATGCGATTAACGGATGTTGCTGATACAGAGCAACTCTTACGTATTATTCAGTCTGTACCGTCTCCAAAGGCTGAACCTTTTAAAATGTGGCTTGCTAAAGTTGGAGCAGACAGACTGGATCAAATGCAAGATCCAGAATTAAGTATACAGCAGGCCATGATAGACTACAAACGATTGGGATATTCGGACAATTGGATTAACCAACGTTTGAAAAGTATTGAGATACGCAAGGACTTGACAGACCAATGGAAGCTTCATAATGTAGAGGAAGGGGTACAGTATGCATCCTTAACAGATATAATCTATCAGGCTTGGGCTGGTAGAACAACAAAAGAATACAAACAGTATAAAGGTTTGAAAAAGGAAAATCTGCGTGACAATATGACCAACGAGGAACTTATTCTTAATATGCTTGCAGAACTCTCAACAACGAGCATTACTAAGGCAAAGAATCCTCAAACTTTAGATGAAAATAAGCAATGTGCTAAAGAAGGTGGTAATGTGGCGCGTGTTGCAAGAGAGGAACTCGAATCCAAAACAGGACGTCAAGTAGTTTCTCCACTTTCTGCAAAAAGATTCTTTGAGGCTCAGCAGCCAAAGAAAAGTTTGGAAGATAATAATAACGATAAGGAAGAAGAAAAATAGTAATATGATGGAATATACTGATAAAGAATATTGTTTGGAGGTGTGGGGCGATATGGCTTGCTTCACAAGACCCGAACTGAAAGTTGAACGTGTAAGCTATGATGTGATTACTCCATCAGCAGCACGAGCTATATTCGAGGCTATATTTTGGAAGCCTGCCATTCATTGGCAGATAACCAAGATAGAGGTGTTGAAACCTATCAAATGGACTTCAGTTAGAAGAAATGAGGTGGGGGCGGTAGCTGGTAAATCTATCATCTTTATAGAGGAAAAACGCCAGCAGAAAAATACTTTGCTTTTAAAAGATGTAGGTTATCGAATTTGGGCAAAGATGGAGTTTCGTTCTGTATCGAAGCGAAAGGCAGAAGGTGATTTATTTTCTCATGAGCCGGGTAAAGATGAGAATCCGATGAAGTATTATCAGATGTTTGAGCGTAGAGCAAGCAAGGGGCAATGTTTCAATCAGCCTTATCTTGGTACTCGCGAGTTCTCTGCCTCTTTCCGTCTCGTTAATCCTGATGATGAGGCATTGAGTCCACCAATATCTGAAGAGCAAGGTGGTACTAAAGACTTAGGAATCATGCTCTATGATATGGACTTTGCTGATAAGAAGAACATCCAGCCAATGTTCTATCGTCCACAGATGAAAGATGGCGTAATTATTGTTCCACCAATTAAAAGTGAGGAGATTTTAAGATGATACTAAAAGCATTATATGACTATTATAATAGATGTGAAGGATTAGCCCAAAAAGGCTTAGAACTGAAAGAGATTGGCTACCTTATCGTGATAGATAAAGATGGAACTTTTGTCAGGATAGAAAGCAGAATGAAAGATAAAAAGACTGCTCAAACATTTTTAGTCTTGCAAACAATTAAGCGTAGCGGTAGAAAATATGCTCCGAATATCCTTTGGGATAATTATGAATATGTGATTGGAGGGGCTGATGAAAGTGCTAAAAAACATGATACTTTCATTAGAATGATTGAGAAGTTAAAAGAACAGGTGTCTTCTGATAGATATCTAAATGCTATTTCAGAATTCTATAAGAAGAACGAAAAATTGGAAGATATTATTAAAAATGATGTGTTGTATGAGGAAATGCATAAATCCAAGAAAAACATATCATTCCTGTTGCAAGGAGAAAGTAAGATTGCTGCAGAAAATGAAAAGGTCTGGAATTTAATCTTGAGCCAAAGTGCTGATGATGGCATATATGGAATATGTTTGGTGACAGGTAAGAAAGACTCTGTAGCAAGACTCCATACTACGATAAAGCTGACAAAAGATACAGGACCTTTGGTTTCTTTTAAAACAGACCGCGGTTATGATTCATATGGAAAAGAGCAAGGCTACAATGCCCAAATAAGTGAAGATGCAGAATTTGCCTATACTACAGCTCTTAACACTATGTTGCAGAAAGGTTCTCATAATAAGTTTTGTGTAGGTAATCGAACTTTTGTCTTTTGGGCTTCCTCTAACAGCGAGGCTGCAGAACAGACAGAAGGAAGCCTCTTTGACCTGTTGGGATATACTGAAGAAGAGGTTGATGATCCAAATGCTAAGATAGAGCAAGTGCGCAAAGTGTTTACTGCTATATATTCTGGAAGTTTGAAAACATCATTAGAAGACCGTTTCTATATTCTTGGTTTGGCTCCAAATTCGGCAAGAATAGCCGTTGTATATTGGTCGGAATGTTCTCTGAAAGAATTTGCAGGAAAGATATTGTGTCATTTTAAAGATATGGAAATCAAAGATACTCGTATAGATAAGAAACCATATATGGGAATCAAGAGTATGCTTGCAGCTGTCACTCTTAACGGGAAGTCTGAAGCTACCCCTAATCTCCCAGAAGCAGTTGTCAAAAGTATCTTCCAAGGAACACCATATCCATTCACTTTATTTTCTGCATGCATTCGTAGAATAAGAGCAGAATCTGGCAGCAAAGACGCGATTCGTATTGCTCGTATGGCAATCATCAAGGCATATCTCAATAGAACAAATAGTAATAATAAAAAAATAGAAATTATGTTAGACAAGAGTAACACAAACCAAGGCTACTTATGTGGTCGTCTTTTTGCAGTTCTTGATAAGATTCAAGAAGATGCAAATGGAATTAGCAGCATACGCGAAAGATATATGAATGCTGCCAGTGCAACACCAGCTTCTGTGTTTGCAACAATTCTCAATCTTTCTTCACATCACATGGAGAAGTTGACGAATGGGGGTAAGAAAATCTTCTTTGAGAAGATGAAGCAGGAGATTATTGATAAGATTCCTGCATCGGGCTTCCCAGCACATCTTGATCTTCAAGACCAGGGTAGATTCTTTATAGGATACTACCATCAGAGACAAGAGTTCTTTACGAAGAAAGAGGAAGAAAATAAAGATTAAAATATTAACGTTAAAAAAATAAATATTATGGCTGAATTAAAAAATAAAATTGATTTCGTTTACATTTTTGATGTTCAGGATGGCAATCCTAATGGAGATCCAGATGCTGGTAATCTTCCTCGTGTGGATGCAGAGACAGGTATGGGCTTAGTTACTGATGTGTGCTTGAAGCGTAAGGTGCGCAACTATGTGCAGGTAGCAAAAAGTCTGGCTGCTGGGTATGATATCTTTATCAAGGAGAAGGCCGTCCTCAACAATGAGATAGATAAGGCACATGATGATTCTGATGTTAAGAATGCTAAAGACAAAACGGCAGCAGCTCGTTTGTTTATGTGCAAGAACTATTATGATATTCGTACTTTTGGTGCTGTAATGTCTACAGGAAAGAATGCAGGACAAGTAAGAGGTCCTATTCAGCTTACATTTGCTCGCTCTGTAGATTCAATTGCAACTGCTGAACATTCTATTACTCGAATGGCGGTCGCTACAGAAAATGAAGCAGAAAAGCAGAAAGGTGACAACAGAACTATGGGTCGCAAGGCAACTGTCCCTTATGGTCTCTATGTTTGTCATGGCTTTATCTCTGCAAATCTTGCAAAGCAAACTGGTTTCTCAGAGGAAGATCTTCAGCTTTTCTTTGATGCATTGAAGAATATGTTTGATGTTGATCGTTCTGCAGCAAGAGGCTTGATGAGTGCTCAGAAATTAATTGTGTTCAAACATGATTCTGTTCTGGGTAATGCTCCAGCGAATAAATTGTTCGATTTGGTAAAAATCGAGAAGAACACAAAAGCGGTACCAAGATCGTTCAACGATTATAAAGTTACAATAGACATGGATTCTGTTCCTAGCGGTGTAACAGTTGAAGAATTGATTTAGTATCATCATGTATACTGAAGACGAAATGCTCATGTTGTCGGGGATACAGCACTTTATGTTCTGTCCCCGACAATGGGCTTTGATTCATATCGAGCAACAATGGGCAGAAAATAAACTGACGACAGAAGGGCAGATTCTACACAAGAATGTAGATAATCCCTTCTATCGTCAGAAGAATGGTGATGTTATCACGCTTCGTTCCCTCCATATTGCCTCCAAAGAATTAGGATTGTATGGTATAACTGATGCTGTAGAACTTGTTCCAACTGATTCTTCTGAAGATGCCATCACACATAATCGTTACAAAGGATATTGGAAACCATATCCTGTGGAGTATAAAAGAGGGCATCATAAACCTGATGAAAGAGATGAAGTTCAATTGGCTGCCCAGGCAATGTGTCTTGAAGAAATGTATGGCATTCATATTCCATATGGTGCATTGTATTATGATGAAGTGAAACATAGAGAAACAATTTCTATTTCTGAGTCATTAAGAAGTATGACTATTCAATGTGCCCGTCAGATGCATGAGGTGTTTAAAAGCGGTATCTTGCCAAAAGCTAACAAACAGCACCATTGCAAGAATTGTTCTCTGGTAAATCTCTGTATACCGGAAATGAGTGATTGTACTCTAGTATCAACCTATTTAAATAAGAATCTATATGAGGATATTACTTAATACATTATACGTGACAACGCCTGAAGCCTATCTAAGTAAAGATGGGTTGAATGTTGTGGTATCTGTGAAGCAAAACGAGATATTCCGTATTCCTATCCATAATATAGAGCAAATTATTACTTTTGGTTATATGGGGGCAAGTCCAGGATTGATGAAGTTGTGTGCAGATAACAATGTTTCTCTAACCTTCCTTTCACCACAAGGAAGATATATCAGCCGTTCGCAAGGTCCGACTAGAGGAAACGTTTTGTTGAGAAAAGCACAATATAAGAATTCTGATGAACCTAACTATGCTCTTCATCTCTGTAAACTCTTCATAGGAGGTAAAATCCAAAACTATCGTAATATCTTACGTCGCTTTATTAGAGACAATGGAGATGATGAGGCTATAGCATATGTTTGCGAGGAATTGCTTCGATGTAAAAGAAGAGTTTTAAATGCTGAATCTATAGATAGTGTGAGGGGAATAGAAGGAGAAGCTGCCACTGCTTATTTTGGCGTTTTCTCACGCCTTCTTCTAAACCAGAAAGAAGATTTTGTATTTGAAGGTCGCAATCGTCGTCCACCTAAAGATGCGATTAATGCGATGTTATCTTTCGTATATACTCTTATATGTAATGATATGACATCGGCTTTGGGAACTGTTGGCTTAGACCCATACGTAGGGTTTATGCATACTTTAAGACCAGGGCGTGCATCTTTATCTTTGGATATGATGGAGGAGCTGCGAGCATATTTGGGTGATAGATTGGTTCTATCTTTAATCAACAGAAAACAGATTACCATCAAAGATTTCATCAAGCAGGGTGACGAAGGTATCGTCATGACAGATTCGGGGCGTAAGATTATACTGTCTGCTTGGCAAAACAGAAAGAAGGAGCAGATTATTCATCCTTATTTAAATGAGAAGGTAAGTATAGGTCTTCTTCCTTATGTTCAAGCAATGTTGTTGGCAAGATTCATCCGCAAGGATATTGATGATTACCCTGTATTTTTAATCAAGTAGCTTATGTTTGTGTTGATTACTTATGATGTTAATATAACATCGCCTTATGGTGAGAAACGTTTGCGCAATGTAGCGAGAGCGTGTCTGAATTATGGAAAGAGAGTTCAAAACTCTGTTTTTGAATGTATTTTGACGGAAGCTCAATTTGTTGTGTTGAGAGACCAATTGAAGGGAATTATCGATTCTAGACAAGACAGTGTTAGATTCTATATCCTTGGGAAGAACTGGAAACGTAAAGTTGAAACATTGGGTAAGGATATGGGAGTCGACTTTACTGGTGAGCTTATCATTTAATATATGAGGGTGCGAACCTATTGTATTGCAAATAAATCCGGTAGATTCGCACTTCTTGTAAATCAATAAGTTGTGTTTTTACCAGCTTTTATATTATTTTATGGGTTATTATTTTGTTGTTTTTCGCAAAATATCTACCTTTGCATCGTGATATTCAGCCTTTTGCTGAATATGCAGTCACACCCTGTATGGGTGTGTGGATTGAAACTTGGTCACATCGCTATACTCAGTACCAAAGAATGGTCACACCCTGTATGGGTGTGTGGATTGAAACTTTCCGTATGTTCCGGCAATCACTATCAGCGACGTCACACCCTGTATGGGTGTGTGGATTGAAACAGCCGTTGAAGTATATCAGCAGCGAAGCGGCAGGGTCACACCCTGTATGGGTGTGTGGATTGAAACTTTGATGGACTTTGCCGATAGTGTCAGCCCGGAAGTCACACCCTGTATGGGTGTGTGGATTGAAACTTGATAGCGACCTTATAAATAGCAGCATTAAGGGTCACACCCTGTATGGGTGTGTGGATTGAAACCTCGTATCGTGTATGCTCGTAACCAAGAAGGGCGGTCACACCCTGTATGGGTGTGTGGATTGAAACAAGATGTATCGAGCAACAAGCAAAACAACGACATGTCACACCCTGTATGGGTGTGTGGATTGAAACTCGTTATTGTACACGACTTTCAATCCACACACCCATACAGGGTGTGACATG
>UQWP01000068.1 GCA_900544825.1 uncultured Prevotella sp. | reverse complement strand
AGGATACTCAGGGCCTGGAAGAAGTTGTTGTTGTAGGTTACGGTACACAGAAGAAGGTAAACCTCTCTGGTGCTGTTGCCAGCGTGGATGGTAAGGTATTGGAAAACCGTCCTATCACCAACATCGGTCAGGGTCTTCAGGGTGTTGTTCCTAACTTGAACGTATCTATGAACAGTGGTGGTGCTCCTGGTGCCAGCTCTAGCTACAATATCCGTGGTAACACGTCTTTGAACGGCGGTAGCCCATTGGTATTGGTTGATAACGTTCAGATGGATGCCAACCTCGTGAATCCAGAAGACGTTGAGTCTATCTCTGTATTGAAGGATGCTTCTTCTGCAGCCATCTATGGTGCACGTGCAGCATACGGTGTAATCCTCATTACTACCAAGAAGGGTCGCAAGAGCGACAAGCCTACTATCTCTTTCAACGCTACAGGTTACTGGCAGAGCCCTGCAAAGTCATACCACAACGTAAATTCCATGCAGTACCTCACTATGATGGATGAGGCTAACAAGAATGACGGTGGTTCTGGTCACTACTTCAAGGATCAGGTTTACGAATATACCAAGAAGTACTTCGAGGGAACATACGACAAGCCTGTATTCTTCGACAAAAACTATGATACAGCTAAGTATGGCTATTGCGGCAATACCGACTGGTGGAATGAGCTTTACAAGACTTCATTCTCTCAGATTTACAATGCCAGCATCAGCGGCGGTAACGACCGCACTACCTATTATGCATCTCTGGGTATGAACGACCAGAAGGGTATCTTGACTGCTGGTGACGATAAGTACAAGAAGTATAATGCTAATGTAAACATCTCTTCTAACATTACCAAGTGGTTGAATGTAAGCGCTAAGATTACTCATACTTATACATCAGAGCTTCACCCTACCGGTGGTACTACAGCTATGAACCCTACAGCTTACTCAGGTTTGAGCGCATACTCAGGTATGATGAAGAACGACTTGAGCCCATTGATGCCAGTAAAGCATCCTGATGGACATTATGCAGGTCAGGGTAACAACACCAACCCTATCGCTATCATGGAGCAGGGTGGTAACGCCAAGTATCGCCAGAACGACTTGTGGATGACTGGTGCCGTACGCATCACTCCTATCAAGGGTCTCGTCATCAATGCTGACTACACCTGGAACTTCTATGGCAGAAACTCTAACGAGCACGTACGTAACTTCTACGACTACACCGCAGTACCTGGTACAGAGAAATACTATCCTTGGACCAACCCTAGCAGTGTAACAGTTTCTAACTACGATGACTACTATCAGGCATTCAACGTATTTGCAGAGTACTCATTGTCTTTGGCAGAGAAGCACAACTTCAAGCTTCTCGTAGGTTACAACCAGGAGAAGAAGCACAACAAGTATCACTGGGTAGGCCGTAAGGACCTTATCAACAACGATACTCCACAGATCAACCTCGCATACGGTGATATTTCTACCAGCGGTAGCGAGAGCATGTGGTCAACCAATGGTCTCTTCTTCCGTTTCAACTATGACTTCATGGGCAGATACCTCTTCGAGTTCAACGGTCGTGAGGATGGTTCTTCTAAGTTCGCTAAGGGTAACCGCTATGCGTTCTTCCCTTCAGGCTCTATCGCTTGGCGTGTATCAGAGGAGAAGTTCTTCGAGCCATTGCGCAGCTGGTGGGACAACCTGAAGATCCGTGCATCTTACGGTTCTCTCGGTAATCAGAACGTATCTGGTAACTTCCCTTACCTGGCTACCTACGGCATCAGCACAAAGGCTGGCGTATTGCTCGGCGGCACACGCCCTGTAGCTGTTTACGCTCCTGGCTTGGTAAGTAGCTCATTCACATGGGAGACAGTAAACCAGTTCGACCTCGGTATCGATGGTACATGGCTCAACAACCGCCTGAGTGCATCTTTCGACTGGTATCGTCGTGACACCAAGGATATGTTGACCAAGGGTGCAACTCTTCCTTCTGTACTCGGTACTAGCGTTCCAAGAAGCAACGCTGCCAACATGAAGACCACCGGTTGGGAAGTTTCTGTAGAGTGGAGCGATCGCTTGAGCTGCGGTTTGGGCTATCACATCAAGGGTGTTTTGTCTGACTATCAGTCTGAAATCACCAAGTACTCTAACGATGCACGCCTCCTCGGCGACCACTACGTAGGTGAGAAGTTGGGTGAAATCTGGGGTTTGGTATCTAACGGACTCTTCAAGACAGACGAGGAAGCAGCCAGCTGGGATCAGAGTGCAGTTTCTGGTGGCCACTGGAGCGCTGGTGACGTGAAGTTTGAAGACCTCAACGGTAACAACAAGATTGACTGGGGTGAGGGTACAGTAGATAAGCCAGGTGACCGCAAGATTCTCGGTAACTCTACTCCTCGCTATGCATACGGTATTACAGCAGGTGCAGACTACAAGGGCTTCGACTTCGAGATGTTCTGGCAGGGTATCGGTAAGCGCGACTACTTCGGTGGTTCGGGTGGTGCCCAGTTCTGGGGCTTCACAAATGAGTGGTGTACTCCACAGACCACTTCTCTCGACTACTGGACAGAGGATAATCGTGATGCTTATTTCCCAAAACTCCATCACTATGGTGTAAACGGTGGTAACCACAGCACATCTTCCCGCTATATGCTGAATGCAGCATACCTGCGTTTGAAGAACGTTACATTGGGTTATACAGTTCCATCCAGCTTGTTGAAGAAGGTAGGTATTGCTCGCTTGAGAGTATTTGTACAGGGTGAAAACCTCCTGACATTGACTCCAATGAAGGTGAAGTTTGCTGATCCTGAAACACTTGGTAACATGACTTACCCTATCAACAAGAAGATCTCTGTGGGTATGAACTTAACATTATAATGTTCGAGAGTTAGGAAAGTGTGTATTATTAATACTTAAAATAGACTGACAATGAAAATTAAAAATATATTCATTTTGAGTATGATGGCTGGTATGACACTTGCATCTTGCAACTATACCGACTTGAGCCCAATGGACTCATTTACAGATAAATCATACTGGACAAGCGCCAACGACCTCAAGATGTACGCCAATGGACTTTACAACAACATGTTGGCTGGTCCTTCATCTACCTATGATGGTGAGACTGATAACTTTGTGAGCCGAGTTTACAATAGTTATATGTACAACGAATATACCGTTCCTACATCTGACGGTGGCTGGAGCTGGGGTAACGTTCGTAGCTGCAACTACTTTATGAAGCGTTATCAGGCAGCTTCTGGTACAGAGGCAGAAATCAACAAGTATGTAGCTGAGGTTCGTTTCTTCAGAGCACAGGATTACTATGGCAAGATCCGTTCATTCGGTGATGTGCCTTGGTATGAGTCTGACCTCCAGACAGGTGATGAGGCAGAGCTCTTCAAGGGTCGTGATTCACGCAACTTCGTTTTGAAGAAGGTAATCGAGGACTTGGAGTTCGCTATCCAGTGGCTCCCAGAGAAGACTATGGCTGAGAAGGGCCGTCTGCACAAGGATGCAGCCCGCACTCAGTTGGCTCGCGTTTGTCTCTACTACGGTACTTATATGAAGTATCACCACGAGGCAGGTTCTGAGGGTTTGACAGCTGAAAGCTTGATTACAAAGGCTAAGCAGTTGACTGATGAAATCATCAACAGCGGTAAGTATGAAATCGTAAAGGGTACTGATGCCGGTGCCGGTACAAGAGCATACGAGGGTTATCCACTCGACTATGCTAACCTCTTCGTTCAGGAAGATCTTTCAGACAACAAGGAGGCTATTCTGGCTCGCTTCTACGAGACTGGTGTACTCACCCATGAGACTGGCCGTCAGGCTGGTGGTAATGGTTACGGTTTGACCAAGGACTTCATCGAGTCATTCCTGATGAAGGATGGTACTCCTATCCACAATGAGGGTTCTGGCTATAAGGGTGACAACGAGTTGGAGGATGAAATTGCTAACCGCGATCCACGTCTTTATCAGCTCATAGACAACAACCACAAGCCATACTGGATCCGCAACAACAAGCAGGAACAGAATCCAATGCCAGACTGTTCTGCATCTGGTGGTGTAACAGGTTACCCATGTACCAAGTTCCACTCTGCTGACGAAGCTCAGTGGCAGGCAAACAACACTTCTTACGACTGGTTCATCTATCGTTACGCAGAGGTATTGCTCATCAATGCCGAGGCTAATGCAGAGTTGGGTTCTTGCACTCAGGAAGTTCTCGACAAGACTATCAACCAGCTTCGTGACCGTGTAGGTATGGCTCACCTCACCGTAAACCCAGTTGCCGACCAGCAGCCTTTGGATTATGGCTACACGCTTTCTAACCTTCTTTACGAGATTCGTCGTGAGCGCCGCATCGAGTTGGTAGCCGAAGGCTTCCGCATGGATGACTTGAAGCGTTGGAATGCCATGAAGTTGCTGGAGAACCCTAAGACCGTTTTGGGTATCCGCATTACTCCTACTGTTGAGAAGCAGTATGAGGGTATTGCTACCTTCGGTGGTGAAACGGGACGCTCTACTATTGAGTACAAGGGCAAGACATACTTGTACCAGTACACATCTAAGGCTCTCGACGACGCAGGTCGCAAGTGGTCAGACAACGATCGCCGTTGGTTGTATCCATTGCCAATCGATCAGTTGACATTGAACAAGAACCTGACACAGAACCCAGGATGGACAGAATAACTATTTTAACAATAATGAGTTTTAGAATAGGCTTATAGTAAGATTAGGTTTATAAGATTAAGTTTTTAAATTTGGTTCATTTATTGACTTATGCTATTCTATAAATGAAAACTGAGCGTATGCCCTTTTGCTGTGAAGCAAGAGGGCATATCTTTTTTATAGCCACTACAAAGCCTAATTGCACCCTTATTCTCCACTTAGCATTAGCGACTACAAATAACTTTACAAGTCAAATGCAATGAAAATAACTACACCTAAACAACATATAGAGGGCAAGCGATACTTTAGCCAAATCGGACGAAAAAATACCGATTTGGCTAAGATATAAGGAATACTTTAGCCAAATCGAGTTAAAAAACATCGATTTGGCTAAAGTATCGTTTGCTTTTTCAAATAATTATCGTATTTTTGCACCGTAACAAATTATCTTATTCAAGCGATATGGAGCAAATTATAGGACGAAAAACGGAAATCAGACAGCTTACCGAGTATTACCATTCTGGAAAAGCTGAGTTTGTGGCAGTGTATGGAAGAAGGCGCATCGGCAAGACTTATCTGGTGCATAATCTATTCAAGGATGAATTTGCCTTCGAGATGTCTGGGTCTATTGATGCACCAGCCGAGGCTCAATTGTCTAATTTTGGCTATGCTTTGTGTGAATTTGGCGACCCAAAGCTGCCTTTGCCTTCTAATTGGACAGAGGCATTTGAGATTTTGAAGCAAATGCTGAAGTCGAAGTTGGGAGGTAAGCGCATACTGCTTTTTATAGACGAGTTGCCTTGTCTTGATACTCCCAAGTCTAATTTCCAGCAGGCTTTTGAGCATTTTTGGAATAGTTGGGCGGCTAATCAGAATGAGATTATGCTTGTGGTTTGTGGCAGTGCCACATCGTGGATGATTTCTAATCTCATAGATAGCCATGGCGGACTTCATAATCGCATTACGCATGAGATATACTTGGCTCCATTCACACTAGGTGAGACGGAGGAGTATCTCCAGGCGAATGGATTCTTGTGGTCACGTCTTTCCATCTTACAGATTTATAGTATGATGGGTGGAGTGCCTTACTATCTGAGCTTGCTGGACAAGACGCAAGGTGTGGAGGCTAATGTAGATCGATTGTTCTTTGCTGAACGTGGTGAACTGAAACGAGAGTATAGTAGGTTGTATTCTTCTTTGTTCCGAAACTCGGAAATCTATATGAGAGTAATAGAGATGCTGGCAAAATGTAAGCAAGGGATGACTCGCAAGGAAATTTCTACGCATCTGAATTTGAAGTCGGGTGGAACATTGACCAAGGTGCTTCGGGAATTAATCAACTGTGACTTTGTAAGAGGTTATAATACGCGTGAAAAGAAAATCAAGCAAAAAGACCAGATTTACCAGCTCACGGACTTATACACCTTATTTTATATGTCCTTCTGTCATCCTGGTACCACGGATGTAGCTTACTGGACGCATCAGATGGGCAAGCCTCGCCAAAACACATGGTATGGTTTGGCTTTTGAACGCATCTGTATGTTGCATATTCCTCAGATAAAGAAGAGTTTAGGCATTGAGCAAATCTATACGGAGTATTATTCTTGGCGAAGCAAGTGCTCTACACCTGCGGCGCAGATAGACTTGCTGATAGAGCGAGCTGACCATCTGATTAATCTCTGTGAAATCAAGTATTCGCAGTCTCCTTATAGCATAACGAAGGAGGAAGAGCTTCGTATACGAACTCGTATGGCTGATTTCGTAGAAGAGACGGGAGTACGTCATGGCATCTTGCCTACTTTGATAACTACGTTTGGTATTCGTCCTACAACTCATTCGGCAATAGCACAGGTGCAACTCACCATGGATGATTTGTTTACGCTCAGGCATTAAAATCATAAAAAACTTGCATTTTATTTTGTAATGTGCTAAAATAAATGTAATTTTGCACCTTGAATGGGGTTTTACCTTATTATATTTAAGAAAAGAAACAAAATAATTAGATAAAGACAATGGAATACAACTTCAGAGAAATCGAGAAGAAATGGCACCAGAAATGGGTCGAGAACAAGACCTACAAGGTGACAGAAGATGAAAACAAGAAGAAATTCTATGTGCTCAACATGTTCCCTTATCCATCAGGAGCAGGTTTGCACGTAGGTCACCCACTTGGTTATATCGCCAGCGACATCTATGCTCGCTACAAGCGTTTGAACGGATTCAACGTACTGAACCCTATGGGTTACGACGCTTACGGTTTGCCTGCTGAGCAGTATGCTATCCAGACCGGTCAGCACCCAGAGGTTACTACCGTAGCCAACATCAACCGCTACCGCGAGCAGCTCGACAAGATTGGCTTCTGCTTCGATTGGGATCGTGAGGTTCGTACCTGCGACCCTAAGTATTACCATTGGACTCAGTGGGCTTTCCAGAAGATGTTCAACTCATTCTTCTGCAACGGCTGCCAGAAGGCTCAGCCTATCGAGAAGCTCATCAAGCGCTTCGAAGAGAAGGGTTCTGCTGACTTGAACGTAGCTCAGAACGAGCAGATCGACTTCACAGCCGAGGAGTGGAACAGCTTCGACGACATGAAGAAGCAGCAGATTCTGATGAACTACCGCATCGCTTACCTCGGCGAAACCATGGTAAACTGGTGCCCTGGCTTGGGTACTGTACTTGCCAACGACGAGGTAGTAAACGGCGTAAGTGAGCGTGGCGGTTATCCTGTCATCCAGAAGAAGATGCAGCAGTGGTGCTTGAGAACATCTGCCTACTCTCAGCGTCTGCTCGACGGTTTGGAGACCATCCAGTGGAGCGACAGTATCAAGGAAACCCAGAAGAACTGGATTGGCCGTTCTGAGGGTACAGAGGTAGTATTCTCTGTAAAGGACAGCGACGTGAAGTTCACCATCTTCACCACCCGTGCCGATACCATGTTTGGTGTAACCTTCATGGTTCTGGCTCCAGAAAGCGAGTATGTTCAGCAGGTAACTACTGCCGAGCAGAAGGAAGAGGTGGAGAAATATCTCGACTACGTGAAGAAGCGCACCGAGTTGGACCGTATGGCTAACCACAGCGTAACCGGTGTATTCTCAGGAAGCTACGCCATCAACCCATTCACAGGCGAGGCAATCCCAGTATGGATTTCAGAATATGTATTGGCAGGATATGGTACAGGTGCCATCATGGCTGTACCTGCTCACGATAGCCGTGACTACGCCTTCGCCAAGCACTTCAACCTGCCTATCATTCCTCTTATCGAGGGTGCTGATGTTTCAGAGGAGAGCTTCGATGCCAAGGAAGGTATCGTAACCAACTCACCTGTAGCAGGCAAGAGCAGCATGGACGGTTTCTCTCTGAACGGACTCACCGTAAAGGAGGCTATCGCAGCTACCAAGAAGTTTGTTACCGAGAAGGGCATCGGCCGAGTTAAGGTAAACTATCGTCTCCGCGACGCCATCTTCTCCCGTCAGCGCTACTGGGGTGAGCCATTCCCTGTATATTACAAAGACGGAATGCCACAGATGGTTCCAGAGGAGTGCCTGCCACTCGAATTGCCTGAGATTGAGACCTACAAGCCAACAGAGACTGGCGAGCCACCATTGGGCAGAGCCAAGAAGTGGGCTTGGGATGCAGAGAAGAAAGAGGTGGTTGACAAGAGCCTCGTAGATAACAAGACCGTATTCCCACTGGAGCTCAACACCATGCCAGGTTTCGCAGGTTCTTCTGCTTACTACCTGCGCTACATGGATCCTCACAACGACGAGGCTCTCGTAGGCAAGAAGGCTGATGAGTACTGGCAGAACGTGGATCTCTACGTAGGTGGTTGCGAGCATGCTACCGGTCACTTGATTTACTCCCGTTTCTGGAACAAGTTCCTCTTCGACCTCGGCGTAAGCTGCAAGGAAGAGCCATTCCAGAAGCTGGTGAACCAGGGTATGATTCAGGGCCGCTCTAACTTCGTTTACCGCATCAACAGCGATGACCACGACAAGGCTCCTGTATTCGTAAGCCTGAACCTGAAGAAGGATTACGACGTAACTCCTATCCACGTAGATGTAAACATCGTAAGCAACGATGTATTGGATATCGAGGCATTCAAGGCTTGGCGCCCTGAGTATCAGAACGCTGAGTTCATCCTGGAAGATGGCAAGTACATCTGCGGATGGGCCATCGAGAAGATGTCTAAGAGTATGTTCAACGTGGTGAATCCAGATATGATTGTCGAGAAGTATGGTGCTGATACCCTGCGTCTCTACGAAATGTTCCTGGGTCCTGTAGAGGCAAGCAAGCCTTGGGATACCAATGGTATCGACGGTTGCCACCGCTTCCTGAAGAAGTTCTGGGGTCTGTTCTACGAGAACCGCACCGACAACTTCCTTCCAACAGCCGACGAGGCAGCGAAGCCAGAGAGCCTGAAGAGCGTTCACAAGCTCATCAAGAAGGTAAGCGAGGACATCGAGAAGTTCTCTTACAACACCTCTATCTCAGCCTTCATGATTGCCGTGAACGAACTCGGTCAGCAGAAGTGCCGCAACAAGGAACTGCTCACAGACCTCGTGATCCTCATTGCTCCATTCGCTCCACACATCGCAGAAGAGTTGTGGGCAGCACTTGGCGAGCAGGGCAGCGTATGCGATGCAGCATGGCCAAAGTATGATGAGCAGTATCTGAAGGAGAACGATATGCAGCTCACTATTTCCTTCAATGGTAAAGCTCGTTTCCAGATGACTTTCCCTGTGGATACTCCTAACGAGGAAATCCAGAAGCAGGTATTGGCAGACGAGAAGAGCCAGAAGTACTTGGAAGGATTCAACGTGTTGAAGGTGATCATCGTACCAAAGAAGATCGTCAACGTAGTGTTGAAAAAGTAATTTATTGATAATATCCAGAAGGTCGTCTCATTCTTGAAAATGGGCGGCCTTCTGTGCTTTAAAAATACGAGGAAAATATTATGCAAATAGCAATCAGTCAAAAAGTTAAGAATGAAATCAAGGACTATTTCTACATTACACTGGGTCTGTTGATTTATACATTTGGATGGACAATCTTCCTGCTTCCATACCAGATCGTAACGGGTGGCGTAACGGGTATTGCAGCCGTAATCTTCTACGGTACGGGAATACCTATCTATTTGTCGTATTTTCTCATCAATGCCGCCCTGCTGCTTGCCGCGCTGAAGATTCTGGGATTCAAGTTCATGGTGAAGACCATCTACGCCATCATCATGCTCTCCGTATTCCTGGCGCTGGCGCAAGACTTGATGATAGGTGAAAATGGCGAAATGGTTCAGGTGCTGGGAGAGGGACAGGACTTCATGTCGCTCATCATCGGCTGTCTGTTTACAGGCTTGTCGCTCGCCATCGTCTTCCTGCACAATGGAAGTACGGGAGGAACGGATATCATCGCCGCCATCGTGAACAAATACCATAATATCTCGCTGGGACGGGTGCTCATCTTCGTGGACCTCGTCATCGTGGGCAGTTCCTTCTTCGTCTTCAATGCGAAACCGGAATTCACGGCGATAGATGCCATCAGAAAGGTGGTATTCGGTCTCTGTACCATGGTGATAGAGAACCTGGTGCTCGACTATGTGATGAATGCCCAGCGAGAGAGTGTGCAGTTTATGATCTTCAGCAAGAAGTATCAGGAAATAGCCAACGCCATCGGTACGCAGATGGACCATGGCGTAACCATTCTCGATGGCCACGGCTGGTACACGGGCAACGAGATGAAGGTGCTCTGTATTCTTGCCAAGAAGAACGAGAGCGTCACCATCTTCCGTATCGTCAAGATCATCGACCCGAATGCCTTTGTCAGCCAGAGTGCCGTCATCGGTGTATATGGCGAGGGATTTGATGAAATGAAAGTGAAAATCAAGGAGAAAGATATTAAGAAACTGAAAGAGTAATTATTGATTATGAAGATAGTATTTGCAACCAACAACCAGCATAAACTGCAGGAAATACGCGATATTCTGGGCAGCGACTACGAGGTGGTTTCGCTGAAGGAGATAGGATGCGATGTGGATATTCCGGAAACCGGAAATACACTGGAGGAGAATGCCTTGCAGAAGGCGCAGTATGTTTACGACCATTATCACCTAAGCTGCTTTGCCGATGATACCGGACTGGAAGTGGAGGCACTGGATGGTGCGCCGGGTGTTCACAGCGCCCGCTATGCCGAAGATACCGACCACGACAGCGAGGCTAACATGGCAAAACTGCTGAGAGAACTGGATGGAAAGGAGAACAGAAAGGCGCGCTTCCGCACCGTGATCTGCTACATCGAGAAGAAGGATGTCTGCCCTTGCGGATGCACCAGCATCAAGAAAATCCATCAGTTTGATGGTATCATAGAGGGTCATATCGCTACCAGGAAGCAGGGTACCGAAGGTTTCGGCTACGACCCTATCTTCGTTCCGGAAGGCTACGACCAGAGTTTCGCCCAGCTGGGTGAGGAAATCAAGAACGGCATCAGCCATAGAGCCAGAGCCGTGGCTAAACTGGCTGAATACTTAAAGAACAAGAATGATTAATACCCTTTCGATATTAATCCCTACATATAATAATGTATGCATTGAGCTTGTAAAATCCCTGCAAGCTCAAGCATCGTTATTGTATTCATCTTCTGATTCTCTCTCTTCATCCTCTGATTCATCCTCTTCATCCTCTCATTTCGAATACGAAATATTAGTCGCCGATGATGGTTCTACAGATGAAAGAACCGTAGAAGGCAACCGTATCATCAACACCCTCCCCCATTGCCGCTACATCGAGAGAAAAGAGAACGTGGGCAGGGCTGCCATCCGCAACTTCCTGGCAAGGGAGGCGAAATATACCTGGCTGCTGCTGGTGGATAGCGACCTGCATATCGACCACCCTAACTTTCTACTGAACTATCTGAAGGCAGAAGGCGACATCATCGTGGGCGGACTCAAGATTGGCGGAGATGCTGAAGCCCTGAAGCATAACCTGAGATACAGATACGAAAAGGTATGCGAGGCGGCTCACGATTATCAGCATAGAAAGGAAAAAGGCGACCGGGAGTTCAGAAGCACCAATTTCCTTATCGCCAGAAACATCCTGCTCTCCTGCCCCTTTGATGAGAACTTCAGATACTACGGCTATGAGGATGTTCTGCTGGGCAAGCAACTCAAAGCCCAAGGACATTCCATCACCCATATCGACAATGCCATCCTGCTGGATGAATACGAAGGAAACTACCATTTCGTGCAGAAGACGGAAGAGGCTTGCCGAACGCTCTATCTCTTCAGAGAGCAACTGAAAGGCTATTCGAAACTCATCTGTTATGCTGAAAAAATGAAGCGTTGGCATCTGACAGGCATCTGCCGCGCCCTTTTCACATGGCTCAGTTTGCCGATAAAAGCCAGGCTTACAGGCAATAATCCAAGCGTTTTTTGGTTTAATATATATAAGTTATTATATTATATGCATCTATGAGCAAGAAAATACTGATGATCCTCTCGTTCCTGATTCTTCAGGTTGCCGCTTTCCAGAGCAGCGCCGCCATCGGCGACTGGAAAGCCTATATGGCGTACAGCGAAGTGCAGGAAATAGAAGAAGCCGGCAACTGGATATTCGTGCAGGCTTCCTGCAATCTCTATGCTTACAACAGAAACGACCAGAGCATTCAGACCTTCAGCAAGATGGACTTTCTGAACGACTGCGATATCCAGCACATCGCCTACAACAAGACTGCCAAGCGGCTGCTCATCCTCTACAACAATGCCAACATCGACCTGATGAACACCCAGAACTGGAGCGTGCAGAATCTGCCGGATTACTATTCTGCCACCATCACGGGCGACAAGACCATCAACGATATCTATATGTATGGCAAATTCGCCTATCTGTGCTATGGACTGGGCATCATCAAGCTCAATATGGCGGATGGGGAAATCAGCGATACTTATCCACTGGGATTCAAGGTGAACTGGTGCGAAATCAGGGATAACCAGATCTATGCCTACAGCAAGGAGGAAGGTACCTATCGCGCTGCCCTCTCTGACAACCTGCTCGACCGAAACCGATGGAGCAAGGTGGGGGCTTACACCGCTCCCAAGAAAGAGGACAAGAGCGAACTGATGAAGCTGGTAAGTAGCTTGCTGCCGGGAGGTCCGAAGTATAATCATTTCTGGTATATGAAATTTATCCACAACCAGCTCTATACCTGCGGCGGCGCCTTTCTTTCGGGTACATCCCTTGCCACCCGTCCCGGTACCATCCAGGTATTGAACCAGGACAACTGGACCATCTATCAGGATGACATCAGGAATACGACGGGTTATCAGTATCAGGATATCAACTGTGTAGAACCGGATATCCACCAGCCGAACCACGTGTTTGCTTCGGGCAGAACCGGACTCTATGAGTTTACAGACGGCAAACTGACACATTATTATAATAAGGACAACAGTATCCTGGAAGCTGCCGTGGATAGAGGAACGGTGCTGGACAACAACTATGTGCTGGTGCATAGTCTGCTATCGGATGAAAGCGGAAAGCTGTGGATTCTCAACAGTCAGGCTACCCACCGCTCCATCATCGAGATGAAAGACAACCAGTTGATAGCCCACGACCAGAAGACATTGAATCCGAACGGCTACAGTCTTTCGGCAATGACGGGTCTGATGAAGGACAAGCAGGGCAGGCTGTGGTTTGTGAATGACTTCCACGAAACTCCAGCCATCGTCTGCTACCAACCGGAAACCGACGAGGTGAAGATGTTCAGCAAGCCCTTCACCAACCAGGATGGTGCGGAAATCAATCTCTATTATATCAGATGCATCAAGGAAGACCTGGAGCATAATCTGTGGATAGGAACCGACCAGGGACCTTTCTACATCACTCCGCAAATCCTGGATGATACGCAGCCAACGCTTACCCAGGTGAAAGTGCCGAGAAACGACGGTACCAATTATGCCGACTATCTGCTGGGCGGTGTGGATATTACCTGTATGGCGGTGGATCAGGCAAACAGAAAATGGTTTGGTACCAGCAACAACGGTGTCTATCTGATCAGCGCTGACAATATGGAGCAGGTTCACCACTTTACGGCAACCAACAGCAAGCTGCTGTCGAACAACATCGAATCGCTCGCCATCAACGATGCTACCGGTGAGGTGTTTATCGGAACCAACAAGGGTCTCTGCTCCTATATGAGCGATGCTACCGCCACCAACGAAGAGATGACTAAAGACAATGTATGGGCTTATCCGAACCCGGTAAAGCCAGACTATACAGGCCTCATCACCATCACCGGTCTGTCGCTGGATGCGGATGTGAAGATAGTCAGTACCAACGGAACCCTGGTGAATCAGGGAAGAAGCAACGGCGGCACCTATACCTGGAACGGCTGCGACCTGAAAGGCAGAAGAGTGGCTAGCGGAATCTATATGGTGGAAACCGCTACCAGCAACGGCGAGAAAGGTACCGTCTGCAAAATAGCCATCATCAGATAAAAGAGAGACAGCATCTTCTATCAGGAATATCAAGAGAGCAAACAATGAAACTCAGTATCATCATCCCCGTATATCGTGCCGAAGATACGCTCGAAAGATGTATCGGGAGTATCCTACAGCAATCATTCACCAGCTACGAGCTGATTCTCGTAGATGATGGATCGCCTGATGCGTGCCCTCTGCTCTGCGATGAATATGCCAGGAAAGATAGTCGTATCCACGTTATCCACAAGGAAAACGGAGGTTTAAGCGATGCCAGAAATGTGGGGATAAAGAGGGCTAAAGGACTGTATATCACATTTATAGACAGTGATGATGCTATAGGGGAAAACTCACTCCAACATCTGATGGAAGAACTTTATCAACATCCCGATGTGGATATTCTGGAATATCCCATCATGGAGAGAATCGGTCATCCCCATCGGGAAAAGCTCCTCTCCTTCTCTCCGAAAACCTATCAGAATGCCATCGAATACTGGTGGGCGGAAAAGGGCTATCATCATACCTATGCCTGCAACAAGATTTTCAGGCGTTCGCTGTTTCAGAACATCGAATTTCCGAAAGGAAAAAGCTTCGAGGATGTGTGGACGATTCCGAAACTGATAGGGCTGACGGAGACAGAGATTACTCCGGATAGGGCGGTGGTTCCTCCTCCACACTTGAAAATAAGGGTGACGGATGTAGGGAAGTATCTCTATTACTGGAATCCTCACGGCATTACATCGCAGGCAGAATATTCAGATTTGCTTCAGCTGTATCTGGGACAGAAGCAGGCTTTGATGAAGCTGGAAATAGCGGGTAGAGAAGAAATCCTGCCAAAAACTCCTGCAACAGAAGAAATCCTGCTGAAATATCAGTCTTCATTAGAAGATTTTCTGACGCAGCATCTAAATGTCCTGCTCGATCTCTACGATTTATCGGGAAGATATGAACCAGCTCCTCCCCTTATCCACGCCGTGAAATGGCTGGAAGGAAAAACGGGGATTCATTCGTTCAAACTCAAACTATTCAATATTTTAGGTTATCATTCATTATGCAAAATCAATCATCTTATACACAGAATATACAGGCACCCTTAGTAAGTTTCATCATCACCACTTACAATATGCCTACGGAATATCTGGAGGAATGCATCAAAAGCATCCTACAGCTCTCGCTCAATGCCAGGGAAAGAGAAATCATCCTCGTGGATGATGGAAGCGATATCTGTGCAATCAATGAGCTCACGGAATATCTGTCGCAGATCATCTATCTGCGACAGCCTAACCAGGGAGCCAGCGTGGCTAGAAACTATGGTATGATGATTGCCAAGGGCAGATTCATCCAGTTTGTGGATGGCGACGACTATCTGGTACAGACCGCCTACGAACATTGTCTCGACATCGTAAGATATCATCAGCCAGACATCGTGACTTTCAACTATGTAAAAAACAGGCAGACGGATACTCCTCCTTACGAATTGCCGACACCGATATCGGGCACTGCCTATTTGAGCAATCATAACCTGCATGGTTCTGCCTGCTCCTATATTTTCCGCAGCAGCATCAGAGGCACCCTGCAGTTTACGCCGGGCATCGTATATGGAGAAGATGAGGAATTTACCCCTCAGCTCTTCCTGCGTGCCGAAAGAATCTTCAAGATGGATACTGAGGCTTATTACTATCGTGAGAATCCGAACTCCGTAACCCACCAGATGGATCATGAGAAGATTACCCGGAAAATGGATAACAGTCTGGAGGTAATCCTGCATCTGCAGAAACTGCTGGATAAGATTCCGGTGGCAGAAAGACAGGCGTTGAGCCGCCGCATCGCCCAACTCTCGATGGATTATCTGGTGAATAATATCCGTCTGAAACATTCGCTGATAGCCCTGAACCACGCCATCAAGAAGTTGAGAAAGCATGGACTCTATCCACTTCCAGACAAGGAATACACCAAGAAATATACCATGTTCAGAAAGATGATAGGTACCTACATAGGAAGAATGGCGCTCCTCTTTTTCATCAAGAAATAAATGAGGAGTTAAAGGAGTTAATCAATAAGAAGATGAAGATACTATTAATGGGAGAATACAGTAACGTACATGCCACACTTGCCGAGGGACTCCGCAAGCTGGGACATGAAGTTACCGTGCTCTCCAACGGCGACTTCTGGAAGAATTATCCACGAGATATCAACATGGTGAGAAAGCCTGGAAAACTGGGTGGAATCCTGTATTTGATAAAGTTATACACAATTGTGCATAAGTTAAGGGGATACGACATCGTTCAACTCATCAACCCGATGTTTCTGGAGTTGAAGGCTGAGCGTATCTTCCCGATTTACCGGTATTTGAGAAAGCACAACAGGAAGGTGGTGCTGGATGCATTCGGTATGGATTACTATTGGGTAAGCGTCTGCTGCCAGGATAAACCATTGAGATACAGCGATTTCAATATAGGAAATGAATTACGTACCAATGCCGACGCCCTGAAAGAAAGAAAAGACTGGCTGGGAACCGCCAAGGAAAGACTCAACCAAATGATAGCTGAAGATTGCGACGGCATCATTGCGGGACTTTATGAATACTGGGTATGTTATCAACCGCATTTTCCACAGAAAACCACGTTTATCCCCTATCCTATCCACACTTATACACAATCCTATCAGGATAGGGATAAAGGGGCATCTTCTGTAGATACTTCTTCTGTAGGTATCCCCAGAAGACCTTCCCAAAAGTTGAAGTTATTCATAGGTATCAACAAAACCAGAAGTGAGTATAAGGGTACGGACATCATGCTGAAGGCTGCCCAGGCTATCGCCGAGAAATATCCGGAAAAGGTAGAACTGCGTATCGCCCAAAACGTGCCTTTTGCGGAATATGTAAAGATGATGAACGGCAGCGATGCCATCCTCGACCAGCTCTACAGTTATACGCCATCCATGAATCCGCTGGAAGCTATGGCGAGGGGCATCATCTGCATAGGTGGTGGAGAACCGGAAAACTACGAGATTATCCACGAGGATCATCTCCGTCCTATCATCAATGTGCAGCCCAACTATGAGAGCGTATATCAAGAGTTGGAGCACCTGGTGCATCACTCCGAACTGATACCGCAGCTTAAGCAACAGAGCATCGAATACATCAACAAGCATCATGAATACATAAAGGTAGCTAAAGAATATGAAGAATACTACAAGAGCCTGTTAGCCTAGGCTCTTGTAGTATAGCAGAAATTAAATCTTTTCCCATTGCAACGGTTCTTTAGCCTTGACTTTTGGATAAAAGTTAAATGATAATCACACTACCACCTCATACAATTTTTTGTCTCCTATTACCACCTCATGCAAACCAGGCTGTTTGTTCCTGTTGAAGCAGAAACTGAGCATATAGCCTGTCTGTAAATGGTAATAGTCGAGATATTCGCTGAGTTGTAGCTCACCTCGCTCATTGTAGGCTTCGCCTCGCCAAATCTTCAGCTCTACCACATATTGCTGACCAAGATAGTCGATGATGACATCGGTATGGAAGTATCCTTGGCATTGGAAATAAAGAGATTATAAAGCCAAGTCTCGAAGATACGGCAATAAATAAGGGTAGCCCCTTGGTACTCCTTGACAAAATTAAACATAATAGCGATATTGAGGTCCCTGTCATAATAATTAAAAGAAACCCGTTTGCCACCAAAGATAATCGCCTTCAACGTTTCCGCAAGAGAAGGGAATTGGCTCACCTTCTTTTCCATATCGTCAAACAGGGTATTATGCTCCTTCAGGAGATGGTTCACCGCTGCCAATACACCTTCCCTGTCCCAAGTTAGACCACCCTCATCCATGATTTGACAGATGCGGCTCACCAAGAATGGATAACCCGAAGTATAGTCATAAATCATCTGACCTACGAAATGTTCATCGAAGTCAATATGATGGTCTGCCTTATATTCTGCCAGCATCCCTGCGATGCCATCGGCAGGTAGGCTCATGTTAGTATCAAAAGTCACAGCAATGTTCCAAGGCGAATTGTACTGATGCTGCTCTTCCGGACGGAGTTTCAATTTCAAGTTCTTGACATCATAGACGCCTGCGAGGATAACCGACTGGAAAGTAGGGCGTTCATCACGCTTAAGATACATATTACGAAGGAGTCCCAAGAAATGAATGAACTCTATATGATTGCCCGCAGCATCCACTTCATCTATCAAAAGAACTATCTTATCTGTTTTTGCCATTTTAGAAACCGTTCTATTAAAAGACAGACTATCCATCGTCTTGTCTTCACTCGAAACAGATAGCCTGAGGACTTCTTTAGAAGAATCGGACAAATTCTGAACCTCATCCCACTCCACACTATCATTCATCAGCAACAAGGATGCAAACATTAAGGTCTCATCACTCTTGAATGCACTATCCCCAAGCCCCTCGAAGCTCAAAGAGAACACAGCATACCCTTCTCCCTCAAGCTTTTTCTTGAGGAGAGCCAAAGTCGTGGTCTTGCCATACTGACGGCCTCTATTGATGCAAAAGAAATTGCCACGGCGCACCAATTTGGCAGCAGCCTCCACCTGACGGCTGATATCAACCATATAGTGCATGGATGGGATGCACTTACCTGTCGTATTGAATACCTTCATATCGCTTGATGTTATATCTTAATACTGAAGTTTCGCTAGTGCCTTCCTGCCGTCCCCTTCGGGGACCGGAGGTTGCTTGCGAAACTTGAATTATGTAATTTATTGATTTACAGTGCAAAGATACAACTTTTATCCAAAAGTCAAGGCTAACAATAGTTAATTTTATCCAAAAGTCAAGGCTAAAGAACCGCTACAATGGGAAATATTTAATTTCTGCTATGCCACATGAGCCTAGGCTAGTAGGCTCTTGTAGTATTCTTCATATTGTTTTTCGATGCACGATTTTTGCAAGTATAGTCTTTTCATAAGCCTTGTCGTTTCTATTTTGATGAATTAAATAATAGCCCTTACGCAGTAAAACGTGCAAAAATCCCTCAATGAGGGATAAAAATGATTAAATTCATCCCTCATTGAGGGAGGTTTTTAGAAGAATTCATCCCTCATTGAGGGATTATTTGTATCTTTGTTGCGGTTTTTAATGATATTCATCTAAAAGATAACCCAAGCCTGAGGTCTGTACTCACCCCTAATCCCAACATAGGAAATTTAAGGGAAACTTTCTTCTATAGAGTTATTCTGTTAACCACTACCAAATAATTTATGATAAATTTGTTTATTGCCAATAAATAAATCTACGGCTTTTTATTTACTGGCAATAAATAGATTGGTGATATTTTGAGAAAATATTCTTGTTTTAATAGAGAAGTTTTGGAGAAAAATACCATCTTTGCAGCGGCTGGAACTTGGAAAAGTAACGATAGCGCAGGAGAAAGGTCTATATGACACGATGAGAAGTGGCATATAGACCCTTTAATTGCGAATTATTTCTTCTGTTCCATATCAAAAGAAATTTAGTTTCCCAATTCTAGCTGATTCTTCACAAGGTTATAATACGCCCCTCGCTTAGCGGTAAGCGATTCGTGATTGCCTATCTCAACCACCTTTCCCTGGTCGAGGACTACAATCTGGTCGGCATTCTTCACCGTACTCAGGCGATGCGCCACAATGACAACCGTCTTGCCTTGATAGAACTTATCCAGATTCTCCACGATATTACGCTCATTGTTGGCATCTAGCGAGTTGGTCGCCTCGTCCAGGAAGATATAGTCAGGATTCTTATAAACAGCTCTCGCTATCAGGATGCGCTGCTTCTGTCCCTGGCTCAGTCCTACGCCATCACGCC
>UQWP01000067.1 GCA_900544825.1 uncultured Prevotella sp. | reverse complement strand
GGCTCGTTAGGGACTTGCACCCATTAGACAACACACATGCTAGTCAAACAAAAGCCGATAAACACGAAAGATTTATTAACTTTCGTGTTTATCGTACACTTAACATTTTAACAGTCTTAATGGTACATTTTTGCATATAAAGCAAAAAAGTATCATCATTTTGCGCCCTTCACTTACTTTGCTGCAAGGAAATTGCGCACAGGATTGGCATACATTGCTAAAATCTTCTCTTTCAGGAAGGCTTCATCCTTATTAGGAAGTTCAATCTTCGCCAACTGTCCTGCGATATATTTCTCGAAGCGAGCCTTATCTTCCTGCGTATATTCTGCAGCATGAGCTTCGGTATTCTCTAAGAGATCGAGTGCCACATAATTGCCAGGATAGAGGCGGTAGTTGCTATGTATCTCGTGGTCGATATGGGCAGCAATGGTATTGAAGAGTTCCTGCTTCGGCATCTCTGGGTCGAGGGTATCCAGATACTCATCGATACATGGGGCTGCATGATAATGCACATGTCCCTTGTAACCGAAGATACCGGTCTGCATACTTACAAGATCATCCATAGGTCCCTTCTTCCATCCTTCCACATCACGCTTCTGCTGATACTCCTTAGCCTTGAGGAAGTCGCAAGGATCGTACTCATAGCTGATAGACAGCGGTACGAGATGGAGCTGCTTCAATCGTTCGATAATACTACCTTCACCGCCCATCGCCATCATCTGGAGGATGCTCTTCTGGGTACGGTCATCGCTATCCTTGGCTCTACCCTCTCGCTGGGCAATCCAGATATTCTCGTTCTTCTCCTTGATGGCGAAATGCATGTAATCGGAAAGACGTTTGCTTGACATCAGCATCTGGCGCATGCTCAGGGCACGCTCCACGATAAACGCCTTGTTGACACGTACCAGGTCCTTCACCCAAGGAAGCGACAGGAGGTTATCTCCGATAGCAATCTCGCAGGTGGTCTTGAAGCCATTGTCGATAAGCATTACATCGAGGAAAGCTGAATCGAGCACGATATCACGATGGTTACTGATGAAGGTATAGTTGCGGGTATTATCGATGGCTGCGCAATCCATCTCACAACCCGTTGCAGCCTTCTTCAGGATGCCTTGAACAAAATCGTAGGCGAAAGCCAACTGGAAGTCGAGATTGGTCTTGCAAGCCTTCAACTTCTGGGCAATCATCTCAAAAGGAACTTGTGGATAAAGATAAGCAAGTACTTGCTTGAACTGATCGTTTGAAAGCAAACGGTCGAACACCTCAGGAAGGTCTTCTGGCTCCCAAGGTCGAATGGTATCAAATTCTTGAGGGATCTTCATAATATATACCTTTTTAATATATACCTTTTAATATATATGGCTCTGCGAGAAAGTCGCAGAACCATATATGTGATTTATAAATTCTAGAACTGATTCTCCACGATGTCGCTGAGCACGTCCTTGATGTCAAGACCTGCAGCACGCACCTGCTGAGGAATGAAGCTGGTAACGGTCATACCTGGAGTGGTATTGATCTCCAGCATGTTCACCTTGTCCTTACCGTCCTTATCCTTAGAGATGATATAGTCGATGCGGATGATACCGTTGGCATGGAGGATATCGTAGATGCGAGATGTGGTCTTTGCCACCTCTTCAGCTGTCTCAGGAGAGAGACGGGCTGGAGTGATTTCCTGTACCTGACCATTGTACTTGGCATCATAATCGAAGAACTCATTGCTGGTTACCACCTCTGTAGCTGGCAAGACAACGGTCTTCTCGGCTGTCTTGTAGATGCCCTGAGAAATCTCAGTACCATCGAGGAACCCCTCAATCATCACCTCGTTGCTCTCCATGAAAGCTACACGGAGGGCTGGAGCCAACTGGTCAGCATTCTTCACCTTGCTCACACCGAAGCTACTACCGTCGGCAGCAGGCTTTACGAAACAAGGCATACCGATGCGCTCGGCAATCTCGTCCTCATCATACTGTTCGCCACGACGGAGCAAGATACTGTCAGCCACGTTCACACCGAAACCACGCAGGTAGTTGTTGAGCACATACTTGTCGAAGGTCATTGCCTCTACCAGCACACCACTTGTAGAATATGGCAAGTGGATGAGGTCGAAGTAGCCCTGCATCACACCATTCTCGCCAGGCTGTCCGTGGATAGTGATATAAGCATAATCGAAATAGATATGCTTACCGTCTTTCACAAACGAGAAGTCGTTCTTGTCAATATCAATAGTCTCACCGTTATCTAAAGCCACGTGCCAGTCGGTGCCCTTTACATCGACGAGATAGATATGATAACGCTCCTTGTCGAAGAATGAGTACAAACCCTGACCTGAGCGCAAAGAAACATCGTGCTCAGAAGAATCACCACCACATACGATGGCTATCGTTCTCTTGCTATTTTCCATAATCTCTAAATATTTTTGAATGTATCTTTTGTGGTGCCTGCGATGAAGCCGCGCCACTTTTCTATTAATTGTCTAAAATCTTCCGGCCACTCACTGTCGAAGTCCATCTGCGCCTTTGTTGTAGGATGAACAAAACCGAGGGTCTTGGCATGGAGAGCCTGACGTGGGCAGAGCTTGAAGCAGTTCTGGATGAATGCCTTATAACCGCTACTGCGCTGACCTCTCAGGATCTCGGCACCACCATAGGTCTCATCCATGAAGAGCGGATGACCAATCTGCTTCATGTGGGCACGGATCTGATGGGTACGGCCCGTTTCCAGGATGCACTGTACCAAGGTGGTATAGCCGAAGCGCTCCAAAACCTTATAATGGGTAACCGCACTCTTGCCAATACCGCTATCCGGATCGAAGACCTTCATACGGAGACGATTCTTGGGATCACGACCGATATTGCCCTCGATGCGTCCCTCATCTTCCACGATATTACCCCATACCAGCGCATTGTAACTGCGATGGGTAGTCTTGTTGAAGAACTGCTTGCCCAATGCCGTCTTGGCAGTAGGAGTCTTGGCTACTACGAGCAATCCGCTGGTATCCTTGTCGATGCGATGGACCAGACCCACTTCCGGGTCGTTGGCATCAAACTCCGGCATATCGCGCAGGTGCCAGGCCACAGCCTGAATCAGGGTGCCATGGAAGTTTCCGGCTCCCGGATGAACCACCATTCCTGCCTCTTTGTTCACCACCATCAACTGGTCGTCTTCATAAACCACATTGATGTCGATTTCTTCCGGCTTGATGCTTGTTTCATGACGAGGGCGGTCGAGCATCAGCGTAACGATGTCGTTCGGGCGCACCTTGTAATTGCTCTTCACCGGTTTACCGTTTACATGAATAAATCCGGCATCAGCTGCCTGCTGAATGCGGTTGCGGCTCTGGTAAGCCATCTTATCAGCCAGATACTTGTCTATGCGGACAGGATCCTGGTTGGCATCCACCTGCACCTTCCAATGCTCGTAGAGGTCATCGCCTCCTTCGCCAGCCGGAGCAGCACCCTCTCCCTCCATCTGGAGTTCATCATCAAGTTCATCCAAATCTCCTGCATCATCAAACCCGAAGTCATCCTCTACAGGAGCATATACCTTATTATATATATAATCTAAAAATATCATTCGTATTACTATTGAATTCTTCACTCATCGTTCTTCACTCTTCACTTCTCCTACTCCACCACCTCTTTCTGCTGGTGTTCGTGTGTAGCAGGGGCTGTTTCCGTAGATTCAGTTCCCGGAACCACCTCGAAGTTATCTTCGGTGCTTTCAGTACCATCACCTTCTCCCTCCATCACATCATCGTTTTCGTGATAGACAGGATCCACCATATCGAAGGAGTCGGTAGTGTCGCGCTGACCATTACCTACCTGAATGATGAGCACATCATCGATAGAAACCTTATCACCAGCCACTACATGCTTGCCCTTAACGAGAATACCGTAAACCCAGTCTTCCTCGCCAGGTATGTATTCCGGCGACCCCAGCTTGAATCCCATGGCGGTCAACTTAGCCATCGCCTCTCTCAGAGAACTGTTGTCAATGACATCAGGAATGGTGATGCGAGGAGAATGGTTGGAGTTGATCGTGACATAGATGATATGCCCCGACTTCACCACCTCTCCGAACGCCGGCGTCTGCTCCAGGATACAGTCGGCAGGGAGCGAACGCACATATCCGGTATCCGAAACCACTATTTCCAATCCGGCATCATCGAGGATGCGGGTGGCATCATTGATATTCTTGTATCTGATATCCGGCACACGGATGGCCTCACCATGATGGGTGTAGATATCGATGCCGAACTTGACACCGACGCAGAGCAAAACCAGCACCAGGAACATGGCGCCCAGGTTGCCCCAGAGATACTTACTCTTAAACTTATTTATAAACTCAGATGAAGTCATTCTTTCTTTTTTGGTGCAAAGATAGGAATAATCGAAGACAATACAAAATAAAACGCCAAGTTTTTGCGTTTCATCACAATATAAAAAGTCATAAAAACACAAAAAGCAGCAAAGAATCTCTCCTTGCTGCTTTTAATGTCATCGTCGATAGACGAAATCTCCTATCGGAAATTACTTTCCGTGGTGCTCGTCAGAAACAGTTAACTTCTTGCGGCCATGAGCACGGCGAGAAGCCAATACGCGACGACCATTCTTTGTTGCCATACGCTCACGGAAACCATGCTTGTTCACGCGACGACGATTGTGAGGCTGAAATGTTCTTTTCATTTTTCTTATTTATTTTTTAATTAATATTCTTCACAAAAGAGCAAAATAAGCCCTTTTTGGGCTGCAAAATTACGCATAATTTCTCAAATAACCAAGAAAACTACCAAATTTAGCTTAAATATTTATGTTTTTTTCGATTTTCCCTTTGTTTTTTCATCATTTTGCCGTAACTTTGCACCCGATTACGAGAATAATAATAACATTCAAGATAAAACAAGAAATGATTAATTCACAGGAAATTAAGATTGGAACTTGCATCCGTATGGATGGCAAAGTATGGGTTTGCATCGACTTTCAGCACAGAAAGCCAGGTAAAGGTAACACCGTAATGAACACTAAGTTGAAGAATGTTGCTGACGGCCGCGTGCTGGAGCGTACATTCCAGGTTGGTTTCAAATTGGAGGATGTTCGCGTTGAGCGTCGCCCTTATCAGTACCTCTACGAGGACGCTACTGGTTGCATCTTCATGAACCAGGAGACTTTCGAGCAGGTGCCTATCGCTAAGGAGAACGTTACCGGTGGTCAGTACATGAAGGAGGGTGACGTAGTTGAGGTTGTTACTGATACTACAGACGGTACTATCCTCTTGGCTGAAATGCCAGCAAAGACTACCCTGAAGATCACTCACTCTGAGCCAGGTGTAAAGGGTAACACTGCTACCAACGCTACCAAGCCAGCTACTCTCGAGACTGGTGCTGAGGTTCGCGTTCCTTTGTTCGTTAACGAGGGCGAGACCATCCAGGTTGATACTCGTGACGGCAGCTACCTCGGTCGTGTAAGCGAGTAATCCGTCTTCCAACAAGAAAGATTACGCTCTCATCGAGCAAAATTAACCCTTAATAGTAAGAAGAATGAAATATTCCATCATAGTACCAGTATTCAACCGTCCTGACGAAGTGGACGAACTGTTAGAGAGCCTTACCCATCAGACGGAGAAGGACTTCGAGGTTGTCATCGTAGAGGATGGCTCACAGACTCCCTGCGAGGAAGTGTGCAAGCGATACGAAAACCTGATGGATATACATTATTACTATAAGGAGAACTCTGGTCCGGGGCAGAGTCGCAACTATGGTGCCGAGCGTGCCAAGGGCGAGTATCTACTGATACTCGACAGCGACGTAGTCTTGCCAGAGGGCTATCTGAAAGCTGTAAGTGATGAGTTGAGCCGCGAACCTGCCGATGCATTCGGCGGTCCCGACAAGGCGCACTCATCATTTACAGATACTCAGAAAGCCATTTCTTATTCCATGACTTCTTTCTTCACCACCGGTGGTATCCGTGGCGGAAAGAAGAAGATGGATAAGTTCTACCCTCGTTCATTCAACATGGGCATCCGCAGGGATGTTTATCTCAAGTTGAATGGCTTTTCCAACATGCGTTTTGGTGAGGACATCGATTTCTCCATCCGTATCTTCAAGGCAGGCTGCCGTTGCCGTCTGTTCCCTGAAGCATGGGTATGGCATAAGCGCCGCACCGACTTCCGCAAATTCTGGCGACAGGTATATAACAGCGGCATCGCCCGCATCAACCTCTACAAGAAATATCCCGAGAGCCTCAAGCTCGTACATCTCCTGCCGATGATCTTCACCGTGGGCGTGACAGGTACGCTCCTCCTGCTCTTCTTCGGATTCCTGCCGTATATGCTGGGCACCGTCCACGTATTCCCAACCCTGGGCAATGCGATGGCAGCATTGGGCTGCATCGGCCTACTTGGCATCATTCTCTATATCATTGCGCTGTTCATCGACAGCAGCAGGGAGAATCACAGTGTGAAGATTGGCGTGCTGAGCATCCGTGCCGCCTTCACCCAGCTGATGGGTTACGGCTGCGGATTCCTTTCAGCCTGGTGGAAGAGATGCCTGCTCGGACAGAGCGAATTCAGCGCATACAACAAGACTTTCTATAAATAAATCACTATGAGTGAGAAGCTTTCTATTTCGCAATGGGCAGAGGAAGACAAACCTCGTGAAAAACTGGAGCGACTAGGAGCACCAGCACTATCCAATGCCGAACTGCTAGCCATCTTAATAGGTTCCGGCTCTCAGGACGAGAGCGCAGTAGATCTGATGAAGCACATCATGAAAGACTGCGACAACAATCTCAATACTCTCGGCAAGATGACGATCAAGGAACTCACCCGCTACAAAGGTATGGGACCTGCGAAAGCAATTACCGTGCTTGCAGCCTGTGAGCTGGGAAAGCGTCGCGCCCTTGACAAGATAGGCTATCGCCCGGATTTAGGTTCTTCTCTCGCCATCTACAACTATATGCTCCCCAAGATGCAGGATCTCAATACCGAAGAAGCATGGGTATTGATGATGAACCAGAATTTCAAGCTCATCAAGGCTTCCTGTATCTCACATGGAGGCATTACGGAAACTGCCGTGGATATCCGGCTGCTCATCAAGGAAGCCGTACTCAACAATGCCACCATCATTGCCTTCTGTCACAATCACCCGAGCAACAGTCCGCTCCCCAGCAAGGCAGACGACCAGCTTACCCTTCAGATTCAGAAAGCCTGCGAAATCATGCGCATCTTCTTCATGGACCATGTCATCATCACCGATGGAGCCTTTTATTCCTATCACGATAAAGGCAAATTATAGACTTTTTCCGGTATTATTAAGCAGGCACGAAGAAAAAAGTGTCTTTTCTTTTTGTATTGTCCCCATTTTGCCGTATCTTTGTAGGCAAAAACAAAGATTATTATGACACAAGAAGAAAAGACAAAGATAGAAGAAAAGATCGTAGATGTTCTCAAGACCGTTTACGACCCTGAAATACCAGTGAATATCTGGGATCTCGGTATGATTTACAAGATAGACGTAAAAGACGATGCTACCGTAGATCTTGATATGACCTTTACTGCCCCATCCTGCCCTGCAGCCGACTTCATCCTTGAGGATGTGCGCACCAAGGTGGATAGCGTAGAGGGGATCAAGTCTGCCAATGTAAACCTCGTATTCGAACCAGCCTGGGATCAGAGTATGATGAGCGAGGAAGCTCGTGTAGAACTCGGTTTCGAATAGCCAAAACCGTTGAATTATTCACTCTTCATTCTTCACTCTTCACTTAAAAAGAATCGCTTATGAAAAATGTATATTTCCTCTCTGATGCGCATCTCGGCTCGTGGGCTATCCCACACGGCAGAATGCAGGAACGCAGACTCGTACGTTTCCTCGACAGCATCAAGCACAAGGCAGCAGCCATCTATCTGCTGGGCGATATGTTTGATTTCTGGAACGAGTATAAATATGTGGTACCAAAAGGCTACACCCGATTCCTGGGTAAACTCTCGGAGTTGACGGATATGGGAGTGGAAGTACATTTCTTCACCGGCAACCACGACTTATGGACATACGGCTACCTGGAAGAAGAGTGCGGACTGATCGTTCACCATAAACCACAGACCGTGGAAATTTACGACAAGGTGTTCTTCCTTGCCCATGGTGACGGATTGGGTGACCCGGACAAGAAGTTCAAGTTTCTGAAGGCGATGTTCCACAACCGCACCTGCCAACGGCTGCTGAATGCCATTCATCCTCGCTGGGGATTGTCCTTGGGACTGAACTGGGCGAAGCATAGCCGCCTGAAACGTGCCGATGGCAAGGAGGAGCCTTATATGGGCGAAAAGAAGGAATTCCTGGTACGCTTTGCCAAACAGTATATGCAAAGTCACAAGGATATAGATTACTTCATGTTCGGACACCGCCACATAGAGCTGGACCTGATGCTGAGCAAGAAGACCCGCCTGATGATTCTGGGCGACTGGATATGGCAGTTCACCTATGCAGTATTCGATGGCGAACACATGTTTATGGAAGAATATGTGGAAGGCGAAAGCCAACCATAACAATCAATAAGCTACAAGAATAAAGGGCAGCCCGATTTGGACTGCCCTTTATTCTTATCACACGAATCTTATAGTTCTATTGTAATCTTGTTTTATTCCTATCGCTGGATTCTTCCTCCCGAAGAAGTCATATTACTGATGATTTCTTCTTCAGATACCAGATTCTGATCGCCCGGAATCGTATTCTTGATGGCACTGGCCGAGAGAGAGAAATCCAGGCAATACTGGTTCTCATCGCCCCACTTCTGGTGAGCGTGGATATAGGCAGCAATGAAGGCATCGCCTACACCCATCGGATCAACGATAGGCTGTATGTCGTAGATTCTCGTTGTATAGAGCTGATCCTCTACTGTATCATAGAGCAGACCGCTCAAGGTATGATGGCTGCTGGCAATCTGGTTTCTTACAGCCATCACCATCTTCCTGCACTTAGGGAAGAGACGGTGCATCTTGCGGAAATACAACAGATAAGCCTCCCTGTCTATTACATAGTTTTCATCCAAAGCCTCGAAAGGAATATGAGGCACTCCACTGGCTATCTCCCACTCATTCTGATCACCGAAGATGATGTCGCTGTACTGCATCATCTGGAAGAGCACATCGTGAGGTTCCAGACCGTATCCCCAGAGATTCTTGCGATAGTTAATATCACAGGCGATGGTCAACCCATCAGCAACCGCCAGCTTGATGGCATCCATGGTTGATTCCATCGCATCACGGCTGATGGCGCAGGTAATACCTGAGCAATGGAATACGGCAGCATCTGCCAGTACCTGATTCCATTTCACCATACCACGCTTCAAGGAATAGAAAGAAGAGTTCTTGCGGTCATAGACTACACGGGAGTTGCGCATCGCCACAGCTTCCTCGAAGTAATAGGTACCGAGACGATCGCCACCACGCACCACATGAGAAACATTCAAACCAAACTCCCTGAGATGCATCAGCGCAGCTTCACCCATCTCGCCGTATGGCAATCGGGTTACATACTCCACGTTATCGCCCAAATGAGCCAGAGAGATGGCTGCATTTGCCTCGCTGCCACCATAGTTGCCGAACATACGGTGACCTTGGAATAATCGTTGATAACCAGGCTTAGAGATTCTAAGCAATATTTCTCCGAAAGTTACAATCTTTGTTTTCATAATTCTCAAAATTTAAGTGATGCTTCTATCCTCATCAGGCAGGAGCCTCATCATGTAATAATGATAAGAAATAAATAAGGTGAAGACCATCCATTGCTGTCTTTAGTCTTCACCTTATATTATATAGTATTGTGTGGAATTACTTCTTGGAAACCAATTCCATTGTATCGCGAGCGATAACAATCTCCTCATCGGTAGGAACTACAACTACCTTCACCTTGCTGTCATCGGTAGAGATGATAGCTTCCTCACCACGAACCTTGTCGTTAACCTCCTTATTGATCTTGATGCCAAGATACTCCAGGTTCTTGCAAGCTTCCTCGCGGAGGTCGGTCTGGTTCTCACCAACACCAGCAGTGAATACGATAGCGTCAACGCCACCCATAGCTGCTGTGTAAGCACCAATGTACTTCTTGATGCGATACTCGTACATGCGGAGAGCCAGCTGAGCCTTCTCGTTACCCTCGTTGGCAGCGTTCTCGATGTCGCGCATATCAGAAGAAATACCTGTAATACCGAGCACACCACTCTTCTTGTTCAGGAAGTCAGCCATCTCCTGTGGCTTCATGTTCAACTTATCCATCAGATAAGTAACAGCAGAAGCATCGATGTCACCACAACGTGAACCCATCATCAAACCAGCCAATGGAGTCAAGCCCATTGAAGTATCCAATACCTTACCATTCAATACAGCAGCTACAGAGCCACCGTTACCGATGTGGCAAGTGATGATCTTAGAGTTGTTCTGGTCGAGACCGAGAATCTCGCAAACACGCTTAGAAACATAGCGGTGAGATGTTCCGTGGAAACCATAACGGCGTACGTGATACTTCTCGTACAACTCGTAAGGAATTGCATAGAGATAAGCATAGTCTGGCATTGTGCTGTGGAATGCGTTGTCGAATACGCAAACCTGAGGAGTGCCAGGCATCAATGAATCAACGGCACGGATACCCTTCAGGTGACCTGCGTTGTGAACTGGAGCGAGGTCGCAAAGTTCCTCGATACCATCCTCTACGCTCTGGTCAACGATGACACTCTCCTTGAACTTGTCACCACCCTGCACTACGCGGTGTCCTACAGCGTCGATTTCCTTCAAGTCCTTGATGGCGCCGATTTCCGGGTCGAGCAGACACTTGAACACGAAGTTCACACCTTCCTTGTGGTCAGGCATGTCGTGCATGATCTGCTTCTTCTCGCCATTAGGCAATTTAACCTTGATGAAAGCGTTATCAAGACCGATACGCTCTACACCACCCTGTGCCAATACAGACTCATCGTCCATATTATATAACTTGTACTTGATAGATGAACTACCACAGTTCAGAACCAATACTTTCATAATGTTTAGTTTGTAATGTTATAAATAAAGTTAGTTGATTAAGCCTTCTTTGCATCCTGTGCCTGGCAAGCTGTGATAGCTACCATGTAGTAGATGTCATCTACAGAGCAACCACGAGAAAGGTCGTTAACAGGACGAGCGATACCCTGGAGGATAGGACCGATAGCGATGGCACCACCCAGGCGCTGAACGAGCTTGTAGCCGATGTTACCTACCTCGAGGTTTGGAACTACCAATACGTTAGCCTTACCTGCGACCTCTGACTTTGGAGCCTTCTTGGCAGCCACCTCAGGAACGAGGGCAGCATCAGCCTGAAGCTCACCGTCGAGATGAAGCTCTGGGAACTTCTCCTTAGCGATAGCCACAGCATCCTTTACCTTATCGATGATATAAACGCTCTTGCCTGTCTCCTTGTTGATAGCATCCTTGGCACTACCCATTGTTGAGAAGCTCAGCATGGCAATCTGAGGATCAGCAATACCAGCTACTGACTGAGCTGTATGAGCTGTAGTATAGGCAATCTGAGCAAGCTGGTCTGCTGTAGGGTTTGGAGTTACAGCAACGTCACCCATTACCACTACGCCATCCTGACCATACTGCTTCTGGTCTGAGATGAGCAACATAGCACCACTTACGCAAGTGATACCTGGAGTACACTTGATAATCTGGAGAGCTGGACGAAGAGTATCGCCAGTTGTGCTCAATGCACCAGAAATCTGACCATCAGCACCCTCTGTCTTGATAATCATGCAACCGAGGTAGAGGTTATTCTTAGTTACGAGTTCACGAGCCTGCTCTATGGTCATGCCCTTCTTCTTGCGAAGTTCAGCGAGCTTCTCAGCATACTCCTCAGTCTTAGGGTTGTTTTGTGGATCAACGATAGTAGCCTTGTCGATGTTGTTAAGACCCCACTGTGCAGCGAGATTCTTAATGTTGGCAGGGTTACCGATGAGGATGATGTCTGCGAGATCATCAGCCAGAACTTTATCGGCTGCTTTCAATGTACGCTCCTCTTCTGCTTCAGGGAGCACGATGCGCTGCTTGTCAGCTTTAGCGCGAGCTACGATTTGCTGTAATAAATCCATTTTATTTCTTTATTTATATAATTTTGTTATCTTCGATAGTAGATTTGTCAATCTAATAAAGAGCTACGGCTTGTTTTTTGCCGTTTTGCCATATCGACTTTGCAAAAGTACATATTTATTTTGAAATAATCCCCATTAAAATGTGTAAAAAAAGCTAAAACTGGAGATAATCATTATCGTAAAGGTTTACGTGCTTCACTTTACAGCATTTCCTGTGTCAGGATGCTCTCCAACTCCTCCGCAGAAAGGCGAAGTTTGAACTCGCCCTTGATGGCAACGCTGATTCGTCCCGTCTCTTCCGAAACGATGACGGCGATGGCATCACTGCTCTGCGAAATACCCAGGGCGGCACGGTGGCGAAGTCCCAGTTCCTTAGGAATATCCAGGTTGTGACTCACGGGGAGGATACAGCCTGCTGCCATGATTCGCTTGTTGCTGATCACCATGGCACCATCGTGCAGAGGCGAATTCTTGAAGAAGATGTTCTCTATCAATCGCTGGTTGATCTTAGAATCTATCTCCTCACCAGTATCCATGATATCCTTCAGAGGCACACCGCGCTCTATTACGATGAGGGCACCCACATATTTCTTCGCCATGCTCATGCAGGCAAGCACGATAGGCATGATCGTCTCCTTGTTTGCCTCCTTCTGACTCTCCTTGCTGGAGTGGAAGAAGCGCACCAGTCGGCGCATACTTTTCTGCGAGCCAATCTCGTAGAGAAACCGGCGGATATCTTCCTGGAAGATGACGATAAGGGCGATGACTCCCACACTCACCAACTTATCCAGGATAGAACCCAGCAGACGCATTTCGAGTACCTGACTCACGAAGAGCCAGATCAGCACGAAAAGCATGATGCCCACGAAGATGTTCAGTGAGCGGGATTCCTTCATCAGTCGATAAACGTAGAAGAGCAGCGAGGCTACCAGGAATATATCGATGACGTCCTTGATTCCGAATGCTATCATTTTCCACCCTCCTTCATTGCTTCAACAATGCGTACCGCCTCAGCCGCTTCCTTCACGTCGTGAACACGGAGGATGCTGGCTCCCTTCATCAGGGCGATGGTATCGAGCACTGCGGTTCCATTGAGCGATGTAGTGGCATCTCCTCCCAGCAGCTTGTAGATCATACTCTTACGGGAGATACCTACGAGCACCGGAAGTTCCATCACGTTCAACTTCTCCATTTCGTTATAAATCTGATAATTCTGGATGAGATTCTTGCCGAAGCCGAAGCCCGGATCGAGGATGATGTCCTTGGCGCCCAGGTCGCGCAACTGCTGCACTTCTCTGGCAAAGCCCTTCATCATCGTTGCAAGCGTTGGCTGCACCGACATTAATATATAAGGTACCCTCAGTTCGCCCACCACCCGGAACATTTCAGGATATTCCTCCTGTCTCTGCTCCAGCGGTACATTGGCGATGCCAGTGATTCCACCTTCTGATACATCGTTGATGATATCGGCTCCCCACTCTTCGATACACTTGCGTGCCAAGGTAGGGCGATAGGTATCTACGGAGACGGCAGCATCCGGTTGCTCCCTGCGAACGATGTCGAGAGCGAACTTCAGGCGTCTTCCCTCCTCCTCTTCCGATACTTCATCGGCACCGGGACGGGTGGAGAAAGCGCCCACATCAATGATGCTTCCACCTTCTTCTATGATTTGATTAGCTCTCTGAGCTATCTCCATTTCTGTCTGCTTTCTACTGCCAGAGTAGAAGCTGTCGGGCGTAACGTTCAGGATGCCCATCACCTGAGGGGTACTTAAATCCATCAAGCGCCCCTTGATATTAACTGTATATTCCATCGGATTATAACTCTTTCAACCATTTCTCGCCAGGCTTGGTGTAACTCCAAGCTATAAGAGCAATAACAACAATAGAAGTTATCATAAAGAACAATGCCAAATAGCTCATAATTCTACAATTCTTTAAGCCACTTTTTACCTGGCTTAGTGTAAGTCCAGGCAAGAAAACATCCACTTATGATTGTTCCAACCACAAAGAAAAACAATAGTCCATTGTAAACTTCCATAGCTTAACATTTTACAAATCTTTCAACCATTTCTCACCTGGTTTTGTATATAACCAAGCTAAAAAACTTCCACCGACGATACAGCAAATCAGAAAAAATAATGCTAAATAACTCATATAATCAATATTTTAAAATCTTATTAGCTATACCTGCAAAAACAGCTGTAGCCAAAACACCAAAAATTAACACAGAGACATCACCGACCGTAGCTTCACCTTTCAGCAACGGCAAGAAACCTCCAACCCCAGTTCCAGTAAACGTCAACTGGGATAAACTGAAGAAATAGCCACCAAGCTTTTCTTTCCTCACTTTCACTTTTTCTCTTTCATCTCTGATACCCATTCCGACCTCACTTTCTAAAGATTCATCGAATATTTCTGCAAAAATAGAAAGAATATTCGAGATAACCATCTTTTTTTGGGAAAATTGTTTGTTATGTCCACAATTTAGATTACTTTTGCACTCAAAATAATAGTTATAGACAATGGATATTTCAGAACTCTATCAGATTTACCAAGCGCACCCAGTGATTACCACTGACAGCCGCGACTGCCCAAAGGGCAGTATCTTCCTGGCTTTGAAGGGCGCATCGTTTGATGGCAACAAGTTTGCCGACATGGCTTTGGAGAAAGGCTGTGCCTATGTAATTGTAGATGAAAAAGAGTATGCCAAGGAGGGCGACGAGCGCTACATCCTCGTAGAGGACTGCCTCACCACCTTCAAGGAACTAGCCCGTGAGCATCGCCGCCACTTCGAGATTCCCATAGTGGGAATCACCGGAACCAACGGCAAGACCACCACCAAGGAACTCGTCTCTGCCGTTCTCGGCGAGAAGTTCAACGTGATGTTCACCCAGGGTAACTTCAATAATGATGTAGGCGTACCAAAGACCCTCTTCCGTCTGGCACCAGAGAATGAAATTGCCGTTGTTGAGATGGGTGCTTCCCATCCAGACGACATCCGGAAACTCGTGGAATACGTGGAGCCTACCTGCGGTATGATTACCAATGTGGGGCGTGCCCACCTGCAGGGGTTCGGAAGCTTCGAAGGCGTGAAGAAGACCAAGGGAGAACTCTATGATTACCTCGCAGCCAATGATGCCCTCGTCTTCATCAATGCCGACAACGAGCACCTGATACAGATGGCAGAGCAGCGCAATATCAACCGCCTCATCACCTACGGCAAGGATGAAAACTGCGATGTATGGGGAGAAGTCATCTCCTGTGCTCCATTCCTGAAGTTCCGCTGGCGCACAGAAAGTTTCGACTGGCATGAGGTTCAGACGCATCTCATCGGCTCCTACAATATCGACAACATGCTTGCCGCCATCACCATCGGTCTTCATTTCGATGTGAAGCCTCAGCAGATAGATCATGCTCTGGAGAACTACATCCCAAGCAACAACCGTTCGCAGTTGGAAGAGACGGCGCACAACAAGCTGGTGGTAGATGCCTACAATGCCAACCCATCGAGCATGGCAGCCGCCATAGAGAACTTCCGCGTGATGGATGTGCCTCATAAGATGGCGATTCTCGGACAGATGGGCGAGCTCGGCGAAGTGAGCCACGAGGAGCATCAGAAGGTAGTAGATCAGTTGCAGGCAGCCGGCCTGGAGAATGTATGGCTGGTAGGCGATGAGTTCAAGGATATTCCATGCAGCTACCGCAAGTTCCAGAATGTAGAGGAAGTGAAGGAAGCGCTCAAGGCGAACCAGCCTCACGACCATTACATCCTCATCAAGGGCAGCAACAGCGTGAAGCTCTTCCAGCTTCCTGAGTTGTTATAAGAAATTTGAATGCGCCATGAAAAATTGATTTCAAGGATATAAAGAAGAACAAAAAAGTATCTTAGGATACTTGCTCATGTATCTTAAGATACTTGGCAATGTATCCTAAGATACTTTGCTATATAGCTTCATGTGCCGATGAAGCCTATTTCATCAGCCATCGAAGTAAGTTTCAACATAGGATGAAGCCTACTCCTTGCACATCCCTAGAAAATACTTATGAATCTCCAGGCTTTCGTTCAATTCCGGATGGAAGGCGGTAACGAGCTGCTTGCCCTGGCGGGCAGCCACAATCTTACCATCTACCTCCGCCAAAACCTCAGCATCTCCCCACACCTCTTTAATATAAGGGGCACGGATGAAAGTCATTGGGATATTTCCCTCGATGCCCTTCATCGGAGCCTCGATGTAGAAACTGCCCAACTGGCGACCGTAGGCATTTCTCAAAGCCGTGATGTCCATGGAAGCAATGCGCTGGCTAGGCTCACCCTCAATCTTCTTTGCAAGAAGAATCAAGCCGGCACAAGTACCATAAACAGGTAATCCTGCAGCAATCGCCTCCTTCACAGGCTCCATCAATCCCAGTTCATTCAAGAGCTTCGCCTGGGTGGTACTCTCACCACCCGGAATAATCAAGCCATCCTTCGGCTGGTCCCAATCCTTCAACTGGCGAACCTCAAAACTATCCACGCCCAGCTGAGCCAGTTTCTGTCTGTGCTCAGCAAAAGCGCCTTGTAAAGCTAATACAGCTATTCTCATTTTTCTACTTTCCACGTTCAGCCATGAGCAAAGCAATCTCCTGCTCATTGATACCTACCATTGCCTCGCCAAGGTCCTCGCTCAACTCAGCCAGCATCTTAGGGTCATTGTAATTGGTAACAGCTTTCACGATAGCCTGCGCACGCTTAGCAGGGTTACCGCTCTTGAAGATACCAGAGCCTACGAATACACCCTCAGCACCGAGCTGCATCATCAGGGCAGCATCAGCTGGAGTAGCCACACCACCGGCAGCAAAGTTAACCACTGGCAACTTGCCGTTCTCGTGAACATACTTCACCAGGTCGTAAGGAGCCTGCAACTGCTTGGCAGCCTCATAAAGCTCATCCTCGCTCATAGAAACCAGGCGGCGGATTTCGCTCTGCATCATACGCATGTGGGTAACAGCCTGAACCACATCACCTGTTCCAGGCTCACCCTTGGTACGGATCATGGTAGCACCCTCAGCGATACGGCGGAGCGCCTCGCCCAGGTTCTTGGCACCACAAACGAATGGTACGTCAAACTGAGTCTTATCGATGTGATAAACGTTATCTGCTGGAGAGAGCACCTCGCTCTCGTCGATATAGTCGATTTCGATAGCCTGAAGAATCTGAGCCTCAGCGAAGTGACCGATACGGCACTTAGCCATTACAGGGATAGAAACAGCCTCCTGGATACCCTTAATCATCTTAGGGTCGCTCATACGAGAAACACCACCTGCTGCACGGATATCAGCAGGAATACGTTCCAAAGCCATTACTGCGCATGCACCTGCAGCCTCTGCGATTCTTGCCTGTTCTGGAGTTGTTACATCCATAATCACACCACCCTTGAGCATCTGAGCCAAGTTGCGGTTCAATTCTTGTCTATTTTCTGCCATAATTCTTTTAATTTTATCTTTTTACGGCTGCAAAGGAAACATTTTTCTGCGAAACAGCAGAAAAATGTTCCAAATTCTGCAAACATTGAGTCATTTTGTATAAAGGATGATTCGCAAAAGTATAAGCCATATTCCGAAATATGCAAAGCATTACACAGATTAGGCGGCTAACATAAAACGACAGAAATGTGGGATGGAACACTAGTCCATCAGATTTCTCTCAAAAAACTTGCGGCATTCAATAAATTGTTGTAACTTTGCCCCAAATAAACTTTGAAGCGTATGGATTACAAGAGATTACCTTACGGCATAGCCGACTTTACTTGGATTCAGAATCAGAACAGATTTCTGACAGACAAGACGATGTTTATACCCAAGATGGAGGAAGCAGGCGACTTTCTCTATCTCATCCGCCCACGCCGTTTTGGCAAAAGCGTATTCCTTACCATGATTCAGGCATACTACGACATCGAGAAGAAAGACTCGTTTCATACCACATTCAAAGATACCTGGATAGAAAAACAACCCACAGAAAAACAAGGTAAATATCAGGTACTGTTCTTCGACTTCTCTAAGGCAGCTGCCGGAAAAGACGGACTGGAGAAGAACTTTAATGCCTATTGCGAAACCGTGCTGAATGGTTTTGCAGAAAAATACGCCAAGTATTATCAGCCTTCTTTCTTAGAAGAGTTTAAGGCAGCTAAGGATGCAGCACAGAAATTGAACCTGATAAACGTCTGGGCGAATGCCAAAAGCATACAACTCTATCTCATCATCGACGAGTACGACAACTTCACCAACAATGTCTTGAGCAATGAGGGCGAAGCCGTATATCATGCCTTGACCCATACACAGGGATTCTATCGTGATTTCTTCAAGCTATTCAAGGGAATGTTCCATCGTATCCTGATGATGGGCGTAAGTCCTGTAACGGTGAATGACCTCAACAGCGGCTATAACATCGGAACCAACCTATCCATGGACCCGATGTTCAATATGATGCTGGGATTCAGCGAGAACGAGGTGCGAGAGATGATAGAATATTACAGAGAAGTAGGTCTTATCAAGGTTCCCACCGACCAGCTGATTACAGACATGAAGCCTTGGTATGACAACTATTGTTTCGCAAAGGACAGTTTGGACACAGACCCAAAGATGTTCAATTCGGATATGGTAATCTATTATCTCCGCAACTATATCCGTTTCGGAAAGGCTCCGGAAGAGATGATTGATCCGAACACCATGACCGACTATGCCAAGATGAAGAAGATTATCTTCTTAGACAAGTTGCAGGGCGACCGCAAGAGCGTGCTGAAGGAAATCATCAACCAAGGATACATTTGGGCAGAACTGCGAGAGAGCTTCCCTGCGGAAGCCCTGATAGATCCAGCCCTCTTCCCTAGCCTGCTTTATTATTACGGTATGCTGACCATCATCGGCAAGCGTGGCAGAAGAGTGAAGCTAGGAATCCCTAACGAGAATGTACGCCGCCAATACTATGACTATGTATTGGATGAGTACGATTCCGTTTCAAAGATCAACAACAACCATCTTGCCGACCAATACGATGTGATGGCATTGGATGGCGACATCAAACCTGCCATCGAGTATATCGCCGAAGGTTATAAGAATTGCACCAGCCTCCACTCCAGCATCCAGGCTGAACGCAACCTGCAGGGTTTCATCGCAGCCTATCTCAACCATAGCGGCTACTATTATATTATCCAAGAGATGGAACTGAATGGTGGCTATTGCGACTTGACGATGATTCCAGACCTTACCCGTTTCCCAGAGGTAGCGCATGCTTATCTCTTGGAATTGAAATACCTGAAGTCGGGCGATACTGATGAGGAAGGCATGAAGGCTTTAGAAGAAGCAAAGGCGCAATTAGACCAATATGCGCGAGACGCAAGATTGCCACAGATGATGAGCGGCAAGCCAATACACAAGATTGCTATTATATATAAAAGTAACGATCTTTGGAAAGTAGAGGAATGCTAAACCCGGACTTAGCAACATAGATGTGTAGGTTTCAAATTAAAAGCGTATTTTTGCAGCAACAAATCCCACCGTGGTACGCCTCTCAACGATGCGTACCACGGTGGGACTTCGCTTTTTATATGGGTATATGAACTACAACAATTTAGTTTCCCAATTCCAACTGATTCTTCACAAGATTATAATATGCCCCTCGCTTGGCGGTCAAAGATTCATGGTTGCCAACCTCAACCACCTTTCCCTGGTCAAGGACCACGATTTGGTCGGCATTCTTCACCGTGCTCAGGCGATGCGCCACAATGACAACCGTCTTGCCTTGATAGAACTTGTCCAGGTTCTCCACGATATTACGCTCGTTGTTGGCATCTAGCGAGTTGGTTGCCTCGTCCAGGAAGATATAGTCAGGATTCTTATAAACAGCCCTCGCTATCAGGATGCGCTGCTTCTGTCCCTGGCTCAGTCCTACGCCATCACGCC